>NC_011891.1:2131000-2446500 GCF_000022145.1 Anaeromyxobacter dehalogenans 2CP-1
AGAGCGTGGCGCGCCGGATGGCGGACCGCAGCCCCTCCTCGTCGAGGTCGCGGTCCGACAGCACCGCCTCGGCCGCCGCGTCGTCGAGGTCGGCCAGCGCGGCCACCAGCGCGGCGCGCTCGGCCTCGCCCTCGGCCGAGATGCCCGGCTCGGCGGTGAACGCGCGCGGGTCGTCGGGATCGCCGAACCGGACGGTGCGCCGGGCGACCAGGTCCTCGAAGCCGGAGAAGGCCGCCTCCGCGCCGAGCGGCCGCTGCACCGCCGCGACCACGTGGTCGGGGAAGTGCTTGCGCATCGAGGCGAGCGTGTGCCCGAGGTCGGCGCCGACGCGGTCCATCTTGTTCGCGAACGCGATGCGCGGCACGTGGTAGCGGTCGGCCTGCCGCCAGACGGTCTCGCTCTGCGGCTCCACCCCGTGCGCCGCGTCGAACACCGCCACCGCCCCGTCGAGCACGCGCAGCGAGCGCTCGACCTCGATGGTGAAGTCCACGTGGCCGGGCGTGTCGATGAGGTGCAGCTCGTGCGCGCGCCACTCGAGCCGGGTCACGGCGGACGTGATGGTGATCCCGCGCTCGCGCTCGAGGTCCATCCAGTCCATCACCGCGGCGCCCTCGTGCACCTCGCCCATCTTGTGGGTGCGGCCGGCGACGAACAGGAGGCGCTCGGTGAGCGTCGTCTTGCCGGCGTCGATGTGCGCCATGATCCCGAGGTTGCGGATGGCGCGCATGCGCCGCTCCGACGCCGTCCCCTCGCCGCGTGGCTCCCCCATGCACCGACCCTCCGCCCGCCGCCCCGCCTCCGGCCGCGCGCTCCGGGAAGTATACGTCCATCCCCACGGCGCCGACCGGTTCCGGATCCGCGGCGGTTCGACTAGGCTCCGCGTCCCGTGCGAGAGCTCTGCCGCCGCTGCCTGCGCCCCACCGCCCTCTGCCTGTGCGCGTCGCTCCCGGCGGTGCGCGCGCGGACGCGCGTGGTGATCCTCCAGCATCCCCGCGAGGCCAGGCTCGCCATCTGCACCGCCTGGCTCACGCGCCTGGCGCTGGAGGGCTGCGAGCTGCACCGGGGCGTCCGCTTCGAGGATCACCCGCGCGTGCGCGAGGTGGTGGCCGGCCCGGGGACGGCGCTGCTGTTCCCCGGCGAGGGCTCGGTCCCCGCCGCGGCGCGCGCCGCCGATCCGCCCCGGGTGCTGGTGGCGGTGGACGGCACCTGGCACCAGGCGCGGAAGATGGTGGAGGCGAGCCCGTCGCTGGCGGCGCTGCCGCGGATCTCGGTCGTGCCCGACGGGCCGGGCGGCTACGCCGGGCTGCGGCGCGAGCCGGAGCCGGAGTACCTGTCCACGCTCGAGGCGGTGGCGCTCGCGCTCGGCGCGCTGGAACAGGACCCGGCCCGCTTCGAGCCGATGCGCGAGGCGTTCCGGAAGATGGTGGCGCAGCAGCTCGAGTGCGCGCGCGGGGCGCGGCGCAACCCGCGGCACCGCGGCGGCGCCGCGGGCGCCTGACGCGGCTTCCGGGGAGCGGCCCCAGCCGCATGGCTGGGGAGGCAGCGGCCGCAGCCCTCGTTACAGCTGCGGTGCCAGCAGCCGCGCCGCGCTGGCGCCCAGGCGCGACAGGAACGGCGCGTCGGCCTCGCGCGTGGTCTTGGGCCGGGCCACCTCCAGATCGCGCTCGAACAGGTCCGCGAGCGCCTGCACCGCGGGGGCGCCGTACAGGACGGCCGTGACCTCGAAGTTGAGGCGCAGGCTTCGGTTGTCGAGGTTGGCGGTGCCGATCATCCCGACGTCCTGGTCCACGAGGCAGGTCTTGGCGTGGAGCATGCGCGGTCCGTAGAGCCAGATCCGCGCGCCGGCCGCGAGCAGCGCGTCGTGGTACGTGCGCGAGGCGGCGTCCACCACCCGCGAGTCGGTGCGGCGCGGCAGCAGCAGGCGCACGTCGACGCCGCGGAGCGCGGCGCTGGTCAGCGCCGCGAGCAGGGCCTCGTCGGGCACGAAGTACGGGGTGGTGATCCACACGCGCTCGCGCGCGCCGCCGATCGCGGCCACGTGGAGCTGGCCGACCGCGGACGTGTCCTGGTCCGGGCCGGACGGCACGATCTGCACCTCGTGCGACCCGGGCGGCTCGTCGGGGAAGTACGGCCGGAGCCCGCCCGCCGGCAGCGGCGAGCCGGTCTTGCCGGTGGCGAAGGCCCAGTCCTCGAGGAAGGTGAGCTGCAGGCCGTGGACCGCGGCCCCCTCGATGCGCACCGTGGTGTCCCGCCAGGCGGACCGGCCCACCGCCGCGGCGCTCTGGTCGTCCGACACGTTCATCCCGCCGGTGAAGCCCACCCGCCCGTCGCACACCACGATCTTCCGGTGGGTGCGGAAGTTCGCCGAGCCCCCGCGCAGCCGCGACACGAGCATCGGGTTGAAGCGCTCCACCTCGCCGCCCGCCTCACGGAGCGGCGCGAGCAGCGCGGCGCCGAGCCGCGGCGACCCCGCGTCGTCCACCAGCAGGCGCACCTGCACGCCGCGGCGGGCGGCGGCGGCCAGGGCGGCGAGCACGCGCGCGCCGGTCCGGTCGCGCTCGAAGATGTACATCTCGACGTGGACGTGGTGCCGGGCGGCGGCGAGGTCTCGCTCCAGCGCCTCGAAGTGGTCGTCGCCCTCCGAGAAGAGGACGACGGATCGCGCGGTCTCGGGCGGCGGCGCCTGGAGCCGGATCGCGAGCCGGGCGAGCTGGCCCATGCTGGAGAGATCGCGCGCGGTGGCCCGATCCCACGCCTCGAGGTACGCGCCGCGGGCGCGCTTCAGCACGTTCAGGCGCAGCTTCTTGCGGTCGAGCCGCCGGGGCCCGACCACGAGGTACACCGCCACGCCCACCACCGGCATGGCGGCGAGCGCCAGGATCCAGGCCAGCGTGGCGGTGGGGGAGCGGCGCTCCAGCAGGATCCAGCAGCTCGCCGCAACCACCCAGGCCGCCTCGAGGACGCCGAGCACGCCCGGCGAGGGCAGCGCGTCGAGGAGCGCGAGGTCCGGGGTCCACATCTTGGCGATTCTACACACGCAGCGGGCGGGCGTGCCGGCGCCCGCCGGGCCGGTGCGGCCGCGCGGCCGACCGCGCGGTACCCACCCGCCCGCGGCATGGGATACAACGGACCGGTCCGCCGCCCGTGCGCCCGCCGGGCGGCCGCCTGCACCGGGGGAGTCCATGTCCGAGCCCGCCGCCGCGGTTCCCGCCACGCCGCCGCCACCGTCCGCGCCCGTCCCGCGCGCGCCGCCGAAGCGCGCCGGCCCGCACCGCTGGCGCTTCTATCGCGTCGGCGGCCTGGAGCAGCCCTACCTCGAGACCGGCGAGGACCTCGCGCGCCTCGCCGAGCTGGACCAGAAGCTCTGGGTGGCGCTCTCCTGCCCGACCCGGGGCCTGGAGCTCGACGCGCGCACCCTGGAGCTGCTCGACCTGGATCGCGACGGCCGCGTCCGCGCGCCGGAGGTGCTGACCGCGCTGCGCTGGTGCGACGAGCGGCTGGTGGACCTGGAGTCGCTGCTGCGCGGCGGCGACGCGCTGCCGCTCGCCGACATCGACGCCGCGAAGCCGGCGGGGCGCGTGCTGCTCGGCGCCGCGCGCCAGGTGCTGTTCCACCTCGGGAAGCCGGAGGCGTCCGCGGTGCTGCCGGCCGACGTGGCCGACCTGACCAGGCTGTACGAGAGCACGCGCTTCAACGGCGACGGCGTGGTGCCGCCGGAGACCGCCGACGATCCCGAGGTGCGCCAGGCCATCGCCGACGCGATCGCCTGCGCCGGCAGCGAGCGCGACCGGAGCGGCAAGCCCGGCGTCGACCGCAAGCGGCTCGACGCCTTCTTCGAGGACCTGGCGAAGCTCGACGCCTGGGCCAGGGCCGGCGAGGCGCCGGACGTGGCGTTCCTGGGCGAGGCGACCGCGGCGGCCTGGGAGGCGTTCCGGGTGGTGAAGGAGAAGGTCGACGACCACTTCGTCCGCTGCCGGCTGGCCGCGCTCGACCCGCGCGCCGCGGTGGCCATGAACCGGTCCGAGCCGGAGCTGGTGGCGCTCGCGGCCCGCGACCTGGCCCGGTCGCGCGACGAGGTGGCCGCGTTCCCGCTGGCGCGGGTGGAGCCCGGGCGCCCGCTCCCGCTCGGCGGCCCGCTGAACCCGGCCTGGGCCGCGGCGCTCGCCGCGCTGCGCGAGCAGGTGGTCGCGCCCGTGCTCGGGGCGGACAAGGCCGCGCTCACGGCCGACGAGTGGGAGCTGCTCTCGGCGCGCTTCCTCCCGTACCAGGCGTGGCTCGGGGCCAAGCCCGCGCAGGCGGTGGAGCCGCTCGGCGTGCCGCGCGTGCGGGCGCTGCTCGCCATGGGGAAGGCGCCCATCGAGGCGCTCGTGGCGCGCGACCTCGCCCTCGAGGCGGAGGAGGCGGCCATCGGCGACGTGGTGCGGATGGTCCACTACCACCGCGACCTGGCGCTGCTGCTCCGCAACTTCGTCTCGTTCGCCGACTTCTACGACCCGCGCCGCCCGGCCGTGTTCCAGGCGGGCACGCTGTACCTCGACGGCCGGAGCTGCGACCTGTGCGTGCGGGTGGACGACCCGGGCGCGCACGCGGTGCTGGCCGCCCACTCGCGCATGTACATCGCCTACTGCGACTGCCGCCGCCCCGGCGGCGAGGCCATGAAGATCGCGGCCTGCTTCACGCAGGGTGACTCGGACTACCTGATGGTGGGGCGGAACGGCCTGTTCTACGACCGGCAGGGGCGGGACTGGGACGCCGCCATCGTGAAGATCGTGGACAACCCGATCTCCATCCGCCAGGCGTTCTTCTCGCCATACAAGAAGTTCCTGCGGATGATCGAGGACCAGGTGGCGCGGTTCGCCGCCGCCAAGGAGAAGGCGTCCGAGGCGCGCCTCGCCTCGGGCGCGGAGGCGGGGGTGGGCGCGGCCACCGGCGGGAAGCCGCCCGTCCCGGCGGCCGTGGACGTGGGCAAGATGGTCGGGATCGTCGCCGCCCTGGGCGTGGGCGCCGGCGCCATCGGCACGCTGCTCGGCGGGCTGGTGTCGGGCTTCGTCGGCCTGGAGCCGTGGTGGGCGAAGGCGGTGGCGGTGCTGGGCGTGCTGCTCGTCATCTCCGGCCCGTCCATGCTCATCGCCTGGCTCAAGCTCCGGCAGCGGAACATCGGCCCGGTGCTGGACGCGAACGGCTGGGCCGTGAACGGCCGGGTGAAGGTGAACGTGCCGCTGGGCGCGGCGCTGACCCACGCGGCGGCGCTGCCGCCCGGCGCGCGCCGTACGCTCGACGATCCCTACGAGGATCGCAGGGCGCGGACGCGCCGCCGGCTGGCCTGGCTCGTGGTGCTGGCGGTGCTCGCCGGCCTGCTGCTGGCGCGCCGCGCGCAGGTGTGGCCGTTCGCGCCGCACGCGCCGGAGGCGCCGCCCCCCGCGGTGTCGCCGGTGGTGCCGGGCCGCTAGCGGCCGTTCGCGGGCCTCGCGGGCCTCGCGGGCGCCGCCGGCCGGCCGGCCGCGCCCGGGGTCCGCTTCAGGAGGCGCTCCATCTCGTCCATGGTGGCGTTCATCTCCTCCATGGCGGCCGCGAACGGCGCGGGCGTGGTCATGTCCACCCCCGCCTCGCGCAGCAGGTCGACCGGGTAGCGCGAGCCGCCCGCGGCGAGCATGGCCAGGTAGCGATCGCGCGCCCCGGTGCGCCCCTGCGCCTCGTCCTCGCGGATGGCCCGGGCGATGGCGGTGGAGGCGACCAGGCTGGTCGCGTACTGGTACACGTAGAAGTCGTAATGGAAGAAGTGCTGGATGTAGGTCCACTCGGCGCCGTACAGGTCGGCCACCTGGCAGACGCCGGCGTCGTGCCCGTAGTACCTGCGCACCAGCCCCAGGTAGAGCGCGCTCATCTTCTCGCCCGTGAGCGCCTCGCCCTTCTCGGCGAGCTGGTGGATGGCGAGCTCGAACTCCGCGAACATGGTCTGGCGGAACAGGGTGGTGCGCAGCGACTCCAGGCGGTTCCCGAGCAGCGCCAGCCGCTCGCCGTCGTCCTTCGCCTGCCCGATGGCGCGGCGGAACAGCAGGTTCTCGTTGAGCGTGGAGGCCACCTCGGCGACGAACGTGGCGTAGTTCGAGGTGGCGTAGGGCTGCTTCTCGAACGCGAGCACCGTGTGCATCGAGTGGCCGGCCTCGTGCGCGAGCGTGGAGACGTCGGTCCACTGACCGTTGAAGTTGAGGAGCTGGTACGGGTGCACGCCGTACACGCCGGTGGAGTACGCGCCGGCCCGCTTGCCGGTCACCGGGAGGAAGTCGGTCCAGCCGGACTGGAACCCCCCGCGCAGCTTCGCGACGTAGGCGTCGCCGAGCGGCTTCACCGCGTCGAGCGTGAGCGCCACCGCCTGGTCCACGTCGTAGCGGCGGTCCACCGCCTTCACCAGCGGGACGTACAGGTCCTCGTAGCGGAGCCTCTGCAGGCCGAGCATGCGCTGCCGGAGCTTCAGGTAGCGGTGCAGGGTGGGGAGGTTCGCGTTCACGTCCGCCACCAGCCGCTCGTACACGGCGGTGGGCACGTTGTCGCGGAACAGCGCCGCCGCGAGCGACGAGTCGAACCGGCGCACGTCGCGCTCGAACAGGTGCGCCTTCACCTGCGCGTACAGGGCCGTGCCGATGGTGCGCTCGTACTGCTTCAGCGCGCCGAAGTAGGCGTGGAAGACCTTCTCGCGGTCGGCGGCCACCGGGCTGGTGCGCGAGCGCTCGTAGCCCGCCTGGTCCAGCCGGACCGCGCCGGTGGAGAGCTTCACGGTGGGGAAGGGCAGGTCCGCGTTGAGCAGGACCGAGTGCACGTCGCGCCCGGCGCCGTCGAGGTCGCCGGTCTTCGCCACGATCCGCTCCTCGCCGGCGGGCAGCGTGTGCGGCTTCCAGCGGAGCGTGTCGTCGAGGAAGAACGCCCACTCGCGCAGGCGCGGGTCCTCGCCCAGGAAGCGCTTCACCGTCTCCGGCGGCAGATCCAGCACCGCCGGCCGCACCCAGGACAGCGCCGCCTGGGCCTCGACCGCGAGCCGCTCCGCCTCCGCGCGCATGGCGCGCGGCCCGGGCTCGCGCGTGTCCTCGTCGGCGCGGGCCGAGGCGTACACGTAGACGCGCTCGAGCGCGTTCTGCAGCGCGCCCATCTCCGAGAGCGCGTCGGCGAGCGCCCTGGCCGAGTCGCCGAGGTGCCCGCGGTGCCGGTCGAAGCCGGGGAGCCGGCTGGCCAGGTCCGCCCGCGCCCTGGCCCAGGCCGCGTCGTTCGGGAACAGGTCGGCGAGCTTCCACTTGTAGCGGTCCGGGACCTGCGCGCGGGTCGTGGCCGGCTGCGCCGGGGGGTTCCCGGGGCTCGAGGCGGCCAGGCTGAGGGCGGCGAGGAGGGCGATCGGGGTGTGCACGGCGGCGCTCCGGGCGAGATGTCGGCGAACGAATCACACAGCCTGCCACGCGCCGGCCCGGGAGGGGAGGATTTGCAGGGGGCCTTCCGCCCGCGCCATCGGCCGCCCACCGCGGGCTCGCCCGGGGCCGCGCGGCGCCGCGCGCCCGGCGGCGCCCCGGCGCCCGGACGCTCCGTGCTGACAACCCGCCCGCTCCGACGTAGCCTCCGGCCATGCCTCCCGCTCGCTCCCGCCGCTGGCCGAAGGTCCTCGGGGTCGCCGTCGCGGTCGTCGTGGTCCTGGGGATCGCCGCCGTGCTGCTCCTCGACCGGATCCTCCTCTCGCAGGTCCGCAAGCAGACGGACCGGCTCTCGCAGCAGCTCGGGCGCCCGGTGGCCGTCGAGAGCGTGAAGACCCGGCTCCTCGGCGGCGTGGGCGTGCGCGTCGCGGGCGTGTCGGTCGGCGCAGGGGAGGGCGAGGACCGGCCGCTCGCCACGCTGGAGCGCGCCGAGGTCGAGGTGAACCTGATCGGGGCGCTGCTCTCGGGCGGGAAGCGCGTGACCGTCCGCGAGGCGGTCGTGGATGGACTGCGGGTGAACGTGATCCGCTTCCCCGACGGGACCACGAACGTGGAGCGCGTGGCGAAGCGGCTGGAGGAGACGTCCGCGAAGGAGCCCGCGGCGGAGGCGCCGGCGGGCGAGCAGAAGCCTGCGGACCTCTCGGCGGTGCGGGTGGACCGCGCCGCGGTGGAGAACGCGCGCATCGCGTTCCTCGACCGGAGCGTGAAGGGCGCCGAGGAGCTGTACGTGGACGACCTCGACGTCGAGGTGCGCGACCTGCGCGCCGGCCGGCCGCTCGAGGTGGTCCTCAAGGCGGCGGTGCTGGCGAAGGTGCAGAACCTGGAGCTGCGGGTCAAGGCGGCGCCGCTGCCGCCCACGCTCGTGCCCACGCCCGAGCAGGTCACGCTGAAGGTCCAGCCCATCGATCTCGGGCCGCTCGCGCCGTTCGTGCCCGGCGAGGCCGGGTTCCGCGGCGGCCGCTTCCAGGCCGACCTGGCGGTGGTGCTGGGGGCGGCGGTGCCGGGCGGCAGCGGGCGCACCACGGTGAAGGGCGGCTTCCGCGCGGACCAGCTCGCCTTCGCGGGGCAGGAGGGCGGCAAGAAGCTGGACGCGGCGCTCGACGCCGACCTGGATGCCGACGCGGAGCACGGCGACCTGCGCATCGGCAAGCTCGAGCTCACGGCCGGGCCGGTGGGCCTCACCGGCCACGGCGCCGCCACCGGGCTGCGCGGCGACGCGCCGCGCGTGGAGGGGCTGGAGATCGTCTCCCGCGGGCTCGACCTCGCCGCGCTCACCGCCTACTACCCGCCGCTCCGGAAGCAGCTGGGCGGCAACGTGGTGGCCGGGCCCATCGGGCTGTCGCTGAAGGGCTCGGGCGGGCAGGCGGCGCAGTCGCTCGAGCTGCGGGTGGACCTCGGCCCGGTCCACCTGTCCATCCCGCGGCAGCTCTCGAAGGCTGCGGGCGCGCCCATGGCGCTCGTGGCCCGCGCCGACCTGGCGCAGCAGGGCGGCGTGGTCCGCTTCGACGCGAGCGCAGACCTCGCCGGCGTGGACCTGCGGCCGGGCGGCGCCGTCGCGAAGAAGCCGGGCGATCCCATGTCGGCGCGCGCGGCCGGCACGTACCGCAAGGCCGGCGCGGAGCAGCAGGTGGAGCTGACGCGGCTCGACCTGAACCTGCTCGGCGACGCGCTGGCCGGGAAGGCCCGGGTGGCCATGGGCGGCACGAAGGAGCGGCCCACCACGCGCTTCGACGCGGAGCTGTCCGGGCAGCGGCTCGATCTCGACCGGCTGCTCATCCCTGCGCCGGAGGGGGCTCCGGAGCCGCCGAAGCAGGCGGAGGCCTCGAAGCCGCTCGACCCGAAGACGTTCGCGGGGCTCTCCGGAACGGCAAGGGTGCGGCTCGGCCTGCTGCGCATGAAGCAGCAGGACCTGCGCGAGGTGGTGCTGAAGGTGAAGGTGGTGGAGGACGCGGTGACGCTGGAGGAGGCGCGGCTGGTCGCGTTCGGCGGCAACGTGTCCGCGGGCGGCACCGCGGTGAAGCTCGCCCACCCGGAGGACCCGTTCAAGATCGACGTGACCATGAAGGGCGTGGAGGGCGAGCAGATGCTGGCGCTCTTCTCGAAGCGCAAGGTGCTCGGCGGCAAGCTCGACGCCGCGCTGCAGCTCACCGGCAAGGGCACCTCGCTCGACCCCATCAAGCAGAGCGCCACTGGCTCGCTCACCGGCGACCTGCGCGACGGCGCGTTCTTCGGGAAGGACCTGGTGGCCGCGGTCGCCGCGCCCATCGCCTCGAAGCTCCCGTTCGCGGGCGGGCGCGTCACCGAGGGCGGCTCGACCAGCCTGGGCAAGCAGGTCGGCTTCGCGTTCCAGATCGCGAACGGCGTGGCGAAGCTCACCAAGCCGATCAGGATCAAGACCGGGGACAACGCGCTCTCGTTCGACGGCGGCGTGCGGCTGGACGGCACGCTGCAGATGCCGACCACGCTGGAGCTCGGCCCGGAGGTGATCGCGAAGATCAGCGGCGGCCGGGCGAAGATGAGCGCGCCCATCCCGGTGACGTTCAACCTCTCCGGCCCGGCCTGGAGCCCGCGCCTCGACGGGCTGGCGCTCGACGCGGCGGTGCAGGCCATCGCGAAGCAGGCGGCGACCTCGGTCGCCGGGAAGCTCCTCGGGGACAAGGCGGGCGCGGCCGGCGCCGACCTCGAGAAGCAGAAGGCCGCGGCCGAGCAGAAGGCGCGCGACGAGGCCCAGAAGCGGAAGCAGCAGCTCGAGGAGGAGGCGCGGAAGAAGCTGAAGGGGCTGTTCGGGCGCTAGCGGCTACGCACGGCGCGTGACGCGGCACGCGTACCAGGGCAGCGCCGCCGCGCCCGGCGCGGCAGGCGGCGGCGCCGGCACCGGCGTCGTCTCCACGCGCCAGCGATCCGGGGGGAGGTGCGCCTCCACGAACGGCAGGCCCGGCGCGTACGCGAACGTGCCGCCGGGGCGCAGCGCGCGCAGCAGCTCCATGTACCGGCGCGCGTAGCGGACCGCCTCGTCGCCCGGGCGCAGGTGGTGGTGGAGGAAGTGCAGCGAGAAGCCCAGGTGAGAGACGATCGTGCCGAGGCTGGCGGGCGCGACCGGGACGGTGAGCCAGTCGCCGCGCTGCACGCGCCCGGCGGGCGCCGCGGCGCGGTCCACCCCGCGCGCGTCCACGCCCCGGGCCGCGAGCCAGCGCACCAGCCGCGCCTCGGTCCCGCAGCCGAGGTCGAGCACCGGCGCGAGGAGCGCGCCGGCATCGAGCCCGAGCACGCGGAGCTGCAGCTCGGGCCCGTACTCGGCGGAGACCACCTCGCGCAGCGCGGGCGCGGCGCCGCCGCCGAGCCCGGCCACGAAGCCGGCCAGGTCCGCCCGGAACGCCTCGGCCACGGCCGCCAGCGCGACGGCGAGCGCCCCCTCGGTGCGCGCCGTCGCGAGCGCGCCGGCGCCGGAGCGGAGCGCGCCGGCCACGAGCCCCGCCAGCCGGCCCTCCTCGCGCGCGTCGACCGGCAGGAACTGGTTGCGGGCGAGCAGCGCCGTCACCAGCCGGGCGGCGAGATCGCCGGCGGGATCCTGCGCGAACCCGGCGCCGGCGCGCGGCGCCGCCAGCGCGGCCTCCAGCCAGGCCCGCAGCGCCTCCCGGTCCGGCAGGAGCGTCGCGGCGAACGCCCGCAGGCCATCGGCGGGCACCGGGGCCGGCCGGGCGAGCGCCTCCAGGCTGGCGGGGGCGAGGCGGGTGGCCTCGGCGAGGAGCGCCTGGCGGAGCGCCTCGAGGCGCGCGGGATCGGAGGGCATGGACGCGCGCGAGGCTAATCCCCAGCCAGCGAGGGCGCAACGCGGCGCGGCCCGGCGCGCCTCCCCCGCGGCGGGCGGGGGAGGCCGGGGGTCGTCTACTTCGGGACCGGCGCCTGGAAGGCGGCGATCTCCTCGACGCTGGGCTGCGGCTCGGGCTCGGCGGGGCGGAAGCCGGCCTGCTCCGGCACCGGCGCCGGCGCGGGGACGGCGGCGGGGTCGGGGAGGGCGGTCGCCGCGTGCGCGGACGGCGACGGCGGGACCGCCGCGTCGGACCGGCTGGAGCAGGCGCCCGCGAGCATCGCGAGCGCAACGGGGATGGCGAGGAAGGCGGCGCGTTCGAACATGGTGGGACTCCGGGGGAAGGAGGCTGCGAGACGATCCCCGGTACTGCACCGCGCGTGCCCGCCGTCGCGCCCTGCTGCGGCGCGCGCTTTCCGCACGACGTGTCGCGCGGGACACACTTCGCGTGGGCGCGGCGACGCGCCGGACGGCCCCCGCCCGTCGCCGCGGCGACAGGCGTCGCGCTACGGATCGACGGTGACGCGGGCGGCGACCGCCTTGGCCCGCTCCACCAGCGCGCGCGGATCGTCGCCGGGCGCGCCCGCGACGAGCGCCACGCCCATGCGCCTGTGCGGGCGCAGCGCCGGCTTCCCGAAGATCCGCACGTCGGCCCCCGGCTCGGCGAGCGCCGCCTCCAGCCCGCGCACCGTCGGCGCGCCGGTGCCGCGCGCCAGGATCACCGCGCTCGCGCCCGGCCGGACCAGCGTGACGGGCGGGATGGGCAGGCCGAGCACCGCGCGCAGGTGCAGCTCGAACTCGTCGAGCGGCTGCGTGCCGGCCAGGGTCACCATCCCGGTGTCGTGCGGCCGCGGCGACAGCTCCGAGAACCAGACCCGGTCCTTCCCCAGGAAGAGCTCCACGCCGAAGATGCCCGCGCCGCCGAGCGCGCGGGTCACCGCCGCCGCCATCCGCCGCGCCTCCTCGAGGAGCGGCGCCGGCACCGGGTGGGGCTGCCAGCTCTCCTGGTAGTCGCCGCGCTCCTGGCGGTGGCCGATGGGCGGACAGAACAGCGTCTCGCCGCGCCGCTGGGTGACGGTGAGGAGCGTGATCTCCGACTCGAACGAGATGAACTCCTCGACGATCACCTCGCGCAGGTCGCCGCGGGTGCCGGACATCGCGTAGGCCCAGGCGGCCTCCATGTCGCCCTCCGCGCGCACCACGCTCTGACCCTTGCCCGACGAGGACATGAGCGGCTTCACCACGCAGGGGAGGCCGATCTCGCGGACCGCCGTGCGGAACGCCTCGGGCGTCGAGGCGTAGGCGTAGCGCGCGGTGGCGAGCCCGAGCTCGCGGGCGGCGAGGTCGCGGATGGCGCGGCGGTTCATCGTGACCGCGGCGGCGCGGGCGCTCGGGACGACCTGGACGCCCTGCGCCTCGTACGCCTGGAGGCGCTCGGTGCGGATGGCCTCGATCTCCGGGACGATCACGTCGGGCCGGTGCTTCGCGACCAGCGCGTCGAGCGCCGCGCCGTCGAGCATGCTCACGACCTCGCGGGCGTGGGCCACCTGCTGCGCGGGCGCGCCATCGTAGGAATCGACGGCGATCACCTCCTGGCCGAGGCGCTGCGCCGCGATGGTGAACTCCTTGCCGAGCTCGCCGGAGCCGAGGAGCAGGATCTTCTTTCGCATGGCGGCGCAGTCTACGCGCTGCGACCCTTCCGGTACACGCACGCCGAGCGGAGGCGTGGCATGGGGAGGGGCCGTGTCCCGCTCCGTCGCCGACCTGGTCTCGAGCCTGCGCCACGGCGCCGCGGTCGACCGGGCAGACCGGGCGGGTGGGGCCGACGGCGGCGAGCGCCTGCGGGTGCGGATCGGGCTGTGGCTCGAGCGCGAGCGGGTGGTCCGGGCGCGCTTCCGCGCCACCACCTGCGCCTCGCTGCTCGCCTACGCCGAGGCCGCCTGCGCGCTGCTCGAGGCGGGCACGCCACCGGGCGACCTCACGCCGGCGCTCCTTCGGGCCCAGGTGAGCGGGGTGCACCCCGTCCACCTCGATCGCGCGGACCTGGTCGCGGCCGCGGTACGGGCCGCCGCGGCCCAGCCGGAAGGGAGCAGCGCTTGAACGTCGCCTACGTGTTCTCGACGCCGAACGCGTCGTACATCCTCGAGAAGATGATCGTCCCGCAGCTCGAGGAGGGCCGCCACGGCGCGACCGTGGTCGGGATGTTCTTCTTCGTGGACAACACGTATCTGCTGGTGAAGGGCAACCCCACCGGCGAGCGCCTCGCCGCGGTGGCGCGCAAGAGCGGCATGCTGCTCATGGGCTGCGACCAGTGCTGCTACCAGCGCGCCATCGCCGACCGGCTCATCGAGGGGATCCCCATCGGCTGCTTCCCGGACCTGTACAAGGCGCTCTCGGGCGCGAAGCTCGACCAGGTGATCACGCTCTGAGCGGCGGACGGGCGGTTACCGGCTGCCAGGGGCCCCCCATGGACCTCGCCCTGCGTCCTGTTGGCCCTCGAGCGAGTCCAGTCGATGCCGTAACGACGACACCGTCCACTTCAGTTGCTGGCGCGCGATCAAGAGCCCGACGGATTTCCCGACGCCGATGGCGGCGACCAAGGCGAGCAGGGCGCCGCCACCGGCGAGCAGCGGCCGCTGGAAGACCAGCTCTCGGTGGTAGGAAGCGAGCACGCCGCCTGTTGCCAACGCAACGACCAGCGCGAGCGCTGCGCTGCCGCAGCCGCACGCGCGGTCGTACCGGTTGATGCGCCTCTCCCACCGGTTCCGCTCGGCGAGGGGCATGTCCTCGAAGGCCAGCACCACGCGGCGCGCGTGGCGCCGGGCTCGGCCGAAAAGAATGCCCCCGAGCTCGTTCGCCGTGTGCACGGTGAGGACGTCGCGGATCACGACAGTGCCCTAGAAGTACGTCACGTGCTTCGAGGCGCGCCACAGCAGGATCTGCCAGGTGCTGAGCCGCGTCATCGTCGGTGGGTCGCTCCCGTCCCAGGGAACGCCCATGAGGTTCGTCGTGTTGCTGGCCGCATCGAGATGCCAGAGGTTGCCGCTGTGACCCAGCTCGTGCGCCGCGACGCGACGGTTGATCTGCGGACCCTCGCCGCCACACGGCTGGTTGCGGACGGTGATGTAGTCGGTGATCCACAGCCCACATCCGAAGGAGCCGCAACCGCCGCCGTCGCCCGGGACGGTGCGGATGACGAAGCAGGTGATCGGCGCGCCGTAGCCGACCACACGTCGGAAGTCGCCAAAGAAGCACTTGGTGGTCGCCATGAAATCGAGCTTCGTCCCGGTCAACCCCAGGTCCGCGCCGAATCCCGACGCGTTGCACGGGACGTCGAGCGTGTCTGCTTCACTGTTGCCCCCGTCGACCTGCACCCAGTCTTCGCTCACCGTCTCGTCGCCGGCGAGCCCGGAGTCGTACTCGAATGGCGCCAGGCGGATGACCCGGATGTTCGCCTCGCGGCGCAGGATCTCGACGGCGTGTTGCAGCAGATTGACGACATAGGGTGTGGCGGCGACCTGGTTTCCGTTCTCATCGCGGAGGATGATGGTGCAGATGCGCAGCTTCTTCTCCGGCCGGATCCCGATCAGGCCCCAGAGCGCATCCACCAGCGACGCGAGAATCCAGGCGATCGCGGTGATGAGATTCCACAGCCACTTGATCAGGCGGCCGAGGTAAGGGATCTCGAAGATGAGCTCGACCACGAGAGCGATGGCATCCAGCACCCAGCCGAGGATCGATTCGAGCGTGACGATGATGGCGTTCACGATCGTCGTCACCACGTCCCAGACCAGGCAGATGGCCGTGGTGATCCAGGTCCACCCGACACAAACCCAGTTCGAGACCCACACCCAGGCCACGCAAACCCAGGTGATGAGCTTGCATCCCCAGGAGCACGGCCACCAGTCGCAACAATTCTCGTCCCAATCCGAGCAGCTGCTCTCGCCCTCGTCCTTCCACTCGGAACACTCCTGGTGCCGCTCCTGGCCCCACTCCAGACATCTGGGCATGGATCGCCCTCTCGCGGTTGATGGAGGGATCTTCAGCCGCAGCGGACATCTCTGCGTTGCTCCTGCCGTCTCCGGTAGCTGGTGTGCAGCCCGAGCGCGGGCAGCACCGAGACCAATGCGAGCAACGCCGCTGCGGCCATGACGTACGGGTCGTGGCGATGACCGCCGTATGCCAGGAGGCCGGCGATGGCGACGAAGACGGGTCGTAAGAAGTGAACCGCAGGGGAAGTGCGCGGAAGGCGTCGCGGTCTGCGGGCTGTGCGGGTCGTCTCCATGATCTGCTCCTGATGGGCGGAGTCAACGCGCGCTTCTCTTCTCGAGCACGTCGGCCACCGCGCGGCTGGCGCGGTGCGGGACCGTCCGCGGATTCGCTGCCTCGTAGTTGCCGACCGCGCTCTGCGCTCTGGCCGAGCCGATCGAGACGAGGGCGCGCACCGCCTCGGCCGCGAGGATCGGCGTCGTCTCGGGACGTTCGAGCATCTCGCCGAGCCGCGAGACGAACCGGTCGTCCTTCTTGCGCCCCGCGGCGCGGATGGCACGAACCGCCAGATCGGGGCTCGAGTCCTGGATCAGCAGGTCGATCGCCTCCGTCGCCTGCGGGTGGTCGATCCAGCCGAGGAGGGCCGCGGCGTTGGTCCGCACCTTGAGGCGAAGCCCGGGGTACTGCCCGAGGGCGGCCTCGCACACGACGGTGACCGCCTCGTTGCCCCACTCGACGATCGCCTCGGCGGCGGCGCTCGGCGAGAGGTCGGTCGCCGTGAGCAGCTTCATGACGCGTATCTCGTTCTCGGTCGGCATGATGACCTCGCTCAGTCCTGCGCGTCGGCCGTGGCGCACTGCGGGATGGTGTTGTTGCCCATGAACAGCGACCCCGCGGGCAGCGACGCCACCTTCCCGTCCTCCACGTGTGTAGCCCCGATGCGCGCGGGATCCACCTGACCGCCGTGGATCGCCATTCCATCCGAGGCATCCCAGAACGGGTACATGAGGAACGTCTCGTCGCCGCCGTCGCAGGCGCGATCGAAGAAGGTGCCCGGCCCCTCGCCCGCATCGCAGACGTGGCGCAGGCAGAGGGCGTGACCGATCTCGTGCGCGACGACTTGCTGGAGATCGACGGGGCCGAGCGGCCCACCTTCATCGCCGATGAACAGCGGTCCTCCGCCGAAGTACGCGTACGCGGTGGCGAACTCGACGTCGCGCGCGAAGAAGAAGTTGAGCGCCCCGAGCACGCCCGGTGCCGCGGCGAAGAGCGCCCGGTCGGCCGCCGGGTCGTCGATGGGCCACGTGTTCGCGTGGACGTCGGTGGTCGAGACGTCGGTGACTCCCTGGACGAGGCGGAAGCTGATCCGAGCTTGCCCCCACGGGGCCGTCACCGAGAACGCGCCCCCCTCGCTGAAGAGGTCTGCGATCTCGGCCGCGGTACGCGTGGTCCCGCTTCCGGGGCTCGTGCCGACCACCCTGAACGCGGCGACACGCACCACGATCGTGTCGCTGATGCGGATCGCCCGCTCGTCGCGGCTCGTGCCACCGTCCGGATTTCGCACGACGATCCGCCGGACGCCACGCAGTGAGCCGAGCGGGGCCGGCGGGATCGTGAGCGTGATCGCCGTGCGGGTCACGCTCGACGTGGGGAGCAGATAGCTCAGGGCCGGCGCCACCGAGCGATCCTCCGCGAACACCTGGGCACCACCCGCGAAGGCGAGGCCGTTCAGGACCACCGTCTGACCTTCGATCCAGCGCGGCGGCGAGGGGAGGGCGAGAAGCTTGGGAAGCACTCGCAACATCACCCGGTTGCTGCGGCGATCGGACACGCCGGCTGGTCGGAGGACCACGGGGTGGAACCCGCCGTCGGAGTCGTTCGGGACCACGAACGCTGCGGTGGTCGCGCTCGCGACGGGCCCCACGTCCGCGCCGTCGAAGAACACGCGATCGATCGACGGATCGAAGTTCTGCCCCGCGATCGACACGGTCTGGCCTGGCTCGGCCTCGTAGACGCTCAGGCTGAGGATGTGCGGACGGTTGAGCTCGTCGTACCATTGCTGCGGCGTGATCGGGAGGATCTGGATCGCGTCCGGGACGACGCTCGGGCCCGGCGGGCCGAACGCCCCGGGGATCCCAGCGGCGCCGTCGGCGCCGCGCGCGCCGCGTCGCTCCGGGTGCTCGTCGCACCACGTCTCGCAATCCGCGGTGCCGGCGGCGCCGCCGTTACCACCCAGGCCCGCATTCCCGGGGTCGCCTCCCGGGCCGCCACCACCGGGGTTCACGTCGATCGACGGCGGCGCCGCGTCGAGCGCGGCGATGCTCTGGTGCGTCGTGAGGAGCGTGAGCCTCCCGCCGTCGCCTCCCTTCCCTCCGGTGCCGCCGCGTCCCGCATCCCCGCCCAGCCCGCCATCGCCGCCCGACCCGACGCTGCGACAGCAGCCGCCGAAGAACGTCCCGTCTGCGCGCAGCCCGGTCGCGCCGTCGCCGCCGCGCCCCCCGTCCTGCCCACGTCCCCCGCGCCCGCCATCCTGGCCGCGCAGGTCGATCGGCGGCAGCCCGCTCGTCGCGTTCAGCACGTACATCGTCACGATGGGCGCTGGCACGACGGCGTCGGCACCGCCGTTCTTCGTCGGGTGCGGAGCCTGATCCCCGTCCTCGCCGTCGCCACCCTGGGCGCCAGGCGACCCACCGCTGGAGCCGGGAGCCGCCGGGCTGGGCCAGAACGCGGCCGCTGGCGGGAGGGGCGGCGTCTCCCAGGTGATGCGGGTCGCGCCGTCGTATCGGATGGACTCGACGATCACGACCAGCTCGCGGACCTCCTGCCCCACGACGACGTCCTGCCCGCGGATGTCCCACTCGCCGGCCATGACCACGGCCGTGTCGTGCAGGACGAGGTTCGGCTCGTAGTACAGGACGTTCTGCAGCAGCTCGGCGAAGCGGTACCGCGGGATCGTCGGGATCGTCCGGGGCGGCTGGACGACGGGCGCGACGTACGCGCCGACGCGGAGCTTCCGGTTCGGGTCGAGCCGGAACGATCCGAGGTCGCGAACGCTGCAGACGCCCAGCTCGGTCATGAGGGTGCGCGCGCGATCGAGCCACATCTGGATGTTCTGGGGCGCGAGCACCGCGTCGGGCTCGTCGGTCCCGAGGCCCGGGTTCTGCGCAGCCAGCGCGGTGAGGATGTTCGAGATCCGCTGCTCGACCGTCGGTTGCAGCGCGAGGCCGCCGGGGACGTGCTTCGCGACCGGTGAGCTCACCTTCACGATGCCGCCGATGGAGTCGCCCGAGGTGTTCGCGAGCGACACCCGGAACGGCCGCTTCGCGGCGACGTCCGCCGCGGAGACGGCGAGCGCGATCGTGTCCGCCCCTTCCACCTTGCGGCGGATCCGCGCGGACGGTCCGTCGATCCGCAGCTCGGCAGTCTGGCCTGGCTGGAGATCGACGGTGAACACCAGGTCGCCCGGCAAGGCGGGGAGGAGGCTCCGCGTGAACGTGGCATTGGCGCGAAGCGTGACCTGCGTCTGCACCTCGCCCCGGAGCGCCATCGCCCCCACGGCGACTCGCGCCGCGAGGACGGACTCGGCGAGCAGGCGCCGGTTGATCGGCGCCTCCCGGTCGCCGCGGAGTGCCAGCATGCGATGCATGAGCTGCTCGGGCTCGGCGGCGGCGAGGCCATCGATGGAGTCGATCCCGATGCGGGGGAGCACCCGTCCGACGCTGCGGAACTCGTCCCCGAGCGCGATCGTCCAGTCGGGCGGCGGATCGGGGTCCAGGTCCCTTCGCGCGACGAGCTGCACGCGGCGCGGCGGGAGGATCTCCCAGACGTCCGTCTCGTCGGTGTCGTAGCAGCTCCTGGCCTCGCCGTCGTCGAGGTCCCAGTGGATTCGCCCGAACGGTGCTTCGAGCTCCACCAGGCCGCCGTGGATGGGCACCCGCCGGTCGACGACGTAGCGGCCGGAGTCCTTGTCGAGCGCGCGCACCCGGACCTCGTCGCCGCGTGCTCCCGCGAGCACCAAGCGCACGGTGCTCGTCCCGTGGAGCGGCCTGCCGTCGAGGCGCATCGCCACGCGGGCCACGTCGTCGGGGCGCACGGAGATCGTCCGCTCGGCGCGGCCGAGCGCGGCGGAGGCCGCGCGCACGACGTACTCGCCCGGCTCCACCCCGTCCAGCCTGAATCGCCGGCTCACCGGATCCTGCGGCACCTCGAGTCGCCGATCGTCTCGCTCCAGCACGACCGCACCGCTCTTCACCTGCTCCCCGCCGGCGAGCTCGAGCTTCACGTCGATCGCGCCCGCCTGGCCGGAGACGCGGAGGCGCGGGAGCTCCTCGAGCGCGCTGCCGACCTCGGCGATCCGCTCGGGGGTGAGCTCGGACGCGCGGACGACCGCGCTCGCCGGCACGTAGCCCGGCGGCCGGACGATCACCTCGGCCAGCGTCTCCGCGCGTGAGTACATGCGCGGACGCGGCAGCGCCGACGGGGTCGGCAACGTGCGAGCCCAGCGCGACAAGCGCGAGGGCGGCGTGTCTCCGCCCTCGGCCCCGCCGCGCGCTCCGGATTCCCCGGGCTCTCGACGCGTCCCCGTACCGCCGCACCCGCAGTCTCGCGTGCGCTTCTGCGCCATGGAACCCCCCGGCTGCCCAGGGCGACGAGGCAGCTCGTCGCGCTGGGCAGCAGACCGGACATGCTCGCGTTCGTGACGGGTCCCGATCCGGTCCGCGCGTGCGTCGGGCTCCGCGCCTCCGTCGCATGGGCGGCGGTACGCTCCGCAGGGGCCCGTACGCTCGCGGCGTGTCTCCGTCGCCGCAGCGACCGGTTACGCTCTGTGCTGGTTCGCTCGTTGGACTGGACCCGCCGGTCTCGGTCACATCGACGGATCGCGCCGTCCACTCCTGGTGACCTCGCGTGCAACCGCGAGCGAAACGACGGAGCGGCCACATGGCGTCCGAAGGTCACGAGCACGAGGGCAGCCACATCGAGATCCGCGAGCGCGAAGGGAAGCCGGAGCTCCGGATCGACGGCAGGCGCGTCGCTCACGGACGGTTGCCGAACGGGATGTACTTCCTGGACGACTACGCCTTCGACTGGACGGACGACCTGATGGAGCTCGCGCGGCGGTACGTCAGCCACCGGCGCCGGGCGCAGCAGATCCGGGCCAGGTCCTCCGCGTCGAAGGAAGGTGCGTCATGAGGTGCCGCAAGAACTACCGCGACCTGGACGCCGCCGAGCGCGACCGCCTGGTCCAGGCGCTCCACCACGCGAAGGCGGCAGGCGTCGTCGACCAGTTCGCCAGCGAGCACGAGGCCCACTTCAGCCACGGGATTCACACGAGCTCGCACTTCCTGCCGTGGCATCGCGAGTTCATCCGGCGCTTCGAGGACGCGCTGCGCACGTATCACCCCCAGGTGACGCTCCCCTATTGGAACTCCGTCGTCGACCGCAGCCCGTCGGACTCGCTGTGGGACGGTCCGTTCCTCGGCCAGTTCGACTCGGCGTGGAACCTCGATCGGGCGCTGGGATCCGACACGCTGCCCACCGAGGGTCAGCTGAACACGGCGCTAGGCCGCGGGACGTACGACACGTTCTGGCCCGACCTCGAGGTCAACCTCCACAATGCGCCGCACCGGTGGGTCGCGGGGAAGATGGCGCAGCGCGACTCACCCCACGACCCGGTGTTCTACCTCCACCACTGCTGGATCGACCTGCTCTGGGCGCAGTGGCAGCTAGGCCATCCCACCGCGCCGTTCGTCTCGAGCGGAGCCGGGGCGGGGCTCACGGATCCGCTGATGGGGTACACCACCACGCCCGCGGACGTGCTGGACCATCGGACGATCAACGTCTATCGCTACCCCCCGGGCTTCGTGCAGGACACGCCGCGCGTCACGCTCGACACGCCCGTCGTCAACTTCATCGAGGTGCCCGCCGGCGAGACGCGGATGGGCGCTGCCGTGTTCTCCCTCGACGCGTGCGAGACGCTGCACTTCACCGTCGTGAACGGACCCGTCGTGACGGCCGGGCCGCCGGGGACGTTCGGGCTTCCTGGGTCGCCCGGGCCGGCGGACCCGCACGTCGACGAGAAGGGACGGGTCTGGTTCACGTACACGGCGACCGCTGCCGGCGACGTCTCGGAGGGCGCCGCGACGATCAGGTGCGACGAGACCGGCGATCAGTTCGCCGTCGCGCTGAGGGCCAACACGATCGCTCGACCGACGGCGGCGATGGTGATGGTGCTCGATCGATCGAACAGCATGACGTTCGACTCGGGGGTCGGCGCAGGCGTGACGCGGGCGGACGTCCTGAGGTTCTCTGCGCCCACGGCGGTCGTCGTTCTCGAGGACACGAACGCAATGGCGGTGTGCAGCTTCGATCACGACGCGCATCCGGGCATCCCGATGACCGAGGCCGCCGGAGCCGGGAAGCTGACCATCAGCGCGGCCATCCAGAGCTACGCGCCGAATCCGAACGGGTGGACCTCGATCGGAGAAGGGGTCGCGCTCGCGCACGGCATCGTCGCCCCCGTGACCGACCACGAGGTCAAGGCGCTGGTCGTCCTGACCGACGGCGAGGAGAACCACGGTCCGCACGCTCGACGCTACATCCACGACGTGGAGGACCTGATCGCGTCGCTCAACGGGCGCGTGTATGCGATCGGCCTCGGCCGCGCCGAGATCCTCAACCCCGTCGCGCTCCAGGCGCTGTGCAGCGGAAACCGCGGCTACCTGCTCATGACGGGCGACCTCACGCCCGACGCGACCTACCGGGTGGCGAAGTACTACCAGCAGATCTTCGCCGGCGTGACGAACCACGACATCGTGCTCGATCCTCAGGGATACGTCGGTCCCGGCCCCGAGGTGCGCATCCCCTTCTGGCTGGCCGACACGGACATCTCGGCGAAGGCGTTCCTCCTGGCGCCCGCGCCCCACGCGATCCGGTTCCGGCTGGAGACGCCCGACGGCGACATCATCGATCCCGCGGTCGCGAGCGCCCACCCGACGCTCGCGTTCGAGGCGGGGCACCAGGTGGCGCTGTATCGCCTCGGGCTCCCGGTGCCGCTCGGCGGGAAGAGCGCGCATGCGGGCCGGTGGTACGCACGGCTCGGCGTCGAGAACGCGGGCTACAAGCGGTATCTCTCGTCGCTCGAGGATCGGTCGGCAGGGCGCGCGACCGCCGCGGCGCACGGCATCCTGTACAACTTCAACGTGCACGCGTACTCCAACCTGAGGATGCGCGCCACGCTGTCCCAGACGAGCAACGTGCCCGGCGCGAGCCTCGGCGTGCGCGCGGTCCTGACCGAGTACGGCCTGCCCGTGGCCGGGCGCGCCCACTGTCGCGCGGAGCTCACGCGCCCAGACGGCGCGGCGTCGACGCTGCCGATGCCCGAGGTGCAGCCGGGCGCGTTCGAGACATCGTTCACGGCCCATGCTCACGGGATCTACCCGCTTCGGATCCTCGCCGAGGGGAGGACCCTGCGCGGGCTGCCCTTCACGCGCGAGCAGCTCCTGACGGGCGCCGTGTGGCGCGGCGGAGACGACGCGCCGACCGTGAAGGACGATCCAGACCGCGACCGTGACCGGGTGTGCAGCCTCGTCGCGTGCGTCCTCCGCAGCCGCGGCGTGCTCGGGGTGCTGAGCCAACAGGGGATCGATCCGGAGGAGCTCCGCCGCTGCCTCGCCGAGTATTGCCGGAAGCCCTCGCCGGGCGAGCCGTCCCACCTCGCCTCGTCGGACGTGGAAGGCAGGCTCCGCGTGATCCTGCGCGACGAGAACACGCTGCGCGCAGTGATGGAGATGATCAGGCCTGCGCTGGAGTGAGCCGGCGGCGCGACGCTACCTGGTGAGCGGGTGGAGGTGGTCCACCGGCCCGCGCCCCTTGCCGACGGTGTACGAGCGGCGCAGCGCCTCGACCAGGTAGGCCTTCGCGCCGCGGACCGCGTCGAGCAGCGCGTCCCCGAGCGCGAGCCGGGCGCACAGGGCGGCGGAGAGCGTGCAGCCGGTGCCGTGCACGTTGGCGGTGTCGATGCGCGGGCCGGGGATCTCCTCCAGCCGGGATCCGTCGAAGAAGACGTCCTCCGCGCCCGGCACGCTCTCGCCGCCCTTCACCAGCACCGCGCGCGCGCCCAGCCGGTGGAGGTCGCGGGCCGCCTCGCGCATCGCCGCGAGCCCGCGCACCGGCCGGCCCAGGAGCGCCTCGGCCTCGTGCAGGTTGGGCGTGACGATGGCGGCGAGCGGGAAGAGCCGCTCCACGTAGGCGCGCTCCGCGGCCGCGTCGAGCAGCCGGTCGCCGCTCTTCGCGACCATCACCGGGTCCACCACCAGCGGCCCGAGCGGCAGCCGCGCCGCCGCGTCCGCCACCGCGCCGACGATGGCCGCGTTCGCGAGCATGCCGGTCTTGGTGGCCGCGACCGGCATGTCCGTCGCGACCGCCTCGAGCTGCGCGACCACCATGGCCGGCTCGAGCGCCACCCAGGCGGTCACCGCCACCGAGTTCTGCGCGGTCACGGCGGTGATGGCGGAGGTGCCGTGGAGCCGGTGGGCGGCGAAGGTGCGGAGGTCGGCCTGGATGCCGGCGCCGCCGCCGGAGTCCGAGCCCGCGATGGTGAGGGCGACCTTCATGGTGGGCGCACCATAGCCCAGGATCGCCCCGGCGCGCGGCCGGCGCGCCCGCGCGCGGGGGGGCCGAACGAGGGGCCGGCGCAGGAGCGGAACGGCCCCGACGAGCAGTCGCGCCGCGCCGGGGCGCGCCTACCATGGTCGGACCCATGTCCCGCCGCCTGCTCTGCCTCCACGGGCACTTCTACCAGCCGCCGCGCGAGAACCCCTGGATCGAGGCCATCGAGGTGCAGGACTCGGCCGACCCGTTCCACGACTGGAACGAGCGGATCGCGGTGGAGTGCTACGCGCCGAACGGCGCCGCGCGCCTGAAGGACGGGCGCGGGCGGATCCTCGACATCGTCGACAGCTACCTCCACCTCTCGTTCAACTTCGGCCCCACGCTGCTCGCCTGGCTGGAGCGCCACCGGCCCGACGCCTACGCGCGCGTCCTCGACGCCGACGCGCGCAGCCTGGAGCTGCGCGGCCACGGCAACGCGCTCGCACAGGGCTACAACCACGCCATCCTGCCGCTCGCCTCGCCCCGCGACCGGCTCACGCAGATCCGCTGGGGCCTGGCCGACTTCCGGCGCCGGTTCCACCGCGAGCCGGAGGGCTTCTGGCTGCCCGAGACCGCCGCCGACGCGGCGACGCTGGAGGCGCTGGCGGGCGAGGGCCTCCGGTACACCATCCTCTCGCCGTACCAGGCGGTGCGGATCCGGGCGCCCGGCGGCGAGTGGGTCGACGCCACCGGCGCGCGCTTCGACCCGACGCGGCCGTACCGCGTGCGCGCCGGCGCCCGCGAGCTCACCGTGTTCTTCTACGACGGCCACATCGCGCGCGACCTGGCGTTCGGGGACGCGCTCGGCTCCGCCGCGGCGCTCCTCGACCGGCTGCAGGCCGGGTTCGACCCGGGGCGCGAGCACGACGAGCTGCTCACGGTGGCGGTGGACGGCGAGACGCTCGGCCACCACAAGAAGGGCGCCGACGAGGTGCTGGCCGGGGCGCTGCGCGAGCTGGCGCGTCGGCCGGGCGTGGAGCTGGTGAACCTGGGCCAGGCGCTGGACTGGATCCCGGTGGAGTGGGAGGCGGAGATCGCCGAGGGATCGTCCTGGAGCTGCGCGCACGGGGTGGAGCGCTGGCGCTCGGACTGCGGGTGCAGCGCGGGCGGCGCGGAGGGCTGGACGCAGGCCTGGCGCGCGCCGCTGCGGAACGCGCTGGACGGGCTGCGCGGGCAGCTCGACGCCGTCTACGAGCGCGAGGCGGCGGGGCTGCTGCCGGACCCGTGGCGGACGCGCGACCGCTACGCCGAGGTGCTGGTGGACCCGGAGCGCCGGGACGCCCCGGACTTCGTTCGGCGCGAGGCGGGGCGGGCGCTCTCGGCGGAGGAGTCGGTCCGCGCGCTCCAGCTGCTGGAGATGCAGCGGCAGGGGCAGCTCATGTTCACGAGCTGCGGCTGGTTCTTCTCCGAGCTGTCGGGGATCGAGACGGTGCAGGTGCTCCGGTACGCGGCGCGCGCGGTGCAGCTCGCCCGCGAGGTCGCCGGCGTGGACCTGCAGCCCGGGCTGGAGCGCGCGCTCGCGGCCGCGCCCTCGAACGACCCGGCGCTGGCGAACGGGCGCGAGGTGTTCCGGCGGCTGGTGGAGCCGAGCGTGGTGTCGCTGGAGGGCGTGGGCGCCCACCTCGCGATCGCCGCGTCGGTGCGGCCGGTGCCGGACGCGGGCTGGGTGTTCTGCTACGCGTACCGGGTCGAGGGGCGGCGGGCCGCGGCGGCCGGCCCGGTCGCGGTGGCGCTGTGCCGGCTGCAGCTCGAGAGCGCGCTCACCCGCGAGACCCTCGACGCCGTCGCCTGCGTGCTCCACTTCGGCGCGGCCGACTTCCGCTGCGGGCTGGCGCCGTACCGCGGGCCGGAGCAGCTCGCCGAGCTGGAGGAGGCGCTGCTGGCCCGGTCGCCGGCGCAGTCGCTGGCGCAGCTGCTGCGTTCGGTGGACCGCTTCTTCCCCGGGCGCGACTACGGCCTGCGCGACCTGTTCCTGGACGAGCGCCGCCGCGTGGCGGGCACGCTGCTGGAAGGGACGCTGCGCCGGTACGAGGACGGCTACCGCGAGATCTTCGAGGACAACCGGCGCCTGATGGAGTTCCTGCGCGAGATCGACTCGCCGGTCCCCGGGCCGCTGCGGGTCACCGCCGACGTGACGCTGACCGCCCGCGTGCTCCGCGTCACCGGCGCGGCGCGGAGGGGGGAGGTGGACCTCGCCGCCGCCGAGGTGGAGCTGGGGGCCACCGTGGAGCTCGCCCGCCGGCTGGGGGCGCACCTGCACATCGACGCCGTCCGGCGCGACGTGGAGCAGCTCGTGGAGGACCGGGTGGCGGCGCTGGTGGCGGGGCAGGCGCCGGCGGCGCGGGCGGCGGAGCTCGCCGGGATCCTGAGCCTGGCCGAGCGGCTGGGCCTGCGGCTCGACCTGTGGAACGCGCAGAACCGGGTCTGGGCCTGGGCCGGCTCGGCCATGGTCACCCTGGACCGGGAGGCGACCGCGGAGCTGGCCCGGAGGCTCTGGTTCGACGAGGCGATGCTGCTGGCGCGCGCCGGGTTCGCGACGCCCGCCTGACCCCGGAAGCATCTCCCCCCGACCCAGAGTCGTCCGCGGAACCGCGTTCCGGCGCGGGGGCGCGTCAAGGCTGCCCGGCGCAAGTGCTCGCAGCGCCGGCGGTTTCACCGCCAGACGGCGGCCGATCGCGTCATCGCCTGCGTCAGGATGACTCTGGGTCGGGGCTCAGGGGTCGGGGGTCAGCGGCCGAGCATGTCGCGGACGATGGGCTTCAGGCCGGCGAAGAAGAACTCGACGGCGATCACCATCACGATGAGGCCCATGATCCGGACCAGCACCTTGTTCCCGCTGGGGCCGAGGAAGGCGAGCAGGGGCTTCGCGGAGACCAGCATCGCGTAGGTGAGCACGTGCAGCCCGAGCAGCACCGTGAGCAGCACCGCCTTGCGCGCGAGGTCGTGCGCCTCGCTCATCAGGATGATCACCGTGGTGATGGCGCCCGGCCCGGCGATCACCGGGATCCCGAGCGGCGTGATGGCGATGTCCTCGGCGTAGCCCTCCGCGTCGGGCTCGTCGTGCTTGGTCCGCGACGGGCGCGCCTGGAGCATCTCGTAGCCGACCAGCAGCAGGATGATCCCGCCTACCACCCGCAGGCTGTTGACCGAGATGTTGAAGAACCGGAAGACGAGCTGCCCGCCCAGCGCGAACACGAGCAGCACGCACAGCGCCGTGATCGTCGCCCGCCGGGCGACCCGCCGCGCCTCGGGCCCGGACAGCCCGGACGTCATCGACACGAACGGCGGGAGCACGCCCACCGGGCCCATCATGGTGAACATCGACACGAAGACGAGCAGGCCGAAGTCGAGCAGGGGCTTCATGCGCGCGCGAGTGAAGCACGCCCCGGCCGCGGCCGCCACCGCGCGTCCCGGCCCGGCGCCTCGTCACGGGGGCGGGTACAGCGGCGCCGCCGCCTCCGCCCACAGCCGGCTCATCGCCACCGCCCCCTCCGCGTCGGGGTGGAGCCCGTCGGCGAGCCGGTCCGGGCGGTCGCGGAACCACGCGTACAGGTCCGGCCCGGGCAGCAGCCCCTGCGCTGCCACCACCGCGTCCACCACCGCGTTCTTCTGCGCGACCCAGTCGTACCCGTACCGCGTCTGGAACGGGATCCGGGCGACCACCGGGATGCGCCCGGCGGCCCGGACGCGCTCGACGATGCGCTCGAGGCCGGCGCGGAGCCGCGGGAGATCCCCGTCGTTCGCGCCCAGCACGATCGCGAACACCCTCGCGTCCGGGTTGAGCGCCAGCACCTCGTCGATCCGCTCGGCCACCTCCCAGGTCCGCGCGCGGCAGAAGCCCGCGTCGATCATGGCGGGCTGGTAGCCGGGGTGCGCCCGGGCGATCGCGTCGGCGAAGCTGGGCCGGTGCGCCGCGGCGCGGTCGAACACGCCGGCGCCGATGCTGTCGCCGAGGAACACCCAGACGTCGTCGCCGCCGACGGAGAGGTCGTGGACGTCGATCTCGTCGAGGAACAGGCCCCACTCGTTCACGCGAGGTGACAGGGCCGTGACCACCAGCCGCACCCAGCGCTGGCCGGTGAAGTCGAGCGCGTGGGCGCGGCTGCGCACCGGGTTGCCGCGGGCCTCCACGGCGGTGCGCCAGGTGCCGTCCCGGCCGTCCCGCGAGTCGGCCGAGGTCTCGATGCGGTAGTCCACCGGCGCGCCGTACTGCTGCTCGCGGTAGTCGTGGTTGTGGGACGAGGTCCAGGAGAGGAGCACGCGGCTCGGGCCGCGGCCGATGCGGATCGCCACCCAGGCCGGCGCCGCGGGCGTGGGGAAGCCGCCCGACCAGGCGTCGCCGCGATAGACGCCGTCCACCAGCACCGCGGCGCCGGGGCGGCTGGCGGCGACCTGGGCGCCGCGGGAGAGCAGGCGTGCCGGGCGCAGGGGACGGCCGTGCGGGCTGGGTCCGGCGCGCTCCGCCCGGGCCGCCGCGGCGCGGGCGCGACGCGCCGGGGTGCGCTCCCACGCCACCGCACCGGCCGCCGCCAGCACCGTCGAGATCGCGAGCGCGACCGGCAGGAACGCCGGGCGGCCCGGCGGCCGGGGAGCGGGGTGGGACACGACTGCGCGTTCTAGCGCCGGCCGGGGCGGGTGTCCACGGACGCAGGCCCCGCGGCAAGGCGTACACGCCCGCCGCCCAGGCGCGCCCCTCGCGCCTTGCCCGCCGTCAGGGCCGCACGCTACCCTGATCGGATCGTGGGGGAGGAGCGCTCACCAGCCGAGATCATCGCCGCGTCGCTTGCGACCTGCCTCGGCCCGAACACCGCGCGCACCGCGGTGCGCACGTTCGCGGACCGCGCCCTCGCGCGCCGGCCCGAGGACCTCACGCGCGCCGACGTGCCGGCGCTGCTGGACGCGCTCCGCCCCATGCTGCGCACCCTCCTCGGCCAGGACCCGGCCGACCTCGTGCTGGCCGAGATCCGCGCGCGGCTGGCCGAGCCGCCGGCCCGCGTGCGCCGGGCCTGAGAGCGCCGCCCATTCGCGTGGAGCCCTGCTGCGGCGCACGCTGGCTGCCTGCGCCGGGCAGACTCGTCCCTGCGCTGCTCGACGTGCCTACGGGCACGCCTGCGCTGCTCGGTCCTCGTGTGCCCGGCTCGGCGACGCCATCGCGTGCCTCGCGACGGGCCCCACGCGAACGGGAGGCGCTGTGAGGCCGCGCGAGGGCTCCGCGCCCGACGCCCGACGCGCCGCTTGAACCCGCCGCCCCGCCGCGGCATGAATCGGGTCGCGCATGGCGCCCGTGCTCACGTTCCGTGAAGTGACGCGCACCTTCGCGGGGGCCGGGGGCGTCCCGCTGCCGGTGCTGCGCGGCGTCTCGGCCGAGCTGCCCGCCGGCCGCGCGGTGGCGATCACCGGGCGGAGCGGGTCGGGGAAGTCCACGCTGCTCCACCTCGCCGCCGGCATCGACGCGCCCACCTCCGGCGAGGTGCTGCTGCTCGGACGCTCGCTGGGCGCGCTCCCCGACGCGGAGCGCACCCGGGCCCGGCGCGACCACGTCGGCCTCGTCTTCCAGTTCTTCCACCTGCTGCCGCACCTCTCGGTGGAGGACAACGTGCTCGTGCCGGCGCTGGTGGCCGGCGACCCGCCCGGCGGGGCCGCGGCGCGCGCCCGGGAGCTGCTCGAGCGGGTGGGGCTGGAGGGGCGCGCGCGCGAGGCGGTGCAGAAGCTCTCGGGCGGCGAGATGCAGCGCGTGGCGCTCTGCCGGGCGCTGCTGCGCCGCCCGAAGCTGCTCCTCGCCGACGAGCCGACCGGGAACCTGGACGAGGCCAACGGGCAGACGGTCATGGACCTGCTGCTCGGGCTCGCGCGCGAGGAGGGGAGCGCGGTGCTGTACGTGACGCACAGCCGGGAGCTGGCGGCGCTCGCCGACGCCACCTGGACGCTGCACGCCGGCCGCCTGGAGCAGGGCGGGTGACCGCGCCGTGAGAGGCTACCTGGCGCGCGCCGTGGGGCGGGAGCTCCGGGCCGGCAAGGCGCTGTTCCTGCTCTCGGTGGCGGGCGTGGCGCTCGGCGTGGGCGCGGTCCTCTCGATCCAGATCCTGAACGGCAGCGCGCTGGGCGCGTTCGCCGGCACGGTGCGGGCGGTCTCGGGCGACGCCGACCTGTCGGTGCTGGGCTGGACCGGCGCGCTCGACGAGGCGCTGTTCCCGGAGGTGCTGGCGGTGCCGGGCGTGGCGGCCGCGCGCCCGCTCTGGCGGGCCGACGCGGTGGTGGAGGGGCGGCCCGGCGCGTCGCTGGAGCTCGTCGGCGCCGACCTGCTCGGCGCCGCGCGCGGCCCGACGGCGCTGCCGCAGGGCGCGCTCGAGGGCGCGCTGGGCACGCCGGGCTGGGTGGCGGTGACGCCGGCCTGGGCGGACGAGATGGGCTGGCGCGTGGGCGACCGGATCGACGTGTCGCTCGGCTCGCGGCGCGCGCGGCTGGTGCTGGGGGCGCGGGTGGACTTCCAGGCGGCGGCGCCGCTGGCGAGCCGCCGGCTGGCGCTGATGGACATCGGGCAGGCGCAGGGGCTGCTCGGCGCGCCCGGTCGCATCCACCAGATCGACGTCCGGGCCGCGCCGGGCGTGGCGCCGGCGACGCTGGCGGAGCGGCTCTCGGCGGTGCTGGGCGAGCGCGCGCGCGTGGCCACGCCCGAGCAGCGCACCGTGGAGGCCGGGGGGCTGCTCTCGGCCTTCCGCCTGAACCTCACCGCGCTGTCGCTGGTCTCGGTGCTGGTGGGCGGGTTCCTGGTCTACGCCTCGGTGCGCGCCTCGCTGGCGCGCCGGCGCGAGGAGCTGGGGCTGCTGCGGGCGGTGGGCGCCACCCGCGCCCAGGTGCTGGGGCTCGTGCTCGGCGAGGCGGCGCTGCTCGGGGCCCTCGGCACGGCCGCGGGCGTCCCGCTCGGCTGGCTCGCGGCGCGGGCCAACGTGGGCGCGGTCTCCGGCACCGTCCGCAACCTCTACCTGCTGGAGGGGATCGACCGCGTGGCGCTGACGCCGGGCCTGGTCGCGCTGGCCGCCGCCACCGGGCTGGCCGGCGCGCTGGCGGGCGCCCTCTGGCCGGCGCTCGACGCGGCCCGGGCCGACCCGCGCGCGCTCCTCGCCTCGATCACGCTGGAGGAGGGCGCCGGGGCGCGCGCCGGTCGCCTGCTGGCGGCGGGGCTCGCCGCCCTCGCGGGCGGGCTGGCCGTGTACGTGCTCGCGGGGCAGCGGGTCGCCGCCGCCGGCTTCGCGCCGGCGGTGGGCATCCTGGTGGCGGTGCCGCTCGCCACGCCGGCGCTGCTCCGCGCGCTGGGGCGCGCCGGCCTCCCGCACCGGCTCGGGATCGCGTACGGGCTCCGCAGCCTGGGCGGCCGGCTCTCGGCCTCGGCGCCCGCGGCGGGCGCGCTGGCGGTGGCGGTCGCCATGCTCGCCGGCGTCACCGTGATGGTGGGGAGCTTCCGCGACACGGTGGAGCGCTGGCTCGACGCCACGCTGCGCGCCGACGTGTACGTGACCACGCCCTCCTGGCGCCGGGCCCGCAGCGAGGCGACGCTCGCGCCCGACGTGCTCGCGACGCTGCGCGCGTATCCGGGGGTCGGGTCGGTGGACGTGCTGCGGCAGCACACCGGCTACACCGCCGACGGCCGCCGCGTGCAGGTGTCCGGGGTGGAGGCCGCGCTCGCCGGCGCCGAGCAGCGCGTGGTGCTGGTGGGCGGCGACGCGGCGGCGGCGATGCGGGCGCTCCGCGTGGACGGCGCGGTGCTGGTGTCGGAGCCGCTCGCGCGCAAGGCTGGCCTGGCGCCCGGGGCCACGCTCGCGCTGCGCGGCCGCGCCGGCCCGGTGCGCTTCCCGGTGGCCGGCGTCTACCGCGACTACGGCGCCGAGGGCGGGGCGGTGCTGATGGACCTCCAGGCGTACGCGCGCGCGTTCGGCCCGGGCGCCCCCTCCAACGCCGCGCTCACGCTCGCCCCCGGCGCCGATCCGGAGCGCGCGGTGGCGGCGCTGCGGGCCGCGCTCCCCGGCGCCGCCCTGCAGATCCGCTCCAACCGCACGCTCCGCGCCGAGGTGCTCGCCATCTTCGAGCAGACGTTCGCGGTGACGCGGCTGCTCGAGGCCATGGGGCTCGTGATCGCCGCCGCGGGGGTGACGCTCTCGCTGCTGGTGCTGGCGCGCGACCGGCGCGCCGAGCTGGCGCTGTACCGGGCGCTGGGCGCGAGCCGCGGCCAGCTGTTCCGGGTGTTCCTGGGGCGCGGCCTGGCGGTGGGCGGGGCGGGGTTGCTGCTCGGGCTGGCCGGCGGCGGCGCGCTCGCGATCGTGCTGGTGCGCGCGGTCAACCCGGCGTTCTTCGGCTGGACGCTCGGGATCTCCGTCCCGCTGCGCGCGCTCGCCCTCGAGGGGCTCGCCATCCTCGCCGCCGCCGCGGCAGCCAGCCTGTACCCGGCGCTCGCGGCGAGCCGCACCCCGGCGCAGGAGCTCTCCCGCGATGCGCTCTAGCCTGCTCGCCCTGGCGCTCGCGGCCTCGCTGGGCACCGACGGGGGCGGCGCCACCGCGGCGCGCGCGACGGAGTCCGCGAGCGCGCCGGAGGGCCGGGGCGGCGGGGCCTGGGCGCCGGCCGACCCGTCGCATCGATGGAGCTTCCCGCGCGACCACCACGCGCATCCGGAGTACCGGAACGAGTGGTGGTACCTCACGGGCACGCTGGAGGACGCGACCGCGCCCGGCCACCGGCTCGGCTATCAGGTGACGTTCTTCCGCGTGGGCCTGGTGCGCGCTCCGCCGGCGCTCGCCTCCGCGTGGACGACCGGCGGCGCGGTCATGGCGCACCTCGCGATCACCGACCCGCGCGCGGGGACGCACCGCTTCTCGGAGGTGCTCTGGCGCGAGGTCCCGATGCTGGGCGGCTTCGGGGCGGCGGGCGAGCCGGTGCTGGCCTGGGCCGTCGCGCCGCCCGGCACCGCGGGCCGCTGGGCGCTCTCGCTCGGCGACGACGGGACGTTCACCCTCTCGGCCCGCGACGACGCGCAGGGGATCGCGCTCGACCTGGTGGCGCGGCCGGAGCGCCCGGTCGTGCTGCAGGGGCCGAACGGCTACAGCCGCAAGGCCGTCGCGCCCGGCCATGCCAGCCTCTACTACTCGTTCACCCGGATGGCGACCTCCGGCACGGTGTCGCTGAGCGGCCGGGCGCGCGCGGTGCGCGGGACGAGCTGGATGGACCGGGAGATGGGCTCGTCCCAGCTCGCGCCCGCGCAGGTCGGCTGGGACTGGTTCGCGCTCCGGCTCGCCGACGGGCGCGACCTGATGCTCTACGCGCTCCGGCGCGCCGACGGCAGCGTGGACTTCCGCCGCGCCACGCTGGTGACGCCGGACGGCGCGGTGCGGTGGCTCGACGCGGACGCCTGGCGCGCCGAGCCGCTCGGGCGCTGGCGCAGCCCGGCGACGGGCGCCGAGTACCCGCTCGGCTGGACCGTCACGATCCCGTCGGCGGGGATCCGCCTCTCGGTTCGACCCGAGCTGGAGGCTGCGGAGAACGTCTCCGCGCGCGTGCCGGGGCTCGCCTACTGGGAGGGGCCGGTGCGACTCACGGGTCCGGACGGCCGCGCCGCGGGCGAGGGATACGTCGAGCTGACGGGCTACGGCGCGCGCGCGCGGCCACCCATCTGACCGCGTCGCTGCGATACACTGCCGGCGCATGACCGATCTCGACAGCGCCATGGTGGACCTCGTGGCGCGCCAGCAGGTGAAGGTCCCGCCCTATCCCGCGGTCGCGTTCCAGATCGACGCGCTGCTGCGCACGCAGGACTATGGCCTCGACGATCTCGCGAGGCTGGTGGCGTCGGACCAGGTGCTCGCGGCCGACGTGCTCCGGTGCGCGAACGCCGCGCTCTACGCCCGCGGCGCGCCGGTGGCCTCCGTGAAGCAGGCGGTGCAACGCATCGGCGCGACGGACGTCGCCCGGCTGGCGCTCGCCTCGGGGCTGGGCGCGCACGTGCTCGCGGCCGGGAGGCTCGCGCCGCTGCGCCGGCGCGTGTGGATGGACGCGCTCGCCTCGGCGCTCCTCTGCCAGGCCCTGGCGCGAGGGCGCGGGCTCTCCCCCGAGATCGCGTTCTCGGCCGGCCTCCTGCACGACTTCGGCAAGGTGGTGGCCATCGCCTGCCTGGAGGACCTGCTGGCGCGCCGCGAGGGCGCGGTGCCGCGGCAGGCCTCGGAGTGGGCCGCGATCGCCGAGCGGTTCCACGTGGAGATGGGCGTGGTGATGGCGGCGCGCTGGGAGCTGCCGCCGGTGCTGGCCGACGTCGTCGCGCAGCACCACGCCGAGCGCATCGGCGCGGCGGCGGACCCGCGGTACGTGGAGACGGTCGCGGCGGTGGACGAGGTGGTGCGCCTGATCGCGGACCGGACCTCGGTCGCCGCCGACGACCTCGCCGAGGCGGCGCTGCTCGACGCGACGGAACGGCCGCTGGTGGCCCGCGCCATCGAGGTGCTGCCCGGCTTCGTGGCGGCGTTCGAGCGGCCCGAGGCGTGGAAGGCCGACGTGGGCGCGAGCCTGATCGCCCCGCCACCGGGTCCGGCCCCGTCCGCGGGGCACCCGCTGCCGTACCTCATGACGCTGCGGCTCGGCGGCACCGAGCACGTGTTCGACATCCGCGCGATGGGCGGGGCCCAGTGCGTGGTCTCCGGGCCGCGCGCGCTGCCCGAGAACGTGCTGCTGGAGATGAAGATCGCGTGCGACCCGGCGCTGCGCGGGTTCGCGACCGTGAAGCTGGCCTGGGCCGAGCACGGCCGGTCGCTCATGCTGGTGCAGCCGTACGGCCTCCCCGCCGAGGCGCTCGCCCGCTGGAAGGCGCTGTTCGAGGGCGCGGCCGCCGCGGCCGCCTGAGCGCGGCCGCCCCGCCGGCGACGCCCGCCCCGCGGGGCGCTCCCGGCGGTGGCGGCGCCCGGGCCTTACAACCCCTGGCATGCTCGACGAGCGGGGCGCGCTCGCGCGGGGCGCGGCGGAGGCCATCCGGGCGGGGTACGAGGCGTACCAGGCCGAGCGCGCGCGCATCACCGCGCGCGCCCGCGGTCGCTTCGAGGCGCGCGACTGGGCGGGCGCGCAGCGCGACGCGCGGGAGCGGCTCGACCTGCGCGACGGCGTGGTGCACCGGACCGTCGGCGAGGTCCGGGCGGAGCTGGGCGGGGCGGTCCAGGACCGCGAGGTGTGGCGCCGCGCCAAGGAGGCGTTCGAGGCGGCGGCCGGGTCCAGGCCGGACTTCGAGGTCGCCGGGTCGTTCTTCAACTCGGTCACGCGGCGCGTGTTCACCACGGTCGGCGTCGACCCGGCCATCGAGTTCCTGGCGGCGGACGCGCCGCCGCCGCGCGAGGATCCCCCGCAGCACCGCACCTTCCCGCGCGAGGCGACCACCGAGGCGCTACTCGCGCGCGTCCTGCGCGCGACCCCGATCTCGGCGTCGTTCGAGGATCTCGCCCGCGACGCGCGCCTCGCCGCCCTGGAGCTGGACGCTCACGTGCGCGGCCTCCCGGATCGCCAGCCGATCGAGGCGGTGGAGCTGGCGCGGCCGGTCTTCTACCGCGGGAAGGGCGCGTACCTGGTCGGACGGATCCGGCGCGGCCGGCACCTGACGCCGCTCGTGCTGGCGCTCGCGCACGGCGAGCGCGGCGTGGCGCTCGACGCGATCCTGTTCACCGAGGAGGACGTGTCGATCGTGTTCGGCTTCACCCGCTCCTACTTCCACGTGGAGCTGGAGCGCCCCCGCGCCATGGTGGCGTTCCTGTCCACGCTGCTGCCGCTGAAGCGGCGCTCGGAGCTCTACACCGGCCTCGGCTACCACAAGCACGGCAAGGCCGAGCTGTACCGCGAGGTGACGCTCCACCTCGCCGACGGCGAGGACCGCTTCGTGCCGGCGCGCGGCGACCGCGGGCTGGTGATGTGCGTGTTCACGCTCCCCGGCCTGGACGTCATCTTCAAGGTCATCCGCGATCGGTTCGCCCCGCCCAAGCAGACCACCCGGCGCGAGGTGATGGACCGGTACCGCCACGTGTTCCGCCACGACCGCGCCGGGCGGCTGGTGGACGCGCAGGAGTACGAGCACCTCGCGTTCCCGGCCGGCCGCTTCGCGCCGGCGCTGCTCGACGAGCTGCGCACCGAGTGCGGCGACGGCGTGCGGGTGGCGGATGGGGAGGTGGCCATCCGGCACCTCTACGCCGAGCGCCGCGTCACGCCGCTCAACCTGTTCGTCCGCGAGGCGGACGAGTGGACGGCGCGCCAGGCGGTGCTCGACTTCGGCTGCGCGCTGCGCGACCTCGCCGCCACCGACACCTTCCCCGGCGACCTGCTCCTCAAGAACTTCGGCGTCACGCGCCACGGCCGCGTCATCTTCTACGACTACGACGAGCTCACCCGGGTGACCGACTGCAACTTCCGCGACCTGCCCGCCGCGGGCGGGGGCGACGACGGATGGGGCGGCGGCCCCGACGCCGGCTACGACGGCGGCGATCCGCCGTTCTACGTCGGGCCCGCGGACGTGTTCCCGGAGGAGCTGCTGCCGTTCCTCGGGCTGACGGGGCGGCTCCGCGAGGTGTTCCTGCGGGCCCACGGGGAGCTGCTCACCGGGCGCTGGTGGCGCGGGATCCAGGCGCGGCTGCGGGCGGGGGAGATCGTGGACATCTTCCCGTACCGCGAGGAGCAGCGGCTCCGCCACGCCCGTCCATGAGCCGATCCGAGACGATTCGACCTTCCCGGGACCTGGCCTCCGCGGCGCGGCGTGCCAGGATGCGCCGCCCTCGCGTGCCCTCCCTGGTGTCCACCGCGGCGCTCGCCGCCCTCCTGCTCGCGCTCCCGGGCCGGGCCGCCGCCTCCGGCGACGCGCCGGTGCGGGTGGCGGGCGCGGCGTTCGCGCCGTGGCAGGACGCGGGCGGCGCGCACCTCAAGCTGCAGGGGGCGGGGCTGTTCCGCTGGGGCTGGTTCGTGAAGGTGTACGCGGCGGCGCATTACCTCGACGCCGCGGCGCCGGGCGCGCCGCCCGAGGCGGACGTGGCGCGCCGGCTCGAGATCGCGTGCCTGGTGAACGTGAGCGCGGCGGAGCTGGCGCGCGCCACGGACCGGCTGATGGAGCGCGCCCACGGGCCGGAGGTGCTGCGGGCGCTCGGCGCGCGCCTGGCGCGGCTCCGCGCGGCGTACGTCGGGCTGAAGCCCGGCGACCGCTACGCGCTCACCTACACGCCCGGCCGCGGCACCGAGCTGTCGCTGAACGGCCGCACGCTGGCGCGGGTGGAGGGGGCGGACTTCGCGCGCGCCTTCTTCTCGATCTGGCTGGGGAGCCGGCCGGTGGACGGCGGGCTGCGCGACGCGCTGCTCGGCGCGGGCGGCGGCGCGACGGTGGCCCGCGCCCGGTCGCGCGGCTGATCCCGGCGCGGGGCGCGGCCCGGCGCCGCACGCGAGCGTTGCACCCACAGCCCGCGGTGTGTCCTACTCGGCGCGCACCTGCGGCACGGCGGACACGGCCCCGCGGTCGGCGCCCGAAACCTCCCGGACGGCGCGGGGGCGGGCGCTGGCCTCCCGCCTGCAATGCCGTCGCCCGGACCGGGAGGACCCAATGCTCCGCACCCCGCTCGCCGCCCTGCTGGCGGCCTTCGCCCTCACCGCCTGCGGCCGCGGCTGCGGCCCCGCGCCGACGCCGGACGGCCTGGCGCTCTCGCCGCTGCCGGAGCCGCCCCCGCTCGCCATCCCCGAGGGCGCGCTGGCCGCGGCCGGCGAGCTGGCGGTGGTGGCGGCGCGGCCGGTGGGGCCGGTGGAGGGCGAGGTCCGGCCCGCCATCACCTTCTCGCGGCCGGTGGTGGCGCTCGGCGCGAGCGACCCGGCCCATGATCCCGCGGCCGCGATCACGATCTCGCCGCCGGTCGAGGGCGAGTGGCGCTGGCTGGGCTCGGCCACGGTGGAGCTCGTGCCGCGCGCGCTCCTCCCGCTCGCGACGCGGTTCACCGTCACCGTCCCGGCCGGCCTGCGCGCGGTGGACGGCGCCGCGCTCGCCGCACCCTACGCGTTCACGTTCGAGACGCCGCGCCCGGCGGTGCAGCGGCTCCTGCCGCGCGAGGGCTACGGCTGGCTGGCGCCGAGCGAGCCGGTGTCGCTCGTGCTCGACCAGCCGGTGCGGGACCTCGCCGCCCATCTCAGGCTGAAGGTCGGCGGCGAGGACGGCTGGCCCTACGCGCTGAAGGAGATCCCGGTCGTCGCCGAGAAGCCCGCCGCCCCCGGGCGTCGCCTGCCGGCGCCGGAGCCGGCCGCGCGCACCGGCCGCGATCGCCGGGTCCGGTACGAGGTCACGCCCCGGCGTCCGTACCCGCTCGACACGCCGGTGGAGCTGCGCATCGAGGGCGCGCTCGCCGGCGCCGAGGGCCCGCTGACGCTGGAGGGCGCGCCGCGCTTCGCGCTCCGGACCTACGGGCCGCTGCGCGTCGCCGCGGTGGAGCCCTGCTGGTGGGGCGGGGAGCGTTGCCCGCGGGGCCCGGTCCGGATCCGCACCACCAACCCGGTGGACCGCGCCACGCTCGCCGCCGCGATCACCATCACGCCTCCGGTGAAGATCGACTGGGACGAGGTGGACGTCACCGGCCCGGACGCCAGCGCCGCGGAGGTGATCCTGCCGGCCGCGTTCGCGCCCGGGACCCGCTACCGGATCGCGATCGGGCCGGCGCTTCGCGACGTGTTCGGCCAGGCCCTGGCGCAGCGGTCCGAGCGGACCTTCGACACCTCCGATCTCGAGCCCGAGCTGGACGCCGGCGAGGAGCTGGCGCTGCTCGAGGCGGGCGGGGACGGGGCGCTGCCGGTCGGCGCCACCAATCTGGCGACGGTGGAGGCGACGCTCGCGCCGCTCGACGTGCCCGCGGTGGCGCGGCTGCTGGCGAGGCCGGATCGCGCCGACCTGGGCGGCGGGCCGGCGGTGTCCCGCACGCTGGACGTGTCGGGGCCGCGCAACACCGGCCGCACCGTGCCGCTCCCGGTGCGCGAGCTGCTGGCGGGCCGCGGCACCACGCTGTTTGCGGTGCGGGTGGTGGCCCCGGAGATCCACGTCGAGCAGCCCTGGCAGCGGTGGCGGCGCGAGCGGCGGATCGTCGGCCAGCTCACCGACCTCGCGGTGCACGCGAAGCTCGGCGCGACCCGCGGCGTGGTGTGGGTGACGCGGCTCTCCGACGGGAAGCCGGTGCCCGGCGCGGAGGTCGCGCTGCACGATCGCGATGGCATCGAGCGCTGGCGCGGACGGGCCGGCGCCGACGGGCTCGCCGAGGTGCCCGGGCTGGCGGAGATCATCCCGCCGGCCGGGAAGGAGCGGCAGTACCCGTGGGCCACGCCGTTCGCGCTGGTCTCGGCGCGGGCCGGCGGCGACCTCGGCGTCACGCTCTCGAGCTGGTCGGGCGGCCTCGATCCGGCGGCGCAGGACGTCCCCACCGACTGGGACGGGACCGAGCCGCGGCCGCTCGGCGGCGTGTTCGCCGACCGCGGCATCTACCGGCCCGGCGAGAAGGTGCACCTGAAGGGCCTCGTCCGCACCCGCGCGCTGGGCCGGATCGGGACGCCCGCCCGCGGGAAGGCGACCGTCACCGTTCTGAGCGCGCGCGGCAAGGAGATCTGGTCCGGCGAGGCGGCGCTGACGCCGTTCGGGACCTGGTCCGCCGAGCTGCCCATCCCGGGCGACGCGCCGCTCGGCGCGTTCGAGGTGCGCGCGCGGGTGGAGGCGGGCGGGGCGGTGCTGCCCTACCACGCCGGGTTCCGCGTGGAGGAGTACCGCGCGCCGCAGTTCCAGGTGGACGTCACCCCGCCGGCCCGCGAGGTGACCGCGGGCGAGCCGCTCCGCGCCGAGGTGCTGGCCCGCTACCTGTTCGGCGGGGCCATGCCGAAGGCGGCGGTGCGCTGGACCGCCACCCGCGAGTCGATCGAGTTCCAGCCGCCCGGCCACCCGGGCTTTGCGTTCGGCCCGCAGACCTGGTGGTGGGACGACGAGGCGCCCCGGCGCACGGCGGACGTGGTCGCCTCCGGCTCGGGCGAGACCGGCGACACCGGCCACCTCGCCATCGACGCCGGCAAGGCCGAGGCCACCGGCGGCCGGACCTTCGCGGTGACGCTCGAGGCCGAGGTCACCGACGTGAACCGGCAGCGGCTCGCCTCCCGCGCCGCGGTCACCGTCCACCCGGCGGCGGTGTACGCCGGCGTGCGGCGCCGGGGCACCGGGTTCGCCGAGGCGGGGAGGCCGGGCGAGCTGGAGGTGATCGCCGCGGCGCCCGACGGCGCGATGCGGGCCGGGATCGCGGTGGAGCTCGTGGTGAAGAAGCGCGAGTGGCGCTGGATCCGCAAGAAGGGCGTGGGCGGCCGCTGGGTGACCGAGAGCGAGGTGGTGGAGGAGCGGGCTGGCGGTTGCGCGCTGCGCACGCGGGACGAGCCGGTGGCGTGCGCGTTCACGCCGCCGGCGCCGGCGCTCTACGTGGCCGAGGCCACGCTGAAGGACGCGCAGGGGCGCGCGCAGGTCACGCGCTTCCCGTTTTACGCGACCGGCCCGGGCTGGGTTTCCTGGCAGCGCGAGGACACCGGCCGCATCGACCTCGTGCCCGACCGCTCGAGCTACCAGCCGGGCGAGGTGGCAAAGGTGCTGGTGAAGAGCCCGTTCCCCCGCGCCGAGGCCATCCTCACGGTGGAGCGCGAGGGCGTGCGCTCCGCGCGGCGGGTGACGCTGGAGGGCAGCGCCACCACGCTGGAGGTGCCCATCACCGAGGAGGACATCCCGAACGTCTTCGTGTCGGTGCTGCTGGTGCGCGGCCGGGTCGCCGCGGCGGAGGCGGGCGGCGAGGCGCCGGGCGGCGCGGGCGCCGATCCGGGCCGCCCCGAGGTGCGCGTGGGCTACGCGAAGCTCGCGGTGGAGCGGCGCGCGAAGCGGCTCCAGGTGGCGCTTCAGCCGGACCGGGCCGAGAAGCGGCCGCGCGAGCCGGTGGAGGTGCAGATCCGCGTCACCGACCACGCCGGGAAGGGCACGCCGGCCGAGGTCACCGTGTGGGCGGTGGACGAGGGCATCCTCAGGCTCACCGGCTACGAGCCGCCGGATCCGGTGGCGCTGGTCCACCCGGAGCGCGGCCTGTCGGTGCGCCTGGGCGAGTCGCTCATCCACCTGGTGGAGCGGCGGCGCTACGGCGAGAAGGGCCGCTCGCCGGGCGGGGGCGGCGGCGGGGAGGGCGCGGGCGCCGGCTTCCGCACGCGCTTCGAGACCACGGTGCTGTTCGCGCCGGAGGTGCGGACCGACGCGGAGGGTCGGGCCACGGTGCGCTTCACCGTGCCCGACAACCTCACCACCTGGCGCATCATGGCGGTGGCGGTGTCGCGCGGCGACCGGATGGGCGCGGGCCGGTCGAAGGTGACCGTGTCGAAGCCGCTCCTGGCGCTCCCGGCGCTGCCGCGGCTGGCGCGGGTCGGCGACCGGTTCGAGGCCGGCGTGGTGGTGCACGCGCCGGGCGCGCCGGCGCAGGAGGTGGAGGTCCGCGCCGAGGCGAGCGGGCTCGTCCTCGACGGCCAGGCGGTGAAGAAGGTGCGGCTCGACGGGGCGCCGCGCGAGGTGCGGTTCGCGTTCCGCGCCGAGGCGCCGGGCCAGGCGGTGCTCCGCTTCGCCGCGCGCGGCGCGGCCGGGCAGGACGGGGTGGAGCAGCGGCTCCCGGTGCGGCTCGCGGTGGAGCAGGAGGCGGTGGCCGTCTCGGGCGACACGCGCGATCGCCGGCGCGAGGCGCTGGCGCCGCCGGCCGGGGCGCGGCCGGACGTGGGCGGCCTGGAGGTGCGGCTCGCCTCCACCGCGCTGGCCGGCTTCTCCGAGGGCATGCGGCAGCTCGTGGAGTACCCGTACGGCTGCCTGGAGCAGCTCTCCTCGAGGCTGGTCCCGTTCATCGCGCTGCGCGAGCTGCAGGGCCGGCTCGGGCTGCGTCACCTGCCCGGCGAGCGCGCGCCGGCGCCGCCGGACTGGGCGCGCGCGTGGCTGGGCGACGAGGTGTTCCGGATCCAGGAGACCGACGATCCGGACGAGGTGGTCCGGCGGACGGTGAAGGCCATCGAGCGGCTGCAGGGGCCGGACGGCGGCTACCGCTACTGGGCGTCCTCGGAGTGCTCGGCGCCGTGGGCGTCGTCGTACGCGGTGCTGGCGCTGGGCCGGGCCGCCGAGCTGGGCTACCCGGTGGATCGCGCGGCGCTCTCGCGCGGGCAGCGGTACCTCGCCGGCACGGTGGCCGCCGGGCGCTGCACGCGTTGCGGCGGCTCCTGCGCCACCCCAGACGATCCCACCCGCGTGTTCGCGCTGTACGCGCTCGCGCGCACCCGCGCCCCGAAGGCGTCCTTCCACGCCGAGCTGGTGGCGCGCCGCGCGAGCCTGCCCCTGTTCTCGCAGGCCATGCTGGCCGACGCGCTGCTCGTCACGGGCAGCCGCGACGAGGGCCGGCGCGTGCTGCAGGAGGTGCTGAACCACGTGAAGGAGTCGCCCACCGGGGCGCACCTCGAGGAGGCCGACCCGCGCACGTACGCGCCGCTCTGGTCGTCCGACACCCGCACCACCGGCATCGTGCTCGGGACGCTCGCGTCGACCCTGCCCGATCACCCGTACGTGCCGAAGATGGCGGCCTGGCTGGCCGGGGTCCGCCGGGCCGACGGGCGCTTCCGCAACACGCAGGAGGCGGCGTTCGCGCTGCTCGCGCTGTCCGAGGTGATGCGCGCCCGCGAGAAGGACGTGCCCGACTTCACCGCCCGGGTCTCGCTCGCCGGCGCCGAGGTGGCCTCGGCGCGCTTCGCCGGCCGGAGCGCCGAGGCGGTGCGCCGCGAGGTCCCCATGGCGCGCCTGCCGCGCGGCGGCGGCGCGCTCGACTTCGCGCGCGACGGGGCCGCGGGCGTCCTCTACTACGGCGCGGTGCTGCGCTGGGCTCCCGCCGAGCTGCCGCGGGAGCCGCTCGAGCGCGGCATCCACGTGCAGCGCTGGATCGAGCCGTATGCCGGGGGCGGCCAGGTGCGCGCGGTCGCGGCCGGCGAGCTGGTGCGGATCCGGGTGCGGCTCGGCACCTCGCAGGAGCGCCACCACGTGGCGGTCTCGGTGCCGGTGCCCGCCGGGCTGGAGATCGTGGACACCTCGCTCGCCACCACCGCCGCCGTGGCGACCGCGCCGGCCGCAGGCCAGGACGAGGGCGAGGACGCCGAGGAGGGCGAGGGCTACGCCTGGGAGTCGGCCGAGGACCTGTCGGAGGAGGAGGCGGGATCGCCGGAGGGCTGGGCGTTCCGCTTCTGGAGCCCGTTCAACCACCAGGAGCGGCGGGACGACCGGCTGGTGCTGTTCGCCGACGCGCTGCCGCCGGGGCTGCACCTGGCGACGTTCGTGGCCCGCGCCACCACCCCCGGGACGTTCCTGCTCGCGCCGGCGCGGGCCGAGGAGATGTACGCGCCGGAGGTGTTCGGCCGCTCCGACGCGGGCACGTTCGAGGTGCGGGCCGGCGGCGGCCGCTAGGGGGCGCGGTGCGCGAGGCGTTCCAGCGGGCCGCGAGGGCCCTCCGTCCCGCCCTCGCGCGGCTCGCGGCCGCGCTCGGCGGCCTGGGCGCGGTCGCCGCGCTCGCGGCGGCGGTGTTCGTCGCCTGGCCGCTGCCGGACGGCCTGCTCGAGCGCCGGCCGGTGGCGGCGGTGCGCTTCACCGACCGTGACGGCGGGCTCCTGCGCGAGGTGGCCTCGCGGGCGGACGGGCGCAGCGTGCCGCTGCCACCGGGCGAGCCGGTGCCGCCGCGGGTCCGCGCCGCGTTCCTCGCCGCGGAGGACGCGCGCTTCGACCGCCACCCCGGCGTGGACCCGCTGGCGGTGGCCCGCGCCGGCTGGCAGCTCGTCCGGTACCGGCGGGTGGTGTCGGGCGCGTCCACCCTCACCATGCAGCTCGCCCGCGCGCTCGTCCCGCACCCGCGCACCGCGGGCGGCAAGGCGCTCGAGGCGCTGTGGGCGCTGCGGCTCGAGGCGCACCTCGGCAAGGACGAGCTCCTCCGCGCGTACCTCGACCGCGTCCCGCTCGGCGGCGACCTGCACGGCGTGGAGGCGGCGGCCGGGCTGTACTTCGGCCGTCCGGCGCGGACGCTCTCCGCGGCGCAGGCGGCGCTGCTCGCCGGGCTGGCGCGCGCACCCACCGCGCTCGATCCGCTCCGGCGGCCCGAGGCCTCGCGCGACCGCGCCCTGGCGGTGCTCGGTCGGATGGAGGCGCTCGGCCTCGTCCGCGCCGAGGAGGCGCGGCTGGCCCGGGAGGCGCCGCTCGACCTCGCCGCGGCCGAGCGGAGCTTCGAGGCGCCGCACCTGGTGGACGCGCTCTCGGCCCGGCTGGGCGCGCTGGGGCTCGACGCCGCCGCCGAGGTGGAGACCACGCTGGACCGCGGCCTGCAGCGCGACGTGGAGGACCTCGTCCGCGCCGAGCTGGCCGGCGATCCGCGCCTCGGCAACGCCGCCGTCGTCGTGGTGGACAACGCGAGCGGCGAGGTGCTCGCGTACGTCGGCTCGGCGGACTTCCTCGACGCGGCCGGGCTCGGCCAGAACGACGGCGTGCGGGCACGCCGCCAGCCGGGCTCGGCGCTGAAGCCGTTCGCCTACGGCCTGGCGCTCGCCCGCGGCTGGACCGCGGCGTCGGTCCTGTCCGACGTGGAGGTCCGGCTCGCCACCCCGACCGGCGACTGGGTCCCGCGCAACTACGACCGGCGGGCGCACGGCCCGGTGCCGCTCCGGGCCGCGCTGCAGAACAGCTACAACGTGCCCGCGGTGCGGCTGGCCGAGGCGCTCGGGCCGGAGCGGGTGCTGCGCACGCTCGGGGCGGCCGGGTTCGAGTCGCTGTCCGGCGGCGCCGACCGCTACGGCGCCGGGGTGGTGCTGGGGAACGGCGACGCGACCCTGCGCGAGCTGGCGCGCGCGTACCGCGGGCTCGCCCGCGGCGGCGTGCTGGAGCCGCTCCGCGAGGTGCGGGCTGGGCGCGACGCGGCCGGGCGGCCGCTGGCGGTGGCGCGCGAGCTCGCGCCGCGGCGCTTCCTGCCGGCGGGCGCGGTGGCGCTGCTCACCGACGTCCTCTCCGACGAGGCGGCACGTGCACCCGCCTTCGGCGTGCACAACGCGCTCCGGCTCCCGTTCCCGGTGGCGGCGAAGACCGGGACCTCGCGCGCGTACGTGGACAACTGGACGGCGGGCTACACCGCCGAGCGGACCGTGGCGGTGTGGGTGGGGAGCTTCGACGGGCGCCCGATGCAGGGCGTCTCCGGGATCACCGGGGCCGGGCCCATCTTCGCCCGGGTGATGGTGCGCGCCATGCGCGGCATCGAGCCCGCGCCGCTGGTGGACCGCGGCCGCTTCATCCACGCCCGCGTGTGCCCGCTCACCGGCCTGCGCGCAGGCCCTGGCTGCCCGGGCGCGCTCGACGAGGTCTTCCTGCCCGGCACGGCGCCCTCGGCGACCTGCGGTGCGCACGCGCGCGGCCCGGGCGGGCCGGTGGCGCTCGCGCCGGAGCTGCTGGGCTGGGCGCGGGCCGAAGGGATCGCGGCCGTGGCCGACGGGCGCGCTCCGGGAGCCACTGGCGCCGGCGGGGCGCGGGTGCTCCTCCCCGCCGAGGGCGACGAGTACCTGGTCGAGGCGGGCTATCCGGCGGGCGCGCAGGGCATCCCGCTGCGGCTGGCGCTGCCGCCGGGCACGGTGCGGGCGGAGGTGCGGGTCGGGGACGAGCGGCTCGCGCTCGGGCCGCCGTTCGCGGGGCGGCTCGAGGCCCGGCCCGGGCGCCACCGGCTGGAGGTGTGGCTCCCCGGCGGTGCCGCGCCGGCCGCGGTCAGCACCTTCACGGTGCGGGGCGCGCAGTGACGGCGCGGAGGGTGGCCGTCGCGGGGATGCTCCTGCTGGTGGGCCCGGGCTCCGCTTCGCACGCCGCGCCGTCGGTCGCGGCTCCGGCGGCGGCGTCCTCCGCCGCGGCGGCGGGGCCGTCCATCGAGGTCGAGCTGCTCGCCCGCCTCGCGCCGCGGCGCATCGAGCTGGAGGGCGGCGGGCGGCGGCGCTCGGTCGCGGCCGCCGGCGACGGGCTCCGGGTGGACGGGGAGCCGGCGGGCGCGGTGCTCTCGCTCCCGGTCCGCACCTGGCGCATCGTCCCCGGCGCCGCCGCCGGCCCGGCGGCCCGGCCGCGCACCTACCGCGCCGCGCTCCGGATCCGCGCCGAGCGCGGGGTGCTGCGGGTGCGCGCCACGCTGGCGCTCGAGGACTACGTGGCCGGCGTGGTCGCGTCGGAGGCGCTGCCGGGCACGCCGCGCGAGGCGCTCCGCGCGCTGGCGGTGGTGGCCCGGTCGTACGCGCTCGCCGCGCCGCCGCGCCACCCGGAGGGCGCCCGCTGCGATCTCGCCCATTGCCAGCTCCTCCGCGGCGGCGGGGCGGACCGCGCGCACGAGGCGGCCGCGCGGGCGGCGGCGCGCGCCACCGCAGGCGAGGTGCTCCGGCTGCCGGGCGGCGCCGTGGCGGCGGCGCCGTTCCACGCGGCCTGCGGCGGCCACACCGCCGATCCGCGCCAGGCGTTCGGCGGTGAGGGGACGGGCGCCGCGGCGGTGGCCGACCCGGGCTGCCCGCCGGCGCGCTGGCGCGCGGCGCTCGACCCGGCCGCGCTGGCGGCGGCGGTGCGCGCCGCGCTCGCGGCCTCGGATCCGGCCGGCGCCGCGGCGGTGCCGGCGCGGCTCGGCGCGCCGGACCTCGCGGTGCGCGCCGGCGCGGGCGGGTGGGTGACGCAGGTGGCGGGCGCCGGCGGCGGCTGGGCGCTCGGCGGCGATGCGTTCGCGCGGGCCGCCGACGCGTCCGCGGGGCGCGGGGTGGTGCGGAGCTCGCGCTTCCGGCTCGGCGGCGGCGCCGGGCCTCCGGTGCTGGAGGGCGCCGGGCATGGCCACGGGGTGGGGCTCTGCCAGGCCGGCGCGGCGCGCCGCGCGCGCGGCGGGGAGGGGTACCGCGGGATCCTGCGCGCGTACTTCCCGGCCGCCACGGTGGAACGGCTACCGGACGGGCCGCCCACCGAAAGATCCGCCGATGTGGGCGCACGCCGCGCCCTACCGCCGGGCGGCGTGCGTCGCTAGGCTCCCCGCACCATGCCGAAGCCCTTCGACGAGGCGCACGCAGCCACCTACGACCAGCACTTCGCCGCGCTCGCCCCGATGCGCGACGCGTTGCAGCTCGTGACCGGGCTCGCGCTCGGCGAGCTGCCCGCCGGCGCCCGCATCCTCTGCGCCGGTGCGGGCACCGGGGCCGAGCTCCTGTACCTCGCGGCGGCGTTCCCGGGGTGGCGCTTCACCGCCGTCGATCCCTCGGGGCCGATGCTCCGTCGCTGCCGGGCGAAGGCGGAGGCCGCCGGGGTCGCCGACCGGTGCCGGTTCCACGAGGGCACGGTCGAGGAGCTCCCCGGCGAGGCGGGCGACCACGACGGCGCGACGGCGCTGCTCGTGTCGCAGTTCCTGGTGGATCGCGCGGCGCGGGAGGCATTCTTCCGCGCCATCGCCGGCCGCCTGCGGCCCGGGGCGCCGCTCGTGGTGGCGGACCTGGCCGCGCCGTCGCTGTCGGGCGAGCTGATCGCGCTGTGGAAGCGCGCGTGGCTGCACGCGGGCGTGCCGCCGGAGCAGGTCGCGCGGATGGCCGAGACGCTCGCCGAGCAGGTGGCGGTGCTCCCGCCGGACGAGGTCGCCGCCATCGTCGCGGCGGGCGGCTTCGACGAGCCCCTCCGCTGCTTCCAGAGCATCCTCATCCACGGGTGGCTGGCGCGGCGGAGCGCCTCCCCGTGAACGATCACGGCCGCGCGTCGGCGCGGACCTCGCGGATGGCGCGGTCGATCGCGTCGCCGGTGCAGAAGTACGCGAGCAGGCCGCCGCGGCCGCGCGCCGCGCGCAGCGCCGGCAGCGCCTCCGGGTCGCGCAGCTCGCCGACGAGCTCGGCGGCGGCGCGGCGGGTCCCGCAGGCGTCGGCCCCGAGCAGCCGGCGCGCGTTCTCCCGGATCACCGGGTCGCTGCGCAGCACGGGATCGGCGGCGAGCGCCAGCCGGTAGCGCCGCAGGCACTCGCCGGAGGCGCGGCGGGCGCAGGCCACGTCGCCGCGGAGCTTGTCGAGGAGCGGCCCGCGCCGGCCGGCGCGCTCCGCCGCGTCGAGCAGGGAGCGCGCGCCGGCGGCGTCACCGGCGGACAGGCGCGCGGCCACGCCGGCGGCGAGGTCCGACTGGCCGCGCGGGACGGCGAGGAGGCCGGCGAGGGCGAGGAGCGCGACGGCCAGCACCGCGCGGCCGCGCCGCGTGGCGGGGAAGCGGGTGCGAGCGGCCCGGGCCAGCGGCCCGAGCCGGCCGAGACCGCCGAGCGCGGCCTCGGCGAGCGGCGGCGCGCGGCGGATGGCGGAGGCGGCGGCGCGCGCGGCGAGCGCACGGGAGCGCGACGCGAGCGGTGCGAGCGCGGCGAGCGCGCGGGCGAGCGCGCCCGTCCATGCGGACGGTGCCGAGGCCGGCGTCGAGACCTCGCTCGGCGCGGGGGGCAGCACCGCCGCGAGGGCCATCGGCGCCGGGGCGGGGCGGGGCGGCGCCGCCCGCTGCGTCGCCACCGCCGGCCGGGGCACGGGCGCCTGCAGCGCGGCGCGCAGCGGCTCGACGCTGCCCGGGCGGCGCCAGCGCGGCTTCGCGAGCGCGGCCGCGATCGCGTCCTCCAGCGCTGCGGGCACCGCGGGCCCCGGCGGCGCCGGCGGTCGGTACAGCACGTGGTGGGCGGCCTCGAGCGCGGTGGGCGCGTCGAAGGGGGACGCGCCGGACACGATCGCCTGCACCAGCGCGGCGGTGGAGAACACGTCGGCGCGCCGCCCGGGCCGCCCGCCGCGGAGCACCTCCGGCGCGGTGAAGGCGGCGCGCTCGACCGGCGCGCCCGGGCCGAGCGCGGGGCGCGCCGCGCCGCGGGCCCCGAGCGCCACCGCGCCGCCCCGGTCGAGCCGGACCGTGCCCGGGTGCAGCGCCCCGTGGACCCGCCCCTCCGCGTGCAGCGCCGCCACCGCGCCCACCACCCCGCGCGCGATCGACAGCGCGGCCCCCGCATCCGGGCGCGACGCCAGCACCTCCGCCAGCGTCCGCGGCGGATCGGCCGCGGCGCGCGCCGGCCCCGGCCCGGCGTCCGGCGCCGCGGGCGCGCACGGCGGGGGCGCTCGCCCCGGCGCGCCGGGCGCGGGAGCCGGCCGCGCGGCGGAGGGCGCGGAGCCCGGGCCGGGGAGGGGCGGCGCGGTGTTCACGGGAAGAGGAGCTCCGCCCCGACCGCGCCGCTGAACGCGGTGTGCACCGAGGCGAGCCGGCCGTAGCGGGCCTCGGCGGAGAGCTGGATCCGCCCGAGCCGCCGGAAGACCGCGGCGCGGGCGTCGCCGCCCGCGCGGACCGCGCCGCGCGGGCCGGTGGTGAGCTGCACGGCCGGGCCCGCGTCGAGGACGAGGCGCCCGGCCAGGCCGTCGCCGCGCGCCAGCGTGAGGCGCGGCGAGGCGGTGGCGTGCAGCGGGGGCGAGAACAGGCGCGGCGCGGCCGGATCCGCGACCGGGCCGTCGCCGGAGAGGTCGCGGGCGTGGTGCACCGCCTCGACCGCGCCGCCGGCGGAGAGCTCGAAGCCGCCGGGCCGGGCGAGCACGCGGTCGGCGCGCGCCGCGGCCCCGGCCAGGAACGTGGAGCGCAAGCCCGCGCCGGAGACGGTCCCGGCCCGCGCCGACAGCTCGCCCCTGAGGTCCCGGCCGGCGAGCGCCACGCGCACCGCGGCGGCGGTCTCGGAGGCGGCGCCGACCACGCGCCCGTCCACGAGCTCGCCGGCGTACGCGCGGAAGGAGTCGAGGCGCGGCGCGCGCGAGACGGTCGCGGCCAGGGTGGCGGTCCCCAGCGATCCCTCCACGCCGAGCGCGCCCTGGAAGCCCTGGCCGGCGCGCCGCGCGCCGTCCCACCCGCCCGCCGCGTCGAGGCGCCAGGCCGGGTCCGGGCGCCAGCGGCCGGTGACCCGCACCTGCGCGCCCTCGGCCCGCGCGCCGTCCGGGCCGCGGTGCGCCGCGGCGCCGGCCTCCACCGCGCCGGTCGTGAACGGCGTCGGGTCGGTGCGGCCGGTGGCGAACGCGCCGGCCGACGAGATCGCGAAGTCTCCGCCCGTCTGCGCCAGCGCGCGCGCCAGCCCGCCCGCTGCCGGCTCCCGCCCGCGGCGCAGGTCGCGCTCCAGCGCCGCGAGCTCGGGCCGGACCGGGCCGTAGCGGCCGGCGAGGTCACCGTGCGCGAGCGCGCGGTCGGGGTCGCCGTTCCAGGCGTACGCCTGCGCCAGGCCGCGGTGCGCCTCGGCGTCCTGCGGCGCCGAGGCGAGCACCGTCTCGTACGCGGCGATGGCCTCGCCGCTCGTCTCCTTGCGGGCGCCGAGCACGCGCGCCAGCCCGAGGCGCGCGCGCCGCGAGCGCGGCTCGGCCCGCAGCACCGCCTGGTACTCGGCGCGGGCCTCGTCGCGGGTGGCCGGGTCGGCCGCGAGCAGCTCGGCCCGCTCCAGCCGCGCCTCGGCCGACGGGCGGAGCGCGATCGCGCGCGCGTAGGCATCGCGCGCCTCGGCACGCCGCCCGGCCTTCGCGAGCGCCCGCGCCCGCCCCAGCGCCAGCTCCGCGTCCTCCGGCCGGCGCGCCAGCAGCTCGTCGTACAGCCCCACCGCCTCGCCGGCCGTGCGCGCGTCCGCGGCGAGCAGCCCGGCGAGCGTGCGCGTCGCGGCCGCGTCGCCGGGCCCCTCGCGCCGGCGGCGGCGCAGCTCCTCGACGGCCGCCTCGCGCCTCGCCGGATCCCAGAGCAGCAGCCGCAGCCGCTCGTCGCGGAGCGCGCGGTCGTCCGGGGCGGCCGCGAGCAGCCGGTCGTACTCGGCGAGCGCCTCGCCCAGCGTGGCGCGCTCGCGCGCCAGCAGCCGCGCCAGCTCGCGCCGCCGGGCGGGATCGTCCCGCACTGCCAGGCCCATGCGCAGGTAGCGCACCGCGTCCTTGGAGCGGTAGGCGTAGCGCGACCACTGCAGCAGCCCGGCCTGCCGGAACGCCAGCTCCGCGTCGTCGGGGAACCGCGCCAGGTGGCGGTCCAGCTCCGCGACCGCGAGGTCGGTGTCGCCGTTCTGGAGCAGCGCGAGCGCCACGCCGCGCGACGCCTCGCGGCTGCGCGGGTTCTCGGCGAGCGCCTTGCGGTACGCCTCCACCGCGGCGGCGCAGTTGCCGATGCGCAGGTTGGCGCGGCCGCGCGCGAGGTACCAGGCCTCCGAGATCCCGGCGGGCCGGGCGGCGGCGGGAAGCGCGATCGCGGCCGCCAGCGCGGCGGCAAGGAGGGCTCGGATCATCGGGCGGGACTCCCCTCGAGCGTCAGGTCGTCAGGCAGCAAGGTAGGCATGCGGCTCGGCGCCCGGGACGGGCTCCGCCTGGAGCGCCAAGCCCAGCCGCCACAGGCCCGGGAGGATGCGATGCGCGTGGGCCACGCGAGCCCAGGCGATCCCCTCCGGGGCGAGCAGGGCCAGCGACGTCCCCGGGGCCGGCATGGCATCGCCCGGGCCGGCGGCGACGAGGCCCAGCCCGCCGGGCGACGCGTCCACCGCGATGGCCCGGCAGGCGCGCCCCGCACCGCAGAGCCGGAGCGGCCGCAGCGCCCGGCGCCGCGCCCCGAGGCGGCGCCGCGGGCGGAGCGGCCGGACCGCCCGCCACAGCCCGGCGAGGAGGTGCCAGGCCATGGCCGCCTGCCATCGGCTGCGCCCGTCGTGCGCGCCCGCGTGCGCCCCGTCGGCCGAGAACGCGATCCGGACCAGCGCGCGCGCCTCGGCCGCGGAGACGCCCTGGAACGCGAGCCCGGCGCGAGGCGCCCCGCCCACCGCCTCGAGGTACGCGACCCGGGCGCGGAGCCGGAGCCGCTCAGGTCCGTCGAACGTCACCTCCACCTCGGCCGGCAGCGCGGCGCCGGCCGGCAGCGCCACCGCGGCGCCGCCGCGGGCGAGGTCGAGCGTGGTCGCGGCGAGGGACAGCCCCGGAGCGTCCAGCCGCACCGGCACGCGCCGCCGGATCCGCTCGTCCTCGCGGCGCTGCGGGCGCTCCCATGCGACGAGCAGCGCGAGCAGCACCGAGACGAGGTTCGCGGCCGCCCAGGCCAGGTTGAACGCGTACGCCTCGACCTCGATGCCGAACGCCCACAGCTCCGCCGCGCCCTTGGCGATGGCGAGCAGCCCGACGGCCGCGGCCGCGAGCGTGAACGCCGAGGTGCGCAGGTCGAAGCGGCGCCGCTCGGAGCGCACGCCCTTGGGGGTCACCTTGAAGCCGAGGCGCTTCGGAAGGAGCAGGTCGAGCGTGGCGCGCGCGAGCGGGAACGCCACCGCGCCCTCGTACAGGCTGCCCCAGAGCAGCCGCGGCCAGCCCGGCACCAGCGCCGACGCGGCCAGCGGCGCGGCGACCAGGTGCGGGAGGAGGTACGCGAGCAGCACCGGCAGCTCGGCGAACAGCGGGTGCAGGTGGAACAGGAGGTACGCGAGCGGCGTGGCGAAGAACACCAGCCGGGCCAGCGGGAAGAAGAAGTACCAGAGCGAGGCGAGGTAGCCGACGCGGTGCCGGAGCGGCAGCCCGCGCTGGAGGAGCGGGTTGTCGCGGAAGAAGATCTGCAGGCAGCCCAGCATCCAGCGCCGCCGCTGCACCACGTAGCTCGCGAGGTCCTCGGCGGAGAGCCCGGCGGCGAGGTCCTCGTCCACGAAGCGCGTGCGCCAGCCCCTCGCGTGCAGCTTCTGGCTGGTGTGGATGTCCTCGGTGATGGAGAGCAGGTGGAAGCCGCCCACCGAGGCGAGCGCCTCGCGGCGGAACACCGCGCCGCTGCCCACGAAGAACGCGCCGCCCCAGCGGTCCCGCGCGCCCTGGATGGCGTGGTTGAACAGGTCCGCCTCGTTCGGCACCGAGGCCGGCGCGCCGAGCGCGCGCTGGAAGACGTCGGGGTTGTAGAAGTGGTGCGGCGTCTGGACCACGCCGAGCCGCGGGTCGCGGAAGCAGGGCACGGTCCGCTCCAGGAACGCGGCGGTGGGCACGTGGTCGGTGTCGAACACCACCACCAGCTCGCCGTCGGTGCGCTGGAGCGCCGCGTTCAGGTTGCCGGCCTTGGCGTGCCGGCGCGGGCCGGCCAGGTAGCGGGCGCCGTGCTCGGCCGCGAGCCGGGCCACCTCCCCGCGGTGCGAGTCGTCGCAGACCACGATGGTCTTCCGCGGGTAGCGCATCGCCGCGCAGGCGGCGAGCGTCTTGTCGAGGATGTCGAGCGGCTCGGAGTAGATGGGCACCATCACGTCCACCGACGGGTGCGGCTCGCCGGCCTGGAGCGGCGGCTCGGGCGGGCGGGCGCGGTGGCGGAGCCCGACCTGCACCACGAGGAGCGCGACGGTGGAGAGCGCGTAGGCCTCGGCGGCGAGGAGCGCCAGCGAGAGGGCGGGGCCGAGCGGCTCGACGAAGTTGAGCGTCGAGCCGGCGCGCCAGGCGAGGTACCGGATCGACAGGCCGAGCGCGAGCGCCACCAGCGCCGCCCGCGCCGGCCAGAGCCGCCGCGCGAGCGGCGCGAGCCCGAGCGCCAGCGCGACCGGGAGCAGCGGGAAGCGGTCGCGGAACGCGCCCCAGTCGAGCGAGGACAGGAACGCGAGCGGCTCGTCGAAGCGGCGCAGGAGCCCTGCCTCCAGGGCGCGCCCGAACCAGAGCCAGTTGTGCAGGTAGTACGGCGTCGCCTCGCCGGAGAGGGCCCGGTCGAACAGCGCGTCGAGCTTCGACGTCCGCATGGCGCGCGCCAGGTCCGGGTCCTCCACCTGCGCGAGCGCCTGCACCGAGGCGAGGTGGGGGAGCCCGTCCAGCCCGGAGAGGGGGCGGCCCGAGGTCGTGTACCGCTCGCGCAGCCGCCCCTCGTCGCGGAACGCCTCGGCGGGGAAGCGGAGCAGCCGCGCGCGCAGCTCCGCCTCGCCGCGCCGCCCGAACCAGCGCGCGTCGAGCGCCACGCGCCAGTAGATCGGCACCGCGTCGTAGCCGAACGCGTCGGGCTGCCCGCCCGGGCGCGCCAGCAGCAGCTCGCCGGTGCGCGGGTCCACCCAGATCCGCTCGGGCGGGAGCGCCAGGCCCTTCTCGATCAGGAGGAACCGCAGCACCTGGTAGCTCGACTCGACCAGCTCGGCCCAGGGCCGCTCCGGATCCACGTCGGCGAACACCTGGTACGCGTACGGCGCGAGGTAGGCGACGTGGATCGTCGGGTAGCGCTCGGCGGGCGCCCAGTTCCCGCCGGTGGGGAGCCAGCGCCCGCCGGCGCGGATCACCTCGCGCGCCCAGAGGTCGGCGAGCAGCGGGCGCGCCGCCTCGAGGTAGCGCGGGTCGCCGAAGCGGCGCGACGCGAGCACCAGCGCGAGCGCCACGTCCTGGTCCGCGTCGGTGGCGGCGTTCCGGTCCTGGACCTTGCCGCCCAGCCAGCGCCACGCCAGCAGCCGGTCCTCGCGCACCGCCAGGTTCTCGCGCGTCCAGCGCCAGACCGCGTCGAGCGTGGCGCGGTCGTCCATCCACACCGCGCGGAGCATGGCGTAGCCCTGGCCCTCGGAGGTGGTGACGCCGCCCTCGTCGAGCGCCGCGACCCGGCCGCCCAGCACGTGGGTGTACCGGTAGTAGCTCCACAGGGCGGAGAGCCCGTCGCGGTCCTGCGCGGCCGCGCGCGGGCGCGGCTCGGCGTGGCCGCACCCCGCGAGCAGGGCCGGCGGGGCGCACAGGACGGCGAGCAGGGGGGCGAGGTTCCGGGCGGTCGGCCGCATCGCGGCGCACGGTGGGGGCCGGTGCCGCGCGGGGGAAGCGCCGCGCCGGGGGCGGAACCACGTCGGGGGCGGACGCGGCCCGGGGGTGACGCAGCCCCCGTGCGCTACCGGCGGCGCACGGCCGCGATCACGTTCGGGACCGGCCACGCGTCGCGGTTGTCGGCGGCCGGCGCCGCCTCGAACGCGCCCACCCGCTCCAGCTCGCGCCCGCCGCCGCGCACGAACAGCTGCGCCTCGGGGCCGCCCTCGACGTACATCGCCTGCCGCAGGTCGAGCGGCAGCGCCAGCAGCGCGTTCACCAGCTCGTGCACCGGCCAGGGGCTGCGCGCGTGGATGAACAGCACGCGCCCCTTGCCGTCCACGCCCACCGCCGCGGCCGAGGTCCGGCGCGCCGACGGGGCCCAGACGTTCTTGCGCTGGCAGGAGACCATCCGGATCGACTGCACCGCCGCGCCGTAACCGCGCAGCGCGCCGTCCAGGTCCTCGCAGTCGCGGTCGATCATCCGCACCGCGGGCAGGCCGCGCTCCAGCGGGTCGAAGGCGAGCACGGTCCGGTCGCGCGAGACGCGCCGCTGGTTCACGTGCTCGCGCGTCCGCATGAGCGAGACGCTGGTGCGGAAGTCCTCCTGGTACATGCTCGCGTTGATGGCGGCCGACGCGCCGGCCCGCTCCGCCCAGGCGCGCGCGGTGAGCAGCCCGCCGTGGCCGGGCGCCGAGGCGTTCAGGAGCCGCAGCTCGAAGCGGGCCGGGTCGATCCGCACCACCACGATCTTGCCGTCGCCGGCGACGCCGGGCGGACCGTCGAAGTGGCCCAGCTCCAGGCCGGGCTCGAGCGCCTGGAAGCCGGCCGGGGCGGCGGCCGGAGCGGCCCCGGCGAGCGCGAGGAGGGCGGCGAGGGCGAGCGCGGGCATCCCGCGCATTGTCGGGCCCGCACGAGGTCGTGACAAGGGCCGGGGGCGTGCCAGGATCCTTCCATGGCCCATCCTCTCGCCGGAAAGCCCGCGCCGCGGGACGTGCTGGTGGACGTCCCCGACCTGCTCCGCCGCTACGCCGCGGACGCGCCCGACCCGTCCGTCCCCGCCCAGCGGGTCGCGTTCGGCACCTCCGGCCACCGCGGCTCCTCGCTGCGCCGGAGCTTCAACGAGGCGCACATCCTCGCGGTGGCGCAGGCCGTCTGCGAGCACCGCGCCCGCGCCGGGGTGACCGGTCCCCTGTTCCTGGGGCGCGACACGCACGCGCTGTCGGAGCCGGCGGAGCGGACCGCGCTGGAGGTGCTCGCCGCGAACGGCGTCGAGGTGGTGGTCTCGCAGGGCGGGGCGCCCGTCCCCACCCCGGTCGTCTCGCACGCCATCCTCACCGCGAACCGGGGGCGGACCGCGGGCCTGGCGGACGGGATCGTCATCACGCCCTCGCACAATCCGCCCGAGGACGGCGGCATCAAGTACAACCCGCCCGACGGCGGTCCGGCCGACACCGCCGTGACCGCGGCCATCGAGGCGCGCGCGAATGCGCTGCTCGCCGGCGGCAACCGCGAGGTGCGGCGCGTCCCGTGGGAGCGGGCGCGGCGGGCCGCCACGGTGCGCGAGCGCGACTACGTGCGGCCGTACGTGCAGGACCTCGCCGCGGCGGTGGACCTCGACGCCGCGCGGGGCGCGCCGCTCCGGGTGGGCGTGGACCCGCTGGGCGGCTCGAACGCGCACTACTGGGGCGCCATCGCCGAGGCGTTCGGGCTCGACCTCGAGGTGACGAACCCGGTGGTGGACCCGACGTTCGGCTTCATGCCGCTCGACCACGACGGGAAGATCCGCATGGACTGCTCGTCGCCGTACGCGATGGCGAACCTGGTGGCGCTGAAGGACCGGTTCGACCTCGCCTTCGGCAACGACGCCGACTCCGACCGCCACGGCATCGTGACGCCGTCCGCAGGCCTGATGAACCCGAACCACTACCTGGCGGTCGCGATCGACTGGCTGTTCTCGCACCGCGACGGCTGGCCGGCCGCGGCGGCCGTGGGCAAGACGCTGGTCTCGTCGGCGCTCATCGACCGGGTGGCGCGCCGGCTCGGGCGCCGCCTGGTGGAGGTGCCGGTCGGCTTCAAGTGGTTCGTGCCGGGCCTGCTCGACGGCAGCCTCGGCTTCGGCGGCGAGGAGAGCGCCGGGGCGACGTTCCTGCGGCGCGACGGGAGCCCCTGGACCACCGACAAGGACGGGATGGTGATGGACCTGCTCGCGGTGGAGATCCGCGCCCGGAGCGGCCGCGATCCCGCGGAGCGGTACCGCGCGCTCGCCGCCGACCTGGGCGCGCCGGTCTACGCGCGCGTGGACGCGCCCGCCACGCCCGCCGAGAAGGCGATCCTGGGCAAGCTCGCGCCGGAGGCGGTCGCGGCCAAGACGCTCGCCGGCGACCCCATCACCGCGCGGCTGACGCGCGCCCCCGGGAACGGCGCCGCCATCGGCGGGCTCAAGGTGACGACGGAGCAGGGCTGGTTCGCGGCGCGGCCGTCCGGCACCGAGGACGTGTACAAGATCTACGCGGAGAGCTTCCGCGACGCGGCCCACCTGGATCGCATCCTGGGGGAGGCGAGGGCGATCGTGGCCGCGGCGCTGCGCGCGTGAGCCGGCCCGCCGCCGCGGAACGCGATCTAGGGCGCGTCGGTGGGATCCCAGCTCGTCCGGTAGCCCTCGTCGAGCGCGTCGAGCGCGGCCAGGTCCGCGGGCGAGAGCGAGAACCCGAACACGTCGGCGTTCTCGCGGATGCGGTGCTCGTGCACCGACTTCGGGATGGTCACCAGGCCGTGCTCGATGCCCCAGCGGATGAGCACCTGCGCGGGCGTGCGCTCGACCCGGTGCGCGATCCGCTGCAGCACCGGGTTCTCCATCTTGTGCCCGCGGACCAGCGGTCCGTACGCCTCGACCTGGATGCCGTTCGCCTGGCAGTGGTCCACCAGCCCGCGCTGGACCAGGAACGGGTGCAGCTCGACCTGGTTCACCGAGGGCGGCTCGTTCGCCGACGCGAGCAGCTCGTCCAGGTGACGGATGGTGTAGTTCGACACGCCGATGGCCCGCGCCTTCCCCTCGGCCAGGATCCGCTCCATGGCGCGCCAGGTCTCGCCGCGCAGCTTCGGCACCGGCCAGTGGACGAGGTATAGGTCGAGCCGGTCGAGCCCGAGCCGCCGCAGGCTCTCGTCGCAGGCGCGCAGCGTCGAGTCGTAGCCGTGATCGGAGTTCCAGAGCTTGGTGGTGACGAAGACCTCGTCGCGCGGCACGCCGCTCTCGCGGATGGCCGCGCCCACGTCCTCCTCGTTCCGGTAGGCGCGGGCGGTGTCCACCAGCCGGTACCCCAGCCGCAGCGCCGCGAGCACCGCGTTGCGCGTCTCGTCCCCGGGCGGAGACTGCCACACCCCCAGGCCGAGGATCGGCATGCGCACGCCGCCGCGAAGCTCGACGGTCGATCGGATCGTCCAGGCGCCGGCCATGACGTCTCCTCCCCCTCGCGGCGGAACGGCGAACCGAGGGTCGAGACGACATAATGACGCAGGCCGGGCCGCCGCGCACCGCCCGCGTTTCGCGTGGGCGCTGCCGGCGGTGGGATGATCCCCCGGAGAGGTGACGCATGCACGTGCTGGTGGCGGGGTGCGGCTGGCTGGGCTCGGCGATCGCGAGGCGGTTGCTGTTCGAGGGGCAGCGCGTCACCGGGATCCGTCGCGACCCGGCGCGGGCGGCGGCGCTGGCCTCGACCGGCATCGCGCCGCTCGCGCTGGACCTCGCCGCGCCGGGCGCCGAGGCGCGGCTGCCGGCGGTGGACGCGGTGGTCGCCTGTCAGTCGGCGACCTCCGACACGCCGGAGGCCTACCGCGCCGCGTACCTGGACGCGAACCGCGCGCTGCTCGCGCACGCACGCCGCTGCGGCGCGCGGCTCGTCTACACCGGGTCCACCGGCGTCCTCGGACAGAGCGACGGCCTCGACGTGGACGAGTCGAGCCCGCCCATGCCGCTCGGCCCGACGGCCGAGGTGCTGGCGGAGGCGGAGCGGGCGATCCAGGCGGCAGGCGCGGCGGGGCTGGGGGCCTGCGTGGTGCGCCTGTCCGGCCTGTACGGGCCAGGCCGGGCCGGCATCGTGGAGCGGGTGCGGAGCGGCCGGCTCGCGCTCGGGGCGGGGGAGCAGGCCTGGATGAACTTCTGCCACCTCGACGACGCGGTGTCGTTCGTGCTCGCCGCGATCGCGCGCGGCGCGCCGGGCGCGGTCTACCACGGGAGCGACGCGGCGCCGGCGCGCCGGCGCGAGGTGGTGCGCTGGATCGCGGACCGGATCGGCGTCGAGCCCGCCCGCGCCACGGTGGCGCCGCCGGGCCCGGACCGCCGCGTCCTCTCCGAGCGGACGCGCGCCGCGCTGGGCGTGACGCTCGCCTGCCCGAGCTTCCGGGAGGGGCTCATCCCGCTCGTGCCCGAGGTGCGGCGGGCCTGAGGCGCGGGCGTCACAGCGCGGCGGCCACGGCGCGCGCCGCGGCGGCGAGCGCGTCCTCGCCCAGCATGTCCTCCGGCCGGCCCTCGAAGCAGCGGCGGCCGCGCAGGCGCTCCGGGGTGGCGGCGGTGCGCGGGACGAGGTGCAGGTGGAAGTGGCGGAGCGCGTCGCCGATCGCGAACGCGTAGACGTGCTCGGCGCCGAGCACGGCGCGCTGCGCGTTCATCACGCGCGCGGCGAGCGGCCCGAGCGCGGCGAGCTCGGCGGGCGCGAGGTCGTACCAGGCGCGCGCGTGGCGCTCGCTGGTGAGCACCAGCCAGCCGGGGATGGGCGAGGCGTCGGCGAGCGCGTGCAGCGCGAAGCCGCCCTCGCGGCGCAGCAGCCCGCCAGGCACGCGGCCGCGGCCGAGGAGGAGCTCACAGGCGGTGCAGGGGTCGGCGATGGACATGGCGACTCCGGTGTGGCGCGAAGCCGCTGGTCGCGCCCGGAGCGAATCCCTGACGGAGCGCGGCGGACCGGGCGGCGGTTGCAAGCGTCCGTCATAGCAGACCTCGATGGGCGAGGCGTCCGGAGTGCGACCCGGAGGGGGCTTCCCCCGCGTGTGGTCAAGCCTCACGTTCGGGCTCACACAACGCGCCGAAAGTGGGAATGGCGGCGGCGCTTGCCTGTTTCCGACCCGAGCAGCCACCCGGGAGACCTCCAGCGTGCACACCCAGCCCAATCCGACCCCGCTCGCGACGCTCATCCGCTCCGAGACCACGGTCTCCGGCCATCGGAACCTCTACTGCTTCCACTACGACGCGTGCCTGGACGTCGCGGTGAAGCTCGACTGGGATAGCTGGTCCTGCGAGAAGTGCCCGCTGTTCCGGGTGCAGGAGGAGCCGCGCGCGTTCGCGGGGAGCTTCGCGAACGACCGCCGCGGCGGCGGCCAGGCTCACTAGCCCGTCGCGGGGCGGCCCGCGCGTCCCGCGCGGTCACGTCCGGCGCGCTCGCGTCTCAGGAACGGTCCGGTCCCGCCATGCTGGCGGGCCCGTCGACCCCGTCCTAGGATCCGCGCGCATGACGACACTCCCGGTCTTGCAGCTCGCAGCCGTCCTCCTCGCCGCGACGCCCTCCGCGCCGGCGGCGCCCCCGCAGCCCGCAGCCGCCGCGAAGCCCACCGCCGCCGACGCGAAGGCGTTCGTGGGCGAGGCGAACGCCGAGCTGAAGAAGCTCTGGATCCGCTGGTCCACCGCGGAGTGGATCAAGTCCACCTACATCACCGACGACACCGAGCGGAACGCCGCGGCCCTCAACGAGGACCAGATGGCCTACCTGACCGACGCGATCCGCGGCGCGGTCCGGTTCCAGGGCGTCGGCGCCGACCCCGACACCGAGCGCATGCTGATGCTGCTGCGCATCGCCTCGCCGCTCCCGGCGCCGAGCGACGCCGCGCAGCGCGCCGAGCTGGCGCAGCTCGCCGCGAAGCTCGAGGGCATGTACGGCAAGGGCAAGTGGTGCGGCGCGCCCGGCAGCGCGGCGCGCGGCGCCGAGAAGTGCCGCGACCTGCAGGATCTCGAGCAGGTGATGGCCAAGAGCCGCGACTACGACGCGCTGCTCGACGCCTGGACCGGCTGGCACACCATCTCGCGCGACATGCGCCCGCTCTACGAGCGGATGGTGACCATCTCCAACGCGGGCGCGCGCGAGATCGGCTTCCGCGACCTCGGCGACCTGTGGCGCAGCGGCTACGACATGCCGCCCGACGCGTTCGAGGCCGACACCGACCGGCTCTGGGCGCAGGTGAAGCCGTTCTACGAGGAGCTGCACTGCTACGTCCGCAGCAAGCTGCAGAAGGCCTACGGCAAGGCGCGGGTGCCGGACGGCAAGCCCATCCCGGCGCACCTGCTCGGCAACATGTGGGCGCAGGACTGGGCCAACCTCTACCCGCTGGTCGAGCCGTACCACGGGCAGCCGTCGCTCGACGTGGACGCGGCGCTGCGCCGGCAGAAGACCGATCCCATCAAGATGGTGAAGCTGGGCGAGGCGTTCTTCACCTCGCTGGGCTTCGAGCCGCTCCCGAAGACGTTCTGGGAGCGCTCGCAGTTCACGAAGCCGCGCGACCGCGACGTGGTGTGCCACGCCAGCGCCTGGGACGTGACCTACTCCGCCGACCTGCGCATCAAGATGTGCATCCGGCCGACCGAGGAGGACCTCGTCACCATCCACCACGAGCTGGGCCACAACTTCTACCAGCGCGCCTACGTGCACCTGCCGGTGCTGTTCCAGAACGGCGCGAACGACGGCTTCCACGAGGCCATCGGCGACGCGATCGCGCTGTCCATCACCCCCGGGTACCTGAAGCAGGTCGGCCTGATCCAGACCGTGCCGAAGGACGAGAAGGGCGTGGTGAACGTGCAGATGAAGCGCGCGCTCGAGAAGGTCGCGTTCCTGCCGTTCGGCAAGCTCATCGACCAGTGGCGCTGGGACGTGTTCTCCGGCAAGACGCCGGCGTCGCGCTACAACGCGGCCTGGTGGGAGCTGCGCCGCAAGTACCAGGGCGTGGACGCGCCGGTCTCGCGCAGCGAGGCGGACTTCGATCCGGGCGCGAAGTACCACGTGCCCGCGAACGTGCCCTACACGCGCTACTTCCTCGCGCACGTGTACCAGTTCCAGTTCCACAAGGCGCTGTGCGAGGCCGCCGGGTGGAAGGGGCCGCTGCACGAGTGCTCGATCTACGGCTCGAAGGCCGCCGGCAAGAAGCTCGACGCCATGCTGGCCATGGGCGCGTCGAGGCCGTGGCCCGAGGCCTACGCCGCGCTGACCGGCTCGCGCCAGGCGGACGCGTCCGCCATGCTCGAGTACTTCGCGCCGCTGCGCGCCTGGCTCCGGAAGCAGATCGCCGGCCAGTCCTGCGGCTGGTAGGCGGCTGGTCGGCGGGGCCGCGGCCGCGGTGCGGCCCGACGGCCCGTGGACGAGCGCACGCCCCGGCGACCGAGCGGTCGCCGGGGCGCGTCGTCATCGACCGTCGCCTGCTCAGCGGTCCAGGTCGCGGTCCGGGTCGCTCCGCCGCGAGCGCTCGGCGTCTTCCTTCAGATCGCCCACGCCCTTGCGGATCTTCCCCCCCTGCTCCTCCACCCAGCCCTCTGCCTGCTTGGACGGGTTCTCGGTCGCCCCGCCGATCCGCTTCTTCGCGTTGCCCTTCAGCTCGTCGAGCTTGCCCTTGATCTGGTCGCGGTTCACGTGTGCCTCCCTCCGCGGGAAGCCTGGGCACCGCCGCGCGCCGCGGCCAGGCGGGGGGTCAGCCCTGCGGCGCGGCCGCCGAGCGCTCCGGCGCGCCCGCACCCGACGAGCCGCCGCGGCGGCGCAGGTTCCGCAGCCGCTCCATCGCCACGTAGAAGACGGGCGTCACGAACAGCGTGAGCAGCTGCGAGAACACCAGCCCGCCCACCACCGCGAGGCCGAGCGGCCGGCGCGACTCGGCCCCGGCCCCGAAGCCGAGCGCGATGGGCAGCGTGCCCATGAGCGCGGCCATGGTGGTCATCATGATGGGGCGGAAGCGGACCAGGCACGCCTCGCGGATGGCCTCCGCCGGCGTGCGCCCGCCGCGCTGCGCCTCCACCGCGAAGTCCACCATCATGATGCCGTTCTTCTTCACCAGGCCGACCAGCATGACGATGCCGACGAACGCGTAGAGCGACAGCTCCACCCGGAACAGGAGCAGCGTCACGAGCGCGCCCAGGCCGGCGAACGGGAGGGCGGTGAGGATGGTGAACGGGTGGGCGAAGCTCTCGTACAGGATGCCGAGCACCACGTAGATGACCAGCACCGCCATGACGAGCAGCAGGCCCAGGCCGGACAGGGAGGACTGGAACGCCTGCGCCGTGCCCTGGAAGCGCGTGGCGACGGTGGCCGGCAGCATGCGGTCCGCCTCGGCCTTCACCGCGCTCACCGCCTGGCCCAGCGACGCGCCCTCGCGGAGGTTGAACGCCAGCGTCACCGAGGGGAGCTGCCCGGAGTGGTTCACCGTGAGCGGCCCGACGCCGCGCTCCAGCCGCGCCACCGTGTCGAGCGGGACCGCGGCGCCGCTGGCGGAGCGCACCCGCAGGAGCGCCAGCGCCGCGGGCTCGAGCCGGAACGACGGCCCGAGCGTGAGGATCACCTGGTACTGGTCCTCCGGCGCGAAGATGGTCGAGACCTGGCGGTCGCCGTAGGCCGTGTAGAGCGCGTCCTCGATCGCGTCCGGCGTCACCCCGAGCGCCGCGGCGCGATCGCGGTCGATCCGGACCGTGACGCGGGGCGAGGCGAGCCGCAGGTCGCTGGTGACGTCCTGGAGCAGCGGCATGGCGCGCAGCCGCTCCTCCAGCGCCTGCGCGTGCCGGTACAGCCCCTCGGTGTCGGCGTCCTGCAGCGTGAACTGGTACTGCGCGCGGCTCTGCTGGCCGCCGATGTTGATGGGCGGCGGGTTCACCAGGAAGACGCGCAGCGCCGGGTACCGGGCCAGCTCCGCGCGGAGCCGGGCGAGCAGCTCGTCCGCGCTCGCCTCGCGATCGTGCCGGTTGCGCAGCCGCAGGAACATGTTGCCCTGCGTGACGCCGGCGGTGCCGCGCCCGCCGACGCTGGACATGAACATCTCCACCTCGGGGTGCGTCGCGACCACCTGCGCCGCGCCGCGCTGCGCCCGGACCATGTAGTCCCAGCTCGCGCCCTCCGGGCCCTCGGTGATCACCTGCAGCCGGCCGGTGTCCTCGCTCGGCAGGAAGCCCTTCTGCACCGCGGCGAACAGCGGGACCATCGCCACGAGCACCACCACCGAGCCGGCCAGCACGGCGCGCGGGTGCGCCAGCGACCAGACCAGGCCGCGGTCGTAGATCCGCAGGCTCGCCTCGAAGGCGCGCTCGGTCGCGGCGTAGAGCCGGCCGTGGTGGGCCTCCTTGCCGGGCCGCAGGAAGCGGCTGCACAGCATGGGCGTGAGCGTCAGCGACACGAACCCGGAGACCAGGATGGCCGCGCCGATGGTGACCGCGAACTCGTGGAACAGCCGGCCCACGATCCCGCCCATGAACAGCACCGGCAGGAACACCGCCGCGAGCGAGATCGTCATCGACACGATGGTGAACGCGATCTCCTTCGAGCCGTTCAGGGCGGCCTCGAACGGCCGCTCGCCCATCTCCATGTGCCGGACCACGTTCTCGAGCATCACGATGGCGTCGTCCACCACGAAGCCGACCGCGAGCGTGAGCGCCATGAGCGACAGGTTGTCGAGCGAGTAGCCGAGCTGGAACATGAGCGCGAACGTGCCGATGAGCGACACCGGCAGCGCCAGGCTCGGGATCACGGTCGCGGGCAGGTTGCGCAGGAAGACGAAGATGACGAGGACCACCAGCGCGAGCGTGAGCAGCAGCGTGAACTTCACGTCGGTGACCGACTCCTCGATGGTCTCGGAGCGGTCGTAGAGCAGCTCGAGCTGGGCGGCGCCGGGGAGCTGGGCGCGCAGGGTGGGGAGGAGCTGCCGGACCGCCTGCGCCACCGCCACGGTGTTCGTGCCGGGCTGGCGCTGCACCGCCAGCACGATGGCGCGCTGCTCGCGCCCGTCCTTCCACAGCCACGCGGCGGCGAGCTCGTTCTCCACGCCGGCGCGCGCCCGGCCCACGTCGGCCACGCGCACCGGCGCGCCGTTCCGGAACGCGAGCACCACGTCGGCGAAGTCCCTGGCGCGCATCAACCCGCCGGTCGCCTCCACCGTGAACGCGCGCGCGCCGCCCTGCACCAGGCCGGCCGGCAGGTTGGGGTTCGCGGCCGCGATGGCGGCGGTGGCCTCGTCGAGCCCGATGCCGCGCGCCGCCAGCGCCTGCGGGTCCAGCTCGATTCGGACCGCGTACTTCTGCGGCCCGTACACCAGCACCTGCGCGACCCCGGCGATGGTGGCGACCCGCTGCGCGACGACGTCCTGCGCGAAGCGGTTCAGGTCGGAGAGCGGCAGGGTGGGGGAGGTGAGCGAGAAGTAGACGATGGGCGCGTCGGCCGGGTTCACCTTCCGCAAGGTGGGCGGGCTGGGCATGTTCTGCGGGAGCTGCCTGCCCGCCGCCGAGATGGCGGACTGCACGTCCTGCGCGGCCGCGTCGATGTTGCGGTCGAGGTCGAACTCCAGCGTGATCTGCGTCGTCCCCAGGCCCGAGGAGGAGTTCATCGCGGCCAGGCCGGCGATGGTGGAGAACTGCCGCTCCAGCGGCGTCGCCACCGAGGAGGCCATGGTCTCCGGGCTGGCGCCGGGCAGCGACGCCGAGACGGAGATGGTCGGGAAGTCGACGTTGGGGAGGTCGGAGACCGGCAGCTTCTGGTAGGCGACCAGGCCGAACGCGATGAAGCTCGCCATGACGAGCGTCGTCATGACCGGCCGGCGGATGAACGGCTCGGAGAGGTTCATGTGCCCGGCGCCTTCCGCCCGTCCTCGCGCGGCCCCTGCACCTCCACCGGCGCGCCCGGCCGCAGCTTCAGCTGGCCCTCGATCACCACCCGCTCGCCGGGCGCGATTCCCTTCGAGAGCACCGCCTCGGCGTCGCCCGCCTGCTCCACCGTCACCCCGCGCAGCTCGGCCTTCCCGTCCGCGCCGACCACGTAGGCGTAATCGCCCTGCTGGCCCTGCGCGACCGCGGCGGCCGGCACCACCACCGCGCCGCGCCGCTCGCCGATCCGGAGCGCGACGTCCACCACCTGCCCGGGCCAGAGCGCCTCGTCCGCGTTGGCGAGGCGCGCCTTGAGCAGGATGGTGCCGGTGCCGGCGTCCACCGCGTTGTCCACGAAGTCGAGCACGCCCGCGATCTCGGGCCCGTCGCCTGCGCGCACGCGCACCGCCGGCGGGTGGGCGCGCCAGCCCTGCAGCGCCGGGAGGTGGCGCTCCGGGATGGAGAAGGCCGCGTACACCGGCTTCACCTGCTCGATGGTGAGCAGCGGCGTCTGCGCCGACGCGGTGACGAGGTTGCCGGCGTGCACGAGCAGGCGGCCGGTGCGGCCCGCCGCCGGCGCGCGGACGGTGCAGTAGGAGAGGTCGAGCGCGGCCCGCTCCACCTGCGCGCGGTCGCCCGCCACCGCCGCCGCGGCGGCCGTCGCGGCCGCCGCCGCCTGCTCGGCCTGCTGCTGCGTGACGTACTCCTTCTTCACCAGCTCGGCGAACCGGCGCGCGTCGTCCCGGGCGCTCGCGGCGCGCGCCTCGTCCTGCGCGAGGCGAGCCCGCGCCTCGTCCAGCGCGGCGCGGTACGGGCGCGGGTCGAGCTCGAGCAGCACGTCGCCCTGGCGCACCGCCTGGCCCTCGGTGAAGCGCACCGCGACGATGGGGCCCGACACCTGCGCGCGCACCGCCACCGACTGGTTCGCCACGATGCGCCCGACGGCGCGGACCTCCACCGGCACGTCGCGCCGCTCCGCCACGGCGGCGCGAACCGCCACCGGGCGCGGGCCCTTCGGTCCGGCGTCGCCCCGCCCGCAGGCGGCGGCGAGCGCGAGGAGGGTGAGCGCGAGCGGCGCGGCGCGGGGGGCGGTCATGGGTTCCCTTCTGGCGCGGGCGTCGGCGCGGCGGCGGCCTGGGCCGGCGGCGCGAGGCGGCCGGTGGCGCGGGCGAGCTGGGCCAGTGCCACCAGGTAGTCGGCGCGGGCGCGCACCTCCTCGGCCCGGGCGCCCTCCAGCGCGGCCTGCGCGGTGAGGAGATCGAGGATGGAGCCGACGCCCTCGCGGTACCGCCCGGCGGCGACGTTGCTCGAGGCCTGGGCCGAGGCGAGCAGGTCGCGCGCGGTCTCGACGCGGAGGCCGGCGGTGCGGAACGCCTGGTAGCCGGTCCAGACCTGGAGGGCCACCGCCTGCGCGGTCGCGGCGGCGCGCGCCTCGGCGGCGTCGGCGTCGGCGCGGGCGGCGAGCGCGTCGTACGCCGGCCGGAGGAGCCCCTCGAGCAGCGGGATGCGCAGCGAGAGCCCCACCGTCCAGGCGGTGGAGGGCGGCACGCCGGACGGGTCGAGGTACCAGGAGCGGCTGGCGGTCGCGCCGAGCGAGAGCAGCGGGAGCCAGGCGCGCTCGGCGGCCCGCGCGCCGGCGGCGGCCGCACCGGCCTGGGCGCGCGCGCGGGCCAGGTCGGGGCTCCGCTGCGCCGCCTCGTCCAGCAGCGCCTCGACCGCCGGGGCGGTCTCCGGGACGCGGACGTCGGCGGGCAGCGCGCCGAGGTCGAGCGTGGCGGTGGGCGGGAGCCCCGCGAGCGTGGCGAGCGCGCCGCCGACGGTGAGCGCCTGGCCCTCGAGCTGCTGCAGCCGCAGGCGCGCCTGCGAGCGCGCGGTGCGGGCCTGAAGGACGTCCGCGACGGTGGCCACCCCGGCGCCGCGCCGTCCCTCGGCGGCGGCGAGGCTCTCCTCGGCCTGCTTCACCGCCGCGGCCTCCGCCTCGACCAGCGCGCGGCTGCCCAGGTACTGGTAGGCGGTCTCCTGGACGCGCAGCACCAGATCGGCGACCGCCGCGTGCTCGGCGAGCCGCGACGCGAGGAGGAGCTGGTCGGCCTGTTCCACCCGCGCCGCGCGCGCGCCCAGGTCGAGCAGGATCCAGGTGAGCTCGCCGGATGGCCCGGCGGTGGTGGCGGTGGTGCCGGCGCGCGTCAGCGTCCGCGCGGTCTCGGCGCGCTGGAGGCCGGCGCCGACCGACACCGAGGGCAGGTACGCGGTGCGCTCGCCGCCGGCGGCTGCAGCGGCGGCGCGCGCGTCGTGCCAGGCGGCGCGGGTGGCGGGGTCGACCTCCAGCGCGCGGGCGACCAGCTCCGGGATCGAGCGCGGCGCGGCGGGCGCGGGGGAGGGCGGCGACGGGGCCGGCCCGGCGGCAGCGCGCGCCGGTGCGGGCTCGGTCGCGGCCCGGCGCGCCACCTCCGGCGGCGGCGCGGTGCGTCCGTCCACGAAGCCCGACGGCGCCAGCGTGGCGCAGCCGCTCGCGGGCAGGAGCAGCGCGAGGACGGCGGCGGTGCGGGCGCGGGGGGCGGCCATGCTCTGCCCTATTTGAAGGAGGCCGGCCCGCGCGTCAACGGCGGAGTGGCCCGGGGCGCGCGGGATTTCCGGAAGGAAGTCGCGCGCGCGACCCATCCGCCGGCATCCCACCCGGCGCGACGCGTCACCCGCCGCGGAGGATCGGATCGAGCTCGCCGCGCTGCTCGAGCGCGTCGAGGTCGGAGAACCCGCCCAGCGAGCGCTCCCCGGCGAAGATCTGCGGGACGGTGAGCTGCCCGGTCTTCTCGGCCAGCCAGGTGCGCAGCTCGTCCTTGCCCTCGACGGAGATCTCCTCGAACGCGACGCCCTTCTTCTCGAGGAGCCGCTTGGCGCGGACGCAGTACGGGCAGTTCTGCTTGGTGTAGACGGTGATCCTGGGTGCGCTCATGAGCTCTCCTAGATAACGCGGCGCCCGGTCCCCGCCCAGCAGGACCGGGCGCCGCCCCCGCGGCGGCCGGCGCGGTCCGTGTTCCGCGCCGGCTTCCGATGGAGGAATCCTTCGATCAGCCGCGCACCATCCGCGAGCGCGGGCCGTACCCGTCGGCGCCGCCGGCCACGCGCGCCAGCTCGCGGAGCCGCCGGATGCGCTCCTCGGCGGGCGGGTGCGTCGAGAACAGGCGGGCCAGGCCGCCCATCACGGCGCCGGCGCCGAACGGGTTGACGATGAACAGGCTGGCGGTGGCGGGCGCGCCCGCCGCGGCCGGGACCACCTCGGCGCCGCGCTGCAGCTTCTCGAGCGCGCTCGCCAGCGCGAGCGGGTCGCCGCTGATGCGCGCCCCGGTCTCGTCGGCGAGGTACTCGCGCGAGCGCGAGATGCCGAGCTGCACCAGCGTGCCGGCGATGGGCGCGACGAGCATCATGAGCAGCCCGCCGCCGCCGCCCTCCTCGTCCTCGCGGCCGCCGCCGAGCAGGCTCGAGAACATGATCATGTTGGCGAGGTTCGAGATGGCCGCCGCCATGCCGGCGGCCACGCTCGCCACCAGGATGTCCCGGTTCGCCACGTGCGCGAGCTCGTGCGCGATCACGCCGCGCAGCTCGCGCTCGTCGAGCAGGTCCACGATGCCCCGCGTCACCGCCACCACCGCGTGCCGCGGGTTGCGCCCGGTCGCGAACGCGTTCGCGTGCGGCTCGTCGATGACGAACAGCCGCGGCGGGGGGATGCCGGCCCGGCCCGACAGCTCGCGGACGATCTCGTGCAGCCGCGGCGCCTCCCCGGGCGCCAGCTCGCGGGCGCGGTGCATGCGCAGCACGAGCTTGTCCGAGAAGAAGTACGCGCCGAGGTTCATCAGCACCGCGAGCGCGGTGAACAGCCAGAACGGCCCCGGTCCCAGGCTGGCGCCGAACGCGACCAGCAGCGCCGAGAGCGTGCCGAGGAGCAGGATGGTCTTCAGCTGGTTCTTCAAGGTGTGGCCTCCGCCGCGCGACGGTGCGCGCGCAGGGAGAACCTAGTCGCTGGCCTGACGCAGACAAATAGAAAATGTTGGCGCGAGCCTGCGAGAAAACCAACATCCGAGCGCCGGCCGCCGGCCGCCGCTCGCCGCCCGCCGGGGCGCGGGAGGGGATGGGTTCACGTGCTCTCAGAGCGCGTGAATCCATCCCCGGACCGAGCCAGGCGGTCGAGACGCGAGCAGCGCGAGGCGCGACGACCGAGCATGCCCCGAGGCATGTGCAGGGAGGAGCAACGAAGCGATGCGACGCGGATCGGCCGCCGCGGCGACGGGAGGGGATGGGTTCACGTGCTCTCAGGCCTGCGGCGCGCCGAAGATCGCGTCGCGCGCCGCCTCGGCCAGGGTGACCACCGCCGGGTGGCGCAGCCGGCGCTCCACGGTGATCGCGTGGTAGGCCTCGCGCACGTCCTCGGCCCGCCCGATCACGCCCACCTCGAGCTGCGAGCGGATGTCGTCCTCCAGCACGCGCGGGGCGGCGAACACGCCCAGCCCGCGCGCGCCGAACGCCTGCATGAGCGCGCTGTCGTCGAACTCGCCCGCGACCACCGGGCGCACGCCGGTGCGCTCGAGCCAGGTGTCGAGCCCGCGCCGGAGCGCGGTGCCCTCCGACGGCAGGAGCATGGGCGCGGCCTGGAGCGACCGCGGGAAGCCCTTCTTGAGATGCGCGAGCGGCCGCGCCGCCAGGAACGAGGTCCCGCAGTCGCCGAGCCGGTGGCTGAACGCCTTCACCTTCACGTCCTCCGGCGCGGGGACGTCGGCGATGACGACGTCGAGCTCGTGCAGCGCCAGCGCCGCGAGCAGCTGCGGCAGCGGGCCCTCGCGGCAGACCAGCGTCAGGTCCGGGTGCGCGTCCACCGCCGGCTGCAGCAGCAGCGCGGCCATGCGCTTCGGGATCACGTCGGCCACGCCGACCACCAGGCGAAGCCGCTGGCCGGTGGGGAGGCCCTTCACCGCCCGCTGCAGCTCGCGCCCGGTCCGGAAGATGTCGTCCGCGTAGCGGAGCACGGTCCGTCCCACGTCGGTGAGGACGAGCCGCCGCCCCTGCCGCTCCAGGAGCTTCACCCCGAGGTTCGCCTCCAGCGTCTTGAGCTGGTTCGAGATGGTGGGCTGCGCGAGCCGCAGCTCCTCGCTGGCGCGCGCGATGCTGCCGGCGCGGGCCACCGTCCAGAAGTAGAAGAGGTGATGGTAGTTCAGCCATTCCATGGAGAAAATCTAACCCGGATCCAGAATTCCCCGGCGCGAACCCGCCGGAAGGTCTAAAAAGGCCGCCTCATGCACCCTCCCGCCCTCGCGCTCGAGACCGTCGGAAACCCCTGGCTCTGGCTCGGCTTCCTGGTCCTGGTGCTCGTCCTGCTGGCGCTCGACCTGGGCGTGTTCCACCGGCGCGACGAGGTGATCCGCGCGCGCGAGGCGCTGGGCTGGACCGCGGTGTGGGCGTCGCTGGCGGCGGCGTTCGCCGGGTTGGTGTGGTGGCGCTTCGGGGCGAACAAGGCCATCGAGTTCGTCACCGGCTACCTCATCGAGCAGTCGCTCTCGGTGGACAACCTGTTCGTCTTCGTGCTCGTGTTCGCGTCGTTCGCGATCCCGCCGAAGCTGCAGCACCGCGTGCTGTTCTGGGGCATCACCACCGCGTTCTTCCTGCGCCTGGTGATGATCGTGGGCGGCACCGCGCTGCTCTCGCGCTTCCACTGGCTCATCTACGTGTTCGGCGGCTTCCTGGTGGTGACCGGGATCCGCATCTTCTTCCACGAGGAGCAGGAGCATCACCCGGAGAAGAGCGTCGCGTTCCGCGTGCTGCGCCGGCTGGTCCCGTCCACCAGCCGCATGGAGGGGCACCACTTCTTCCTGGTGGAGAACGGGCGCCGGCTGGCGACGCCGCTGTTCCTGGCGCTGTGCATGATCGAGATCTCCGACGTCGTGTTCGCGCTCGACTCGGTGCCGGCGATCTTCGGCATCACGCTCGACCCGTTCATCGTCTTCACCTCGAACATCTTCGCCATCATGGGCCTGCGCTCGCTCTACTTCGCGGTGGCGCAGCTGCTGCGCCGCTTCGAGTACCTGAAGGCCGGCCTCGCCCTGGTGCTCGTGTTCATCGGCCTGAAGATGGTCGCGTCGAGCTGGGTGCACGTGAACGCGTTCGCGTCGCTCGGGGTGGTGGTGACGCTGCTCGGCGGCGCGATGGCGTACTCGCTGTGGCGCACGCGCCGCGAGGCGACCGGATCGCCGGAGGCGTAGCGACGTCGCGGCGCCGGCGCGCCCTCACCGCGCCGGGGGCGCGTCGCGCAGCGTCCGGAACGTCACGGACCAGCGCTCGGCGGGCACCGGCGGGATGGCGTGCTGCCACCGCCAGCGCGCCGCGCCGGCGAGGAGGTAGGCCGAGCCGGGCTCGAGCAGCACCTCGAGCGCCCGGCCGCCCGGGCCGCCCTCGCGCATCCGGAAGCGCGCCGGCGCGCCGAGCGACACGCCCACCACCTGCCCGAACGCCGGCGCGTCGCGGTGCCAGCCGATCCCGGCGCCGGGCGGATAGCGGGTCACCAGCGCCTCCGCGAGCGCAGCGGGCGCCACGCCGGCCAGCGCCGCCGCGCGCCGGCGCAGCGGCTCGAGCGCCGCCGGAAACGGCGGGCCGGGCTGCACCGCGCGGGCATCGTACGCGTAGGCACGGCCGAAGTGGGCCACCCGCCGCCGCGCGATCACCCCGTGCATCCGGACCTCGCCGAGCTCCAGGCGGGCGAGCGCGGCCAGGAGCGCCTGCTGCTCCGCCGCGGGGAGCAGCGCGCGCCACAGCCGCATGCCCGGCGGCAACGCCGGGACGGGCGAGGGGACCAGCTCGAGCTGCACGCGGGAGAGGTTAACGCGCCCGGCCGCGCCGCTCACGCCCACTCGCGCGGCGCGCGCAGCACGTCGAGGAGCGCCGCCTCGCGGCTGCCGGGCGCCGGCCGGTGGTCGTAGACCCAGCGCACCCGCGGCGGCAGCGACATCAGGATCGACTCGGTGCGGCCGGAGGTCTCCAGCCCGAACACGGTGCCGCGGTCCCAGACCAGGTTGAACTCCACGTAGCGCCCGCGCCGGATCTCCTGCCAGCGCCGCTCCGCCTCGCCGAACGGGGTCGCGCGGCGGCGCTCCAGGATGGGCAGGTAGGCCCGCAGGAACGCCCGGCCCATCTCGCCCGCGAACGCGAGCTCGCGCTCCAGGTCGTCCCCGGCGTCCTCGTAGAAGATCCCGCCCACCCCGCGGTGCTCGCCGCGGTGGCGCAGGTAGAAGTACGCGTCCGCGGCGCGCTTGTGGCGCGCGTAGCTGCCGGGCGCGTGGCGCTCGCAGGCCTCGCGCAGCACGGCGTGGAAGTGCCGGCAGTCCTCCTCGAAGAGGTAGTAGGGGGTGAGGTCGGCGCCGCCGCCGAACCAGGCGCCCCCGCCGCGGCTCAGCAGCCGCACGTTCATGTGCGCGGTGGGGGCCATCGGGCTGGCCGGGTGGACCACCACCGACAGCCCCGCCGCGGTGAACGCGCCGCCCTCGCCCTGCACCTTGCGCGCGAGCGCGTCGGGCAGCTCCCCGTGCACCTCCGACACGTTCACGCCCGCCTTCTCCAGCACCGCGCCGTCCTGGAGCACGCGGCTCTCGCCGCCGCCGCCCCCGGGGCGCTCCCAGGGATCCGCGGCGAAGCGGGCGGCGCCGTCGGCGCGCTCCAGCGCGGCGCAGATCTCCTCCTGCAGCGCGCGGACGGTCTCGGCCATGCCCGCGCGCAGGCGGGCGAGCAGCTCGGGGGACGCGGGCGTGGGCACGGCGGAACCCTTGCCGCCGGCGCGGCGCCTCCGCACCTCCCGCGCGGGGCCGCGGCTCAGGCGCTGGCGGCGGTCGCGCGCCGCGAGGAGTGCATGGTGCCGGGCACGAGCGCGGTGAGGAACATCGCGAGCGCCACCGCGACGTCGTTCCACCGGGCCGTGGAGGACGGCGCCCGGAGGAGCAGCGCCGCCGCGAGCAGCCAGGCGGAGAGGGCGACGCCGGCCAGGCGCACGCGCGGGCGCCACATGGCCCAGAGGGCCCCGGCGCACGCGAGCAGGCCCACCGCCGACGCGTTCGCGAACGAGGCGGGCGCCCGCCTCCACAGGAACGCGGAGAAGAACAGCCACAGGCCGAGCATCAGCGTGAGCGTCCGGGCCGCCATGGCGCACCTCCCTCGCCGGAAGGTGTGACCGGCCGCGGCCCGGGGCACGGGCCGGGCGCAGCGGCCGGGCGGGCGCCTCGCCGCGCGTCAGCTGAACACGACGGTCTTGTTGCCGTTCACGATGACGCGGTCCTCGCAGTGCCAGCGCACCGCGCGCGCCAGCACCCGCCGCTCCAGGTCGCGCCCGAGCCGCTTCAGGTCGTCCACCGCGTCGCGGTGCGAGACCCGGCCCACGTCCTGGTCGATGATGGGCCCGGCGTCGAGCTCGGCGGTGACGTAGTGGGCGGTGGCGCCGACGATCTTCACCCCGCGGTCGTACGCCTGCCGGTACGGGTCGGCGCCCACGAACGCGGGGAGGAAGGAGTGATGGATGTTGATGATGCGGTTCGGCCAGCGCGCCACCAGCTCCGGCGAGACGATCTGCATGTAGCGCGCGAGCACCACCAGGTCGGCCTTCCCCTCGAGCAGCTCCAGCATGCGGGCCTCGGCCTGCGCGCGGGTGTCGCGGCTGTTGGGCACGTGGACGAACGGGACGCCGAACGACTCCACCGACTCGCGCAGGTCGGGGTGGTTGGAGATCACCGTGGAGACGTCCGCGTGCAGGTCGCCGCGATCCCAGTTCCACAGCAGCTCCAGGAGCGCGTGGTCGTGCTTCGAGACCAGGATCGCGACCTTCTTGCGCTGCGAGGAGAGGGTGAGCCGCCACTCCATGCCGAACGGCCTGGCGACGTCGAGGGCGAACGCGCGCTCCAGGTCCTCCACCGGGAGGTCCAGCCGGTCGGTCTGGAACTCGAGGCGGGTGAAGTAGGCGCCGCCGTTGTCCACCGAGGTGTGCTGGTCGAAGTCGAGGATGTTCGCGCCGTGGCGGTAGAGGAAGCTGGAGATGGCCGCCACGATGCCGGGGCGGTCGGGGCACTGGACGAGGAGGATGGCGCGGGGCTGGGTCACGGGACCCGACAGGGTAGACGGAGGCGTGCCCGGGATCAAATCCCCTGCGCGCCCGGGCGCACCCGCGGCCGGGGGCGGCGCGCCGGGGCCGCCGGCGAGGGCGCGAAGCGCCGGGGTGCGGCAGGAGCGCGCAGGCTGCGTCAATTCGCGCGCAATTTTGGGCCGTCGACGATTGCGTCGGGGCGACGAAAAATTGAACAATCGTTGACGGACCGCAAGGCACCCGCCCTTCCTGCGGCGGTACGGGTGAGCGGCCGAGCACGCCGTGAGCGCATCGCCAGGAACCTCGCCCGGGATCTCCCCGGCCCCCGAGCCGCCCCCGCCGGCGGAGCCCGCGGTGCGTACCCCGGAGCCGGACCGCACACCGGAGGAGGACCGCGCGCTGCAGCGCCTCGCCAGGGCCATCGCGCCCGCGTCGCTCGGCGCGCTCGGCCTGGAGATCCCCTGGCAGCAGCGGCTCTCCACCAAGCTGTTCGCCATGATCGGCGCGGTGGCGCTCGGCACCGTGGGCCTGTTCTTCCTGGCGGAGATCGCGGTGCAGCGCCACCTGCTCGGCCAGGTGGTGCAGGAGTCCGACCTCCTCAGCCAGACCGTCCGCAACGCGCTCCACCGCGCCATGCTCCAGGACCGCCGCGGCGACGCCTACCTCATCATGCAGGACGTGGCGCGGCAGGGAGGCATCGAGCGCGTCCGCATGATGGACGCGAGCGGGCGCGTCACCTTCTCCACCGTGCCGGAGGAGGTGGGCCGGATGGTGGACCGCGACGCGGAGGCCTGCTCCGGCTGCCACGCGGCCGGCCAGCCGCTGCGCAAGCTCGAGCTGGAGGAGCGGAGCCGCGTCTTCCGCGCGGGCGACCACCGCGTGCTGGGGATCATGACCCCGGTCTACAACGAGGCGTCCTGCTCGACCGGCGCCTGCCACGCGCACCCGGCCACGAAGGAGGTCCTGGGCGTCATCGACCTGGACGTCTCGCTGGCGCGCCTCGACGCGCAGACCCACACGTTCCGCTGGCGCACGCTGGCGGCCGCCGCGCTCGCCTCGGGCCTGCTCGGGCTGTTCGCCTGGCTGTTCACGCGCCACCACCTGATGCGGCCGGTGGCCGCGCTGGTGCAGGCCACCCGGCGCGTGGCGCGCGAGCAGCTGGAGCTCGAGGTGCCGGTCACCTGGAACGGCGAGCTGGGCCTGCTGGCCGCCTCCTTCAACGACATGACGCGCTCGCTGCGCTCGGCGCGCCGGGACCTCGACGCGCTCATGTCGAGCCTCGAGCAGCAGGTGCAGGAGCGGACCGCCGCGCTCCGGGCCGCGCAGGACCAGCTGGTCCGGTCGGAGAAGCTCTCCTCGCTGGGCAAGCTGTCCGCGTCCATCGCGCACGAGATCAACAACCCGCTCGCGGGGATCCTCACCTTCGCGAAGCTCATCGTCCGCACGCTGGACCAGGGCGTGCCCGACGACGCGACGCGCAAGACGCTCGTGAAGCACCTGCTCCTCGTCCAGCGCGAGACCGAGCGGTGCAGCGCCATCGTGCGCAACCTGCTCGACTTCGCGCGCGAGCGGCCGCTCACGCTCAAGGACGTGGACCTGGACGCGGTGGTCGAGGAGGGCCTCCAGCTCCTCTCCAACCAGATCAACATCCAGAACGTGACGCTGGAGAAGCGGCTCGTGCCGCTGCCGCCGGTGGAGGGCGACTTCGGGCAGCTCCGGCAGGCGTGCGTGAACGTGATCATGAACGCCTGCGAGGCGATGGCGCGCGGCGGGAAGCTGACGGTCGAGTCGTCGGCGTCGGCGGGCGGCGGCTGGGTGGAGATCGCGTTCACCGACACCGGCCCGGGCATCCCGCCCGACCACCTGTCCAAGATCTTCGACCCGTTCTTCACCACCAAGGAGCGCGGCACCGGGCTCGGGCTGTCGGTGGTGTACGGCATCGTCGAGCGGCACCACGGGAAGATCGAGATCCAGAGCGAGGTGGGGAAGGGGACGCGCATCGCCATCCGGCTGCCGCCCCGGAGGGCGGCGGAGTGATGCGCGGCGGCGGGCGGACCAGGGCGGGTTCCGGGGGCGCGCGTCGGCGGCGCGCCCAGGGCATCGAATGAATGGACCCGATCTTCATCTGGTGGATCGGCGAGGCGGCGCCCGACCGGGCGCTGCTGGACCACGCCGCGCTGCACCTGGCCCGCGCCTTCGGGCGCCCGGTGCAGGAGTGGACCTCGCCGGAGCGCCCGCGCCACGCCTACGACCCGAAGCGCAAGCAGCACCTCTCCGGCGCGATCCTGAAATGGCTGCTGGAGGCGGGGCCGGGCGCCGGGAAGGTGCTCGGGGTGACCGACCGCGACCTGTTCATCCCCATCCTCACCTACGTGTTCGGGGAGGGGCAGCTCGGGGGCGGCGCGGCGGTCGTCTCCACCGCGCGGCTGCTGGAGGACGTCGAGCTGATCGGGCCGCAGCTGCTGCTGGAGCGGCTCGCCAAGGAGGCGGTGCACGAGGTCGGGCACGCGTTCGGCCTGCTGCACTGCGCGACGCCGGTGTGCGTGATGGCGCGCTCGTCGGGCGTTCGCAACGTGGACGAGAAGATGCCGGAGCTCTGCTCCGAGTGCCGACGCAGGCTCGAGGAGCTGCAGGCCGGAGGTCCCAGGTGATGTCCAACGAGAGAACGCGCATCCTGGTGGTGGACGACGAGGAGATCGTCCGCGAGTCGCTGGGCGGCTGGCTCGAGAAGGACGGCTACTCCGTCCACGTGGCGGCGGACGGGTTCGCCGCGGTCGAGAAGCTCAAGGGGGAGCGCTGGTCGATCCTCATCGTCGACCTGAAGATGCCGGGGATGGACGGCCTGCAGGTGCTGGAGGAGGCGAAGAAGCTCCTGCCCGAGCTGGCGGTCGTGATCATGACCGCCTACGCCACGGTGGACACCGCGGTCGCGGCCATGAAGCTGGGCGCCTACGACTACCTCGTGAAGCCGTTCGATCCCGAGGAGCTGTCGCTGATGATGCAGAAGATCGTCTCCCAGCAGACGCTGGTGCGGGAGAACGCGGTCCTGCGCCAGGCGCTGAAGCGCGAGTACAAGTTCCGCGACCTGCTCTCGAAGAGCCCGGCCATGCAGTCGGTGTTCGAGCTGGCGCGCACCGCGGCCCGCTCCAACTCCACCATCCTGGTGCTGGGCGAGTCCGGCAGCGGCAAGGAGGTCCTGGCGCGCGCCATCCACCAGGAGAGCCCGCGGGCGGAGGGGCCGTTCGTGGCGGTCTCCTGCGCCGCGCTCACCGAGAGCCTGCTCGAGTCCGAGCTGTTCGGGCACGAGAAGGGCGCGTTCACCGGCGCGATCGCCCGCCGCAAGGGCAAGTTCGAGGCCGCCCACGGCGGCACGCTGTTCCTCGACGAGGTGGGCGACATCGGGCCCAAGCTGCAGCTCGACCTGCTGCGGGTGCTGGAGGAGCGGCGCTTCCACCGCATCGGCGGCAACGAGAGCGTCGACGTGGACGTCCGGATCATCGCCGCCACGAACCGCGACCTGAAGCGCGCGGTGGCGGAGGGGAAGTTCCGCGAGGACCTGTTCTACCGGCTCAACGTCATCCCCATCCTCATCCCCCCGCTGCGGGACCGGCGCGAGGACGTCCCGCTCCTGGTGGAGAGCTTCGTGGAGCGGCTGTCGGTGGAGATGAAGAAGCGGATCGACGGCGTCTCCTCCGAGGCGATGAGCGCGCTCATGGCGCACGACTGGCCCGGCAACGTGCGCGAGCTCCGGAACATCCTGGAGCGGGGCGCGGTGGTCTGCACCGGCCCGGTGATCCAGATCGCCGACCTGGGCCTCCCCGGGAAGCCGGAGACCGCGCCGCGGCCCGGCACGCTCGCCTCGCTGGAGGAGGTGGAGCGGCGCCACGTCTCGGCGGTCCTGGCGCACACCGGCGGCAACGTGAGCCAGTCGGCGCGCATCCTCGGCATCGACCGGGTCACCCTCTACAACAAGATGCGCAAGTGGGGGCTGCGCCGGGACGGCGAGGACGAGCCGTCCCGCGACGGCGAGACCGGCGCGCGCTGACCGGCGCGCCGGCCCGCGCCCCCGCGCGCACGCGCCACCCCCGCCGCTGCCCCGCCGGACCGCCCGCGCCCCCGCGCACGGCGGCGCGACGCCGCGTCCGCGCAGGGTGAAGTCACGATTGGTGAAGCGCCCGCGCGATCCTGCCGCGCCCCCGCGCCCGCCGCGCACCGGCTGCGACCGGCTGCCACGTCGAGTTCCTCCGCACCGTCGAGGTTCTCTCCACCGGGGCCGCCGGCACCGCAAGCCCGCGTGATCACGAGCGGTCGCACCCCGTCCCGGTGGAGGGGCGCTGAGGAACTCGACAGCCCGGGGGTCCGCGCCGCGCGCCGGCGCACGCCGCACCGCGAGCGTAACCCACCGTGAACACGCCGCTCTTCGCGCGCGCGCGCCGCCGCGCCCCGGCTGGCGCGCGCCTTGCCATAGGGATCCGCGGGAGGACGGCGACAGATGACCTGCCCGTACTTGAAAGAGGTCTCGATGGTGTTCTGCCGGGCCTACCCGGTGAAGAAGCTCGTGCCGATCGACCGGGTCACCACGGCGAGCACCTGCGAAGGCGAGGCATTCAAGACCTGCCCGCTCTTCCGCGAGGCGCTCGAGCGTGCGGAACGGTCGGCCGACGCGGACTCCCATCCCTCACCCGCAGGGCCCAAAGGAGCGACGCCATGATGTTCGCATTCGTCGTGATGGTGGTCGGAGTTGCGGTGCTCGGGACCATGAACCTCGTCGCGGCGCACAGCTAGCCGCACCCGCGCGGAGACAACCATGAAGATCGGACGCAGAGGGTTCTTCAAGATCGCGGCAGTGACGGCGGGGGCCGCCGGCGCGTCGGCGGCGACCGCCGCCGCAGCGGCGCACGGGGCGGCGGAGGACGGGCCAGGCGTGCTCGTCGACACGACCCTCTGCGTCGGCTGCCGCGCGTGCGAGGCGGCGTGCGCCGAGGCCAACCACCTCGCGCCGCCGCCCGAGGACGCGAACGTCTTCGACCAGAAGCGCGACATGCACGAGCAGGCCTTCACGGTGGTGAACCGCACCGAGAAGGCCCCCGGCATCGAGCGCTTCGCGAAGAAGCAGTGCATGCACTGCCTGGCGCCGGGCTGCGCCTCGGCGTGCCCGGTCAAGGCGATGTCCAAGTCGCCCGAGGGGCCGGTGGTCTACAACCCGAACCGCTGCATGGGCTGCCGGTACTGCATGATCGCCTGCCCGTTCGACGTGCCGAAGTACGAGTACGGCTCGAACGCGCCGCGCGTGCGCAAGTGCAGCTTCTGCGCAGAGCGGCAGGCGAAGGGCCTCAAGCCGGCGTGCACCGAGGTGTGCCCCTCGGGCGCGCTCACCTTCGGGAAGCGCAGCGAGCTCCTCGAGGCCGCCAAGACCCGCATCTACACGAACCCCGGCCGTTACGTGCACCACGTGTACGGCGAGCACGAGGCCGGCGGGACGAGCTGGCTGTACATCACCGACGTCGACATGGAGCAGCTCGCGTTCCGGACCGACGTCCCCGAGCGGCCCATCCCGGACCTCGCCTCCGGCGCGCTGTCGGTGCCGCCGTTCGTGATGACGCTCTGGCCGCCGCTGCTGATGGGCATCTACGCGTTCTCCAACCGGCGCGAGGAGATCAAGAACGCCGAGTCGGAGCCGTCGAACGGGAAGGAGGAGCACCATGGCTAACGCCACCGCGGTCGCCCAGCACTCGTTCGTCCGCGAGAAGATCCTGCTCGGGATGAGCTTGAAGGAGTACCTCCGCGCCCAGCTCACGCCGACGAACGCCGTCGCGACGTTCATCCTCATCATCGGCGTGCCGCTGCTCGTCTACCGCTTCGCGGCGGGCCTGGGCGCCACCACGAACCTGTCGCAGTCGGCGCCGTGGGGCCTCTGGATCGGCTTCGACATGATGACCGGCATCGTGCTCGCCGCCGGCGGGTTCACCATCGGCTCGGCGGTGCAGCTGTTCGGGCTGAAGGACTACCACGGCATCGAGCGGCCCGCGATCCTCACCGCCTTCCTCGGCTACGTGATGGCGGTCATCGGCCTGCTCGCCGACCTGGGCCGCCCCTGGAACATCATCATGGCGCTCTTCAACTTCGGGACCGCCTCGGTGCTGTTCGAGGTCGCGTGGTGCGTCATGTGCTACACGACCGTCCTGCTGCTCGAGTTCACCGTGCCGATGTTCGAGTGGCTCGGCTGGAAGCGCATCCACTCGGTGATGAAGAAGACGCTCATCGCCCTCACGGTGCTCTCGGTCATCTTCTCGACCATGCACCAGTCGGCGCTCGGCTCGCTCTTCCTGCTCGCGCCGACCAAGCTCCACCCGCTCTGGTACACGCCCTACATCTTCGTGTTCTTCTTCGTCAGCGCGATCATCGCCGGCCTCAACATGGTGATCTTCGAGAGCGCGCTCTCGCACCGGATCTTCCAGACCCGGGCCGACCACCACGTCGACGTCGACAAGCTGACCATCGGCCTCGGGAAGGCGGCGGCGGTGGTGATGTTCGCCTACTTCTTCCTGAAGCTGCAGAGCGTGGTGGACGGGCACAGCTGGGGCTACCTGGCCACCGGCTACGGCGCCTGGTGGCTGGTCGAGGTCGTCGGCTTCGTGCTGCTGCCTTCGCTGGTGTTCGCCTACGGCGCGCGCAACCGCAAGGTGAAGCTCATCCGGGCGGCCTCGGTGATCGGCGTCCTCGGGGTGGTGCTGAACCGCCTGAACATCTCGGTCATCGCGTTCAACTGGAACCGGGTCGACCGGTACGTGCCGAGCTGGATGGAGATCTGGGTGTCCATCACCCTCGTCACCATCGGCGTGCTGGCGTACCGCTGGATCGTCAACCGCATGCCCATCCTGCGTGGGGACCCGGCGTTCCCCGCTGAGCACTGAAAGGAGGAAGCCATGGCCTACGACCTGCTCTCCGTGTATCCGGCCAAGCTCCTCGAGTACGGACTCGGGATCGCCTACCTGCTGATGTTCATCCCGTTCTGGCGCTACGTCCAGGGCGGCAAGCCGGCGGCGGCCGAGGTCCGCGCCCCCGCCCGCGTCCCCGCGGTGGCGCCCGCGGCCCACCCGATCGCGGCCCGGCCCGCGGTGGCTGGCTGGTTCCAGGTGCCCGCCGGCGTGCACCTGCACCCCGGCCACACCTGGGCGCGCCTGGAGTCCGACGGCCTGGTGGCGGTCGGCGTGGACGACTTCGCCCACAAGCTGGTGGGGCCGGCCCGGGTCGAGCTGCCCAGCGTCGGCGCCAAGGTCGCGCAGGGCGAGCCGGCGCTCGAGCTCGGCGACGGCGAGCGCAGCGTCCCGATGCTCTCGCCCATCGACGGGACCGTGGTGGCGGTGAACGCGGCGGCGCGCGAGCGGACGGACGGCGTCGAGGATCCGTACGGCGCCGGCTGGCTGTTCAAGGTGAAGGCGCCCCGCCTCGCCGCGAACCTCCGCCAGCTCTTCACCGACAGCGCCGCCAACCGGTTCCTGGAGGACGCGTCCGAGCGCCTCGCCATGCGGATGAGCCCCGAGCTCGGCCGCGTGCTGCAGGACGGCGGCGTGCCCATCCACGGCATCGGCCGCGCGCTGGCCGGCGACGACTGGGACGAGATGGCGCGCACCTTCTTCCTGACCTGAGAACGGAGATCACAGCCATGACGCTCAAGCTCTCGTGGTGCGGTGCGCTGGCCGGGCTGCTGCTGGGCGGCAGCGCGCTCGCGGGCGACCTCCCGAACCTGCCTCCGGAGCTCCCGCTCCCGCAGGGCGGCGACAGCCCGGGCCAGGTGACGTTCCGGCACGACAGCCACGTGGACTCGGCCAAGCCGGACTGCGTGTCCTGCCACCCGCGCCGGTTCGGGATCCTCGGCCGCTCGGCCAAGGAGAAGAAGCAGGCGGTGACGCACGCCGCGATGGAGAAGGGCGAGTCGTGCGGGGCGTGCCACGGCAAGCAGGCGTTCGGGTTCGACGACTGCACCATGTGCCACGCGCAGTGAGGGGGGCGCGTCGGCGGTCCCCGGCCCACTCGCTCCGGGCCGGGGACCGCAGGCGCGGGTCGATGCAGGCGCCCGGTGACGGGCGCGGGCTCGCAGTCGGGAGGAAGCCATGCAGAGCGTTCTCGAGGTCCTCCAGTCGATCGGCGTCTTCACCCTCGGCATCCTGGCCCGGTTCGGCCTCTTCCTCGCGATGGTGGCGGTCATCGTCGTCCCGGCGCTGATCATCGCGCTGGTGGTGCGCGGGCGCGCCGAGCGGCGCGAGCGGGCGCTCGGGATCCGCGACGTGGACGGCGTGCCGTTCCGCCCGGACCTGTTCTACGCGCCCGGCCACCTCTGGCTGCACCGGCGCCCGGGCGGCCGCGCGGTGGAGCTCGGCCTCGACGGCATCGCGCAGCGCCTGATGCCGGCGGTCACGGCGGTGGACCTGGCGCGGCCGGGCACGCGCGTGGCCCGCGGCGAGACCATCGCCACGCTGCACGGCGGCGGGCGCGCCCTGGAGATCCCCGCGCCGGTGGACGGCACGGTGGTGGGCGTGAACGTCTCGGTGGTGCGCGACCCGGCGCTGGTGAAGCGCGACGGCTACGGGCGCGGCTGGCTGGTCGCGCTCGCGCCGGCGGACGAGGCCTACGCGTCGATGCCGCGCGCCGGCGCCGCGGAGTCGTGGATGCGGCGCGAGGCGCAGCGCTGGAACCACTTCGTCGAGCACCAGCTCGGCTTCGCCGCGGCCGACGGCGGGACGCTGGTCGCGCCCGCGCCGTGGCTGGTCGGCGAGGAGGGATGGGCCGCCCTGACGCAGGCGTTCCTGCGGCCGTGAGGGCCGCGTTCGCGGCGGGTGCGGCGATCGGCCGCCCCACGCACGACTTTCGCGGGCGCGCGCGGGCGCGAGCGGGCGTGAGACCGGGTGCGGCGCGCGGCCGCACGGGTCACGGCCGCCCGCGCGGCGCGCGCGCCGGCGTCGGCGGCGAGCGCGCCGCGGGCCGGGGCGGGGGCGCGCGGCGATCCGATCCCGCCGCAATCTGCGGGATTGCGTCCGAGGTGCGCGCGAGGGCGCAGGCGCGCGGGCGGGCGGTGCGCGATTGCGCGCAGGCGATCCGGGGGAGGCATTGCGGACCCGGTTGATGGACGTCAATCCTCCCCGGGCCCGGCGCAGAATCGTCGGCGGTTGCGCGAGGCGCGGGGGAGGTGTGCGGACGCCGCGATTCTTGCGCCGCATCTCGACCGGATGAATCCAGATCAATTCGTGCTGAATTCACGCGTGCTTATCCGGCCGGAGGCGTTGGACAATCCGCCCGCCCCCTGGTAGGAAGTGGCGCAATCCGTGGCTGTCACGGATTGACGCACCGACTCCTCCAGGGTGTGCAAATGATCCGACGCCTGTTGCCCCTCCTCCTCGCGTTCGCCGCGAACCCAGCCTGGGCGGGTATCCCGGCCGAGCAGGAGGACTGCCTCGGCTGTCACAGCGACCCGAGCCAGACCTTCGACCTCCCGAGCGGCGAGAAGCTCTCGCTGTACGTCGACCAGGACGCGTTCGCGAAGTCGGTCCACGGCGAGGCGCTCCGCTGCACGGAGTGCCACACCGACAAGACCAGCGACCACGCCACCGGCGAGCTGAAGTTCAAGACCCGCCGCGACGTGACCCGCGCCTACTACGAGCAGTGCAAGGGCTGCCACTTCGCGAACTACACCAAGACGCTCGACGGCGTTCACTACGCGGTGATGGCCAAGGGCAACGACAAGGCCGCGCTCTGCGTGGACTGCCACGGCGCCCACGACATCTCCCGGCCGGGCCAGCCGCGCACGCGCATCTCGAAGATGTGCTCGGGCTGCCACGCGGAGGAGGCGGACGTCTACGCGAAGAGCGTGCACGGCCGCGCGGCGGAGAGCAGCCCCGACGTGCCGGTGTGCACCGACTGCCACCGCGCCCACGACACCACCGACCCGCGCGACGGCCAGCTCGCCATGCGCACCCCGGAGATCTGCGGGCGCTGCCACACCGACGAGAAGCTGATGTCGAAGTACGGCCTCTCCAGCAAGGTGGTGTCGACCTACCTCTCCGACTTCCACGGCATGGCCGCGACGCTCCAGCGCAAGCAGAAGAACGCGCCGGACGCGCGCCTCGCCGCGGTCTGCACCGACTGCCATGGCGTCCACGACATCCAGTCGTCCAAGGACCCGTCGTCCACGGTGATGGCGGCCAACCTGCAGAAGACCTGCGCGAAGTGCCACGAGGGCGCCAGCGCGAGCTTCCCGAAGGCCTGGCTCTCGCACTACGAGCCCACGCCGCAGAAGGCGCCGCTCGTGTGGGGCGTGCAGGTCTTCTACAAGATGCTGATCCCGTTCATGGTGGGCGGGCTCGTGCTCCAGATCGCGCTGCACCTCTGGCGCGTGGTGGTGAACCGATGAGCGCTTACATCGTCCGCTTCAACCTGCAGCAGCGGATCGAGCACTTCATCACGATGCTCGTGTTCGTGCTGCTCTGCCTCACCGGCCTGCCGCAGAAGTTCTACACGGCCGGCTGGTCGCAGGCGGTGGTCGGCGTGTTCGGCGGCATCGACGTGGCGCGCTGGGTCCACCGCGTGTGCGGCCTGATCCTGGCGGCGTCCACGGTGATCCACTTCGCGAACGCGATCGCCGCGATGCTCTCGAAGAAGATCGGCTTCACGATGGTGCCGTCGAAGAAGGACTTCGAGGACGCCATCCTCCAGCTCAAGTACTACCTGGGCGTGACCGACAAGCACCCGATGTACGATCGGTACACGTACAAGGAGAAGTTCGAGTACTGGGGCCTGGTGTTCGGCAACGTCATCATGGTGCTCACCGGCTTCATCCTGTTCTTCCCGGTGACCGTCGCGTCGCTGCTCCCGGGCGAGGTGATCCCCGCCGCCAAGGTGGCCCACTCGAACGAGGGCCTGATGGCGTTCCTGGTGATCACCATCTGGCACGTGTTCAACGCGCACCTGAGCCCCGACGTGTTCCCGTTCGACACGTCGATGTTCACCGGCAAGGTCAGCCGCGAGCGCTACGAGCACGAGCACCCGCTCGAGCTCGCGCGCATCGAGGGGCGGGCGCCGCCCGCGGAGCACGGCGGCCACGCCTCGTCGCATGACGAGCGCCACGTGGGCTGACGTCCTCGCGCAGGCCATCTTCCACACCCTGGTCGCCTCGCTGTTCGTGGAGGCGCTGGTGCGGACCTGGCGAGTGCGCGACCCCGGCCAGCGGATCGCCCTGCGGCTCACCGCCCTGGGCTATCCGCTGGTCCTGTTTCCGGCCCTGGTGCTGCTGTTCCCGGTGCGGGCCGGCGACGCGTTCCGCGAGGGCGGCGCGCTGCTCGTCGGCCGCCGCTGGGCCGACGTGCGGCTGCTCGGGACCGGGATGTACCAGTGGTTCGTGGGCGGGCTGGCGACCATCGGGCTGGCGCTGCTGCTCATGGACCTGGTGCCGTTCCTGTGCCGCAGGCGGCGCGCGCGGCCGCCGCCGCGCGCGGTGCCGGACCCGGAGACCGCCGCGCGCCTCGGCGCCACGCTGGCCGAGCTGGCCGCCCGCCTCGGCACGCGCGTGCCCTCGCTGCTGTGGATCGAGCGCGGCGCGCCGGTCCTGTTCTGCACCGGCATCCGCAGGCCGGCGGTGGTGCTCTCGCGCGGGGCGCTGCGCCTGCTCGACGCGGCCGAGCTGCGCGCGGCGCTGGCCCACGAGCTCGCCCACCTGGCCCGCCGCGATCCCGCCGCGAGCTGGGTGGTGCTGCTGGCGCGCGTGGTGATGGGCTTCAACCCGGCGTTCCAGGTGGTCTCGCGCGCGCTGGCCCGCGACGCCGAGTGGCTCGCGGACGAGAGCGCCGCGGAGGCGTGCGGCGATCGCCTCGCGCTCGCCAGCGGCCTGCTCAAGCTCCACCGCGCCACCGCCGGGCCGCCGCCGGTGCGCCGGACGCTGCCGCTCGCCGCCGCGCTGTCCGAGCCGCTCGCGCGCGTGCGCTCACGCGACATCGAGCTGCGCTGCCGTCGCCTGCTCCAGCCGCCGGCGCCGCGCCTGCCGTTCGGGGCGGCGCGCGTCGCGCTGGCGGCCCTCACCCTGACGGCCCTGCTGTTCTTCGTGGTATGACCGGGAGCGTGACGCGCGCGCGCGAGGCGGGGCTCGAGCTCGCGCGGATGCTCGCGGCGCTGGTGTGGGTGGCCGCGACCTCCGCGCTGGTGATCGCCGCCCTCGGCGCGCTGCCCGGGTGGATCGCCGGGGAGGGCAGCGCGGTCCGCCACGCCGCGACCGTGCAGGAGGCCGAGCGCCGGCTCGGCGCGATGCTGATGCTGCCCGGCTACTTCCCGCAGCGGCTCGCCTGGCCGCCCTCGGAGATCCGGCTCGCCGGTGGCCGCCGCGGGTCCGCGGCCATCACGGTCGTCGATCGCAGCGGCGCGCCCGCCGTCCAGATCCTGCAGTCCACCGCGGAGGGCGCCGAGATCGCGGCGCCGCTGCTCGCCGATCGCAACGTGCTCCGCGTCCAGCGCACCACGGTGGGCTCGTACCCGGCGACGCTCTCCGCGGTGCTGGTGGCGGGGCAGCCCTGGCAGGAGCTGGCCTGGGAGCAGCGCGGCCGGACGGTGCTGCTCCGCACGCGCGGCGACCTCGACGAGCTGTACCACATGGCCCACAGCACGCACCCCGGAGGCGGCCGATGAGGCCCGGGCCCGAGGCCGGCGCGCCGCCCGCGCTGCCGGTGCCGCCCGCGCCCCCGCCTGCCCCGGCGGCGTACCGGACCGCGCCGCACCCGGCCATGCCGGGCGGCATCCGCCGGCGCGTCTATCTGCTGATGGCCACCGGCATCGCCGTCCCGCTCGTCATCATGGGCGCGACCGGGATCCACTGGGCGCGCACCCTCGACGAACGGGTGGTGGCGGGCCGCATGTCCGCCGCGGCCATGGCGGCGACGCACTTCGACGGCGTGCTGACCGAGGACCTCGAGGTGCTGCAGCGGCTCGCCTCCGGCGTGGCCCAGACCATGGGCAACGCGGACCTCGAGGAGGAGCGGCGCGTGGTGGCCGACACGTACCACCAGTTCCGCCACCGCGAGGGCGTCTACCTGCTGGACGCCGAGCGCAACGTGCTCGCGGAGGCGCCGGGCGGCCCGCGGTCGGCGGCGCCGGCCGACGACCTCACGGTGGTGGACGAGGTGCTGCGCACCGGGCTGCCGCGCCTCTCCGGCGCGGAGCAGGGCGCGCGCGGGCGGGTGGTGCACGAGCTCGTCCCGGTGCGGAGCTGGCAGAACCAGATCATCGGGATCGCCGGCGGCACGTTCGACCCGTCGCGGCGCGGCTTCGATCGCGTGCTGCAGCACCTGCGCCGCGGGGAGAGCGGCTTCGCCGAGCTGATCGACGCGGGCGGCACCATCATCGCGAGCACCGTGCCGGCCCGGGTCGGGCGCCGCACCGAGTGCCGGGCGCACCTCGGCGAGCTGGTGAAGGACAAGCGGGCGCAGGCGGCGCGCTGCGACGGGTGCCACGGCGACTGGGGCGTGAAGGCGGCGGCGCCGGCCGAGCTGATGGTGTTCGCGCCGCTGGCCGCGGCGCCGTGGGGCGTGGTGGTGCGGCAGCGCACCGCCGAGGCGCTGCCGACCGAGGGCGACGTGCCCTGGTGGCTGGTCGCGGCCGGCCTGGCGGCGCACCTCGGCATCGCGGCGGCGTTCGCCTGGGGCGCGGCGCGCAGCGTGACCCGGCCCATCGGCGTCCTCACCGGCGAGGCGGAGCGCATCGCCGGGGGCGAGCTGGACTGGTCCATCCCCGACCTCGGCACCGACGAGGTGGGGCGGCTGGGGCGCTCGCTGGATCGCATGCGCCTGGCGCTCCGGCGCCTGCTCGACGACGTGGCGCGGGTGAACGCCGAGCTGGAGCAGCGGGTGGAGGAGCGCACGCACGCGCTCAACGAGGCCTACGCCCAGCTCGCCGCGCGCGACGAGGCCCGCGCGCAGCTCCTCCGCAAGCTCATCTCTGCGCAGGAGGACGAGCGCAAGCGCATCGCCCGCGAGCTGCACGACGAGACCAGCCAGAGCCTGGCGGTGCTGGCCATGGGGCTCGAGGCGGCCCAGGACGCGATGCGCGGCGGCAAGGCGCCGCGCCTCGAGGAGGTGAAGGCGGTGGCGGTGCGCACGCTGGAGGACGTGCACCGCATCATCCTGGACCTCCGCCCGTCGGTGCTCGACGACCTCGGGCTGCTGTCCGCGATCCGCTGGTACGCGGAGCGCCAGCTCGGCACGCGCGGCATGTCGGTGCGCTGCGAGTTCGGGGAGCTGGACCGGCGGCTGCCGCCCGAGATGGAGACGGCGCTGTTCCGCATCTGCCAGGAGGCGATGAGCAACATCGCCCGCCACGCCCAGGCGACCGCGGTGCTGGTGGAGGTCGCGCTGGAGGACGACGTGTTCCGCATCGACATCGAGGACGACGGGCGAGGCTTCGACGCGGAGGCCGTCGCGCGCCGCGAGGGGCGGCGCTCCTGGGGCCTCATGGGCATCCGCGAGCGCGCCGAGATCCTGGGCGGCAGCGCCACGGTGGAGTCCGCGCCGGGGAAGGGCACCCGCGTCGAGGTGCGCATCCCGGTGCCGCGCGCCACGACCGAGCCGGGCCCCGCCGCCGCCGGAGCGGACGCGGACGCCGAGGGGAGGGGAACGTGAGCGACAAGATCCGGGTGGTCATCGTGGACGACCACGCCATCCTGCGCGAGGGCGTGCGTGCGCTGCTCCAGCTCCAGCCCGACATCGAGGTGGTCGGCGAGGGCGCCGACGGGATGCAGGCGCTGGAGCAGGTGGAGCGGCTCGATCCGGACGTGGTGCTGATGGACATCGCCATGCCCGGGCTGGGCGGCATCGAGGCCAGCCTCCAGCTGAAGAAGCTGGGGCGGCGCGCGCGCATCCTGATCCTCTCGCAGTACGAGGATCGCGAGTACGTCCGCCGCCTGCTCAAGGCCGGCGTGTCGGGCTACGTGCTCAAGAAGTCCGCCGGCGCCGAGCTCGCGAACGCCGTCCGCGCGGTCCACCGGGGAGGCCTGGTGCTCGACCCCGAGGTCGCGCGCACCGCCATGGAGGAGGCCGGCCCGGCGGCGCCCGGCGAGGCGGATCCCTACGAGTCGCTCACCGACCGCGAGAAGCAGGTGCTGAAGCTGGTGGCCGAGGGGCGGAGCAACAAGGAGGTGGCGGACGTCCTCGGCATCAGCGTGAAGACCGCCATGAGCCACCGCGAGCACGTGATGGAGAAGCTCGGGGTCCACAACCGCACCGAGCTCGTCCGCTTCGCGATCCGCAAGGGCGTGATCCGCGTGGACGAGTAGCGCGTCGCGGGCCGCAACGAAGAGATGCGGCGCAGCCGCCGGCCCCCACCGGAAGCTGCCCGCATCGGGTGAAGAACCGCAGCCCCCCTCCCAGAGTGCTGCCGTTCTCCAGCCACGGCAGGTAGCACGTGCCGTGCCCGCGCCGGTGCACCTGGCGCAGGCCTCGACCCCCGGAAGATCCGTGGGTTAAGCGACAGGCGCCCCGGCGCTCCTGGGTGGGTTCACCCATCCCGTCGGCCGCGTGGGGGAATGGCCCCACCCGACCCACACTCCCAAAGGAAGAGGCCGGCGGCAATGCCGCCGGCCCCGGTCCCCACCCCGCCGCCGCTACTCGTCGCCGCGCTTGCGGGCGATCTCGTCCTCGAGCGCCTTCAGCTCCTTCGTCGGCGCGGCGCCCGGCGCCTTCTCCTCCTCCTCGCCGGGCTTGCCGGTGAAGTGCGCCTCGCCGGGCCGCCACCCGGGGTGGACGGTGGCGGCGAGGTCGGCCGCGCCCTCCTTCACCCCGCCGGTCACCTTCTTCACCACCGCGTGCACCAGGAGCGCGAACCCGATCACCGGCATGAACATCAGGAACAGCGCCCCGAGCACCGGCACCACGACCAGGAGCAGGGGGAACGGCACCTTCACGAACCGTGCGCCGCTGCCCGGGAGGCGCCCGCCCTCCGACGGGACCACCTCGACCGCCCACGCCCTCGGGTTCCAGTAGTAGCCGCCCTTCACGTTCGCTCCGCCCGTGTACTTGGCCATGACCGTCTCCTTCCGTGCCGCTCCGTCGACCGTGGGACCGCGGTGGACCGCGCCGCTCAGCTCTGGCGCCGCTTCTCCTCGATCTCCTTCTCGAGCGCCTCGAGCTTCTCGTCGCGCGCCGACGGCCCCTTCTCCTCGACGCCGCCGTTCTCCGGGGACTTGCCGGTGAAGTGCGCCTCGCCGGGCTGCCAGCCGGGGCTCATGGTGGCGGCCAGCTCCTCGGCGGGGCCGCGGAAGGTGCGGACCGCGCGCATCGCCACCGCCTGCGCCAGCAGCACGAAGCCGATGACCGGCATGAACATCAGGAACGTCGCGCCGAGCACCGGGGTGAGCACCAGCGCCAGGGCCACCGGGATCCGCCGCCACTCGCCCTTGCCCTGCGGGAGGCGCTCGCCGTCCTTCGCGACCGGCTCGATCGCCCACCGGGAGAGGTTGAGGTAGTAACCGCTCTGCACCGCGCTGCCGCTCTTGAACGTGTTGGCCATTGATTGGCTCCTTTCGATTGGCAATGTCTCGCCAATCGAGCGGCGAAGAAATTGGGACGATGCCCGAGCCGCGCGGGAAAGAGTCCGGGGCGGGGACCGGCGCGGCGCCGGAGCGGGCGGGGGCGCGAGGCCGGGGACGGGCCGGCGCGGGCACCGGGGCCGGCGGCCGCGCGGGCCCGAGCGCCGCGGGCGCGGACACCGGAGACGGGGTCGGGCGGATTCCCGATGTGCGCCGGCGCGCGGGCCGGCGCGCCGGAGGCGGCGCCGCGCCGGGTGGCGGCGCACGCCCAGCCGTGAACCAATGCGGACCTGGGGAGGCGGTGCGGCGCGGTGGCGCGAGGAGGTCCACTCGAGGAGCTAACCCTGCGACGTTGCGCGCAGGATCGAGGGATCCCCCGGGCTCCCGGCGGGCCCGCAGCGGTTTCGCCGGCGGGGACCCATGCCCTGGTCCGGCGCAACCCTTGCGCGCTCCGGGGCGCGCCGATGCTGAAATCCTGCACGATCTCGTGGGGCACGCCGCTTGCTCGCATGCCGCCCGTTCCCGAAAGGAGCGCCTCGTGCTCGTCGCAGTCGGGCTGAACCAGAAGGGCGCCACCGTCGCAGACCGCGAGGTCCTCGCGCTGCCGTCGGAGGAGCTGCTGGACGCGCTCACCGCCTTCCAGGCGCTCGACGGCGTGGACGAGGTCGCGATCGTCTCCACCTGCTACCGCGTGGAGATCTTCGCGGCCGCCCGCTGCCCCGCCGCCGCGGAGCTGTCGCTGCGCCACGCGATGGAGGCGCGCGCCGGCCGCCCGCTCCCGCTGTTCGAGCTCCAGGGCGAGGAGGCGTTCCGGCACCTCGTCCGCGTCGCCTCCAGCCTCGAGTCCGCCATCCTGGGCGAGCCGCAGATCCTGGGCCAGGTGAAGGACGCGTTCCACCGCGCCGCCGAGGCGGGCGCCGCCGGCAAGGAGCTCGCCTCGGTGCTCTCCCGCGCGCTCGCGGCCGCGAAGCGCGTCCGCACCGAGACGGCGGTGGGCCGCGCCGGCGTGTCCTGGGGCAACGCCGCGGCCGCGCTCGCCAGCAAGGTGCTCGGCCCGCTCGCCGGGCGCCGCGTGGCGGTGATCGGCGCCGGCGAGATGGCCCGCCTCACCGCCCAGCACATGCGCGACGAGCGCGCCTCGGTGGTGGTGCTGAACCGCACGCTCGCGAACGCGGAGGCGCTGGCCGCCGAGGTGGGCGGCGAGGCCCGACCGCTCGAGGCGCTGGAGCAGGAGCTGCTGCGCGCCGACGTGGTGGTGTCCGCCGCGCCGGCCGCGCCGCCGGCGCTGGCCCCGGCCGTCATGCAGCGCATCCTGCACGCCCGCCGCAAGCGGATCGTCATGGTCGACCTGGCCGTCCCCCGCGCCATCCCCGCCGAGACCGGGGCGCTGCCGGACGTCTACCTGTGCGACGTCGACGACCTCGATCGCGTGATGAAGGCCGCCATGGCCGAGCGCGCCCAGGCGGCCCAGCACGCCGAGCGGATCGCCGACGAGGAGGTGCAGAAGTTCGCGCGCGCCGAGGCCGAGCGCCGCGCCGCGCCGCTCATCCAGGAGATGCGCAGCCGCGCCAGCGCCATCGCGCGCGAGGAGGTGGAGCGCACGCTCCGCCGCCTCGGCGAGGACCCGGAGCTCGCGAAGCGGCTCGACGCCATGGCGGGCTCGATCGTCTCCAAGATCCTGCACGCGCCCAGCACGCGCCTGCGCCAGGCGGTGTGCGACGGCGGGGCCAACGACCCGCTGGTCGCGGCCGCCGTCCAGATCTTCGACCTGTCCGCGGCGCCGGCCGCCCGGGGCGACGCCGCCTAGCGGGGAGGTCGGGCCTTCCCCAGGCCCGGAATTCCTGAGATATTGGCGCGCGTTGTCTCACGGGCCGACCGCATGAACCTGCTCGAGCGCAGCTACCGGAGCCTGGACTCCAGCATGCGCGCGCGCGTGCTGGTGCCGACGGCGCTGCTGTTCGCGGTGACGCTCTCCGCGATGGTGGCCGCCGCCGTGCACTTCTACGGCGCCGACATCGAGAGCGGCCGGCAGGACCGGGCCGAGCTGTTCGCGACCATGGTCTCCTCGGGCGTGTCGAACGTGATGCTCTCGGGGAAGCCGCGCGAGGTGAGCACGCTGCTGGAGGCCCTGGTGGCCCACCGCAGCGACCTGCTCTCCGCCAGCCTGATCGCGCCGAACGGCTACATCTCGATCTCTACCAGCCCGGCGCTGCTGGGGCGGGTGCCGTGGTCCGAGGTGAACCGGGTCGAGGGCACCACCGTGGTGGTGGGGCCGGGCGGCAACGACGCCGAGTACGCGGTGCTCCAGCCCATCGTCAACGCCGAGTCCTGCGCGCGCTGTCACGGCACCCAGAGCCACGTGAACGGCTGGCTCGACCTGCGCTTCACCCGCGAGCCGGTGCTGGAGGCGCAGGCGCAGCTCGCCAAGACGCTGTCGCTGTCCGCCGGGGCCGCGCTGGTGTGCCTGCTCGGGATCCTGCTCTGGCTGCTGGGCCGCGAGGCGGTGACCCCGCTGCAGCGGCTGGTGACGGTGATGCGCCGGGCCGAGGCGGGCGAGCTCTCGGTGCGGGCCGACGAGGGGCGCCCGGACGAGCTGGGCGTGGCGGCGCGCGGCTTCGACGCCACGCTGGCGGCGCTGCGGCGCAGCCAGGCCGAGCTGGAGGCGTTCTACCGCGAGCGCATGGTGCGGGCCGACCGGTTCGCCGCGGTGGGCGAGATCGCCACCGGCCTGGCGCACGAGATCAAGAACCCGCTGGCGGGGCTGTCCGGCGCGCTGGAGCTGCTCGCCGAGGACTTCTCCGACGACGCGCGCCACTCCGACATCGTCACCGAGATGCAGCACCAGGTGCGGCGGCTCACGCACACCATGGAGAGCCTGCTCAGCTTCGCCCGCCCGGCCAAGGCGAAGCTCCGCTCCACCGACGTGAACGCCACGCTCGAGAAGGTGCTGTTCCTCATCCGCCAGCAGTCGCGCGACGGCACGCTCGAGCTGGTCCCCGAGCTCTCGCCCGGGCTCCCCGCGGTGCTGGCCGACCCGTCGCAGCTCGAGCAGGTGTTCCTCAACATCTGCCTGAACGCCTGCCAGGCGATGATCGCGACCCGCCGCGGCGGGCGCCTCACCGTCCGCTCCCGCGCCGGCGACGGCACCGTGAGCGTCGAGGTGGAGGACACCGGCCCGGGCATCCCGGCCGACCTCCGCGCCCAGATCTTCAAGCCGTTCTTCACGACCAAGCGCGAGGGGAACGGGCTCGGGCTCGCCATCTCCGCGCGCATCGTGGCGGAGCACGGGGGCCACATCGGCTACCGCTGCCCGCCCGAGGGCGGCACCACCTTCACCGTGACGCTGCAACAGGCGCGGCCCCAGCGCGCCCCGGAGCACGCCGCATGAACAGCACCCCGGCCCGCATCCTCGTCGTGGACGACGAGAAGCTCATCCGCTGGTCGGTGGCGGAGCGGCTGCAGCGCGGCGGCTACGAGGTCCTCTCGGCGGAGTCGGGCGAGCAGGCGCTGGAGATGGTCGCCGCCACCCCGCCCGACGTGATGCTGCTCGACGTGCGCCTCCCGGGGATCGACGGCGTCCAGACGCTGCAGCGCGCGCTGTCGCTCCACCCCGAGGTGGCGGGCTGATGATGTCGGCGCACTCCACCGTGGACATCGCGGTGGAGGCCATGAAGCACGGCGCCATCGACTTCCTGGTGAAGCCGTTCCCGTTCCAGCAGCTCGACGAGGCGGTGGAGCGCGCGCTCGCGAACGTGCGCACCCGCCGGCAGATCGCCACGCTCACCAGCGACAAGCGCGGCGCGAGCGCGCTCGAGGTGGTGGTGGGCTCGTCGGCGGCGATGGAGCAGGTGCGCTCGATGATCTCGCGCCTGGCCGGCAGCGACACGACCACCGTGCTGATCGAGGGCGAGAGCGGCTCCGGCAAGGAGGTGGTGGCGCGCGCCATCCACTTCCGCAGCGCGCGCGCGGACAAGCCCATCCTCCAGGTGAACTGCGCCGCGCTCCCCGAGCACCTGCTCGAGTCGGAGCTGTTCGGCCACGAGCGCGGCGCGTTCACCGACGCGCACGCCCAGAAGCGCGGCCTGTTCGAGACCGCGGAGGGCGGCTCGGTGATGCTGGACGAGATCGGCGACCTGCCGCCCGGCGGCCAGGCCAAGCTCCTCCGGCTCCTCGAGAACAAGACCTTCCGCCGGGTGGGCGGGGTGCAGGAGCTCCGCGCCGACGTGCGCGTGATCGCGGCCACCAACGTGAACCTGGAGGAGCGGGTGGCGGAGGGGCGCTTCCGCGCCGACCTGTTCTTCCGCCTCAACGTGGTGCGCATCGTGGTGCCGCCGCTCCGCGAGCACCTCGACGACGTGCCCATCCTCACCGCCCACTTCGTCGCGCGCTTCGACCAGGAGATGAAGCGGCAGGTGAAGGGCGTGGCGCCGGCGGCGATGGAGCTGCTCAAGGCGTACCACTGGCCCGGCAACGTCCGCGAGCTGCGCAACGTGATCGAGCGCGCCTTCATCCTGCACGCCGGCGCCGACGAGATTCGGCCCGAGCACCTGCCGCCCGAGCTGCGCAAGGCGGCCGCCCCCGGCGGGAAGCGCCCGGAGAAGCTGGTGCCGCAGGTCACGGGGGAGGGGCTGGTGCTCGACGACGTGGAGCGCAAGCTCATCGCAGAGGCGATGGAGCGCGCCAGCGGCAATCAGTCCAAGGCGGCGCGCCTGCTGGGCGTGTCGCGCGACACGCTCCGCTACCGCCTCAAGAAGCACGGCATGGCGTAGCGCCGGCCCTGGGCGGCCCAGGGCCGGGCGAGCCCGCGGTCAGGCCAGCGCGCGGTCGTCGATGTCCACCGGCGCGCCGTCGGTGGGCCAGTCGATCTCGGTCGCGAGCGCGCGCAGCTCCTCCTTCAGCTTCTCCTTGGCGCGGATCTCGAGCTGCCGGGCGCGCTCGCGCGAGAAGCCGAAGTGCTCGCCCAGCTCCTTGAGCGTGAGCGGGCGGTCGCTCATCACGCGCATCTCGATGATGTAGCGCTCGCGCTGGTCGAGGCGGCCCAGCGCCTCGACGACCCGGCCGGAGACGACCTTCTGCTCCTGCACGCCGGACAGCTCGTCGTCCTGCGAGGCGGTGCCGGAGGGGAGGAAGTCCACGTGGGAGTAGCCACCGTCGTCGCCCATGGGCGCGTCGAGCGACAGGTCGCGCCCCTCCATCCGCTGCTCCATCTCGCGGACCTCGCCGGGCTTCACGCGGAGCTTCTTCGCCACCTTGTTCGCGTCGTGCCCGTCGGAGTCGGCGCCGTGCTCCTGGGAGCGCTTGTCGAGCTCGCGCTTCGTCCGGGCCAGCGAGAAGAACAGCTTGCGCTGCGCCTGCGTCGTCCCGAGCTTCACCAGCGACCAGGACTTGAGGATGTAGTTCTGGATGTACGCGCGGATCCACCAGACCGCGTACGAGATGAGGCGGATGCCCTTGTCCGGATCGAACTTCTGGACCGCCTTCATCAGGCCGATGTTGCCCTCCTGGATGAGGTCGGCCATGCGGAACCCGTAGGAGCGGTATTCGTAGGCGACCTTGACCACGAAGCGGAGGTTCGCGGTGACCAGCCGGTGGGCGGCGCGGGTGTCGCGATCTGCGCAGTACTGCCGGGCCAGCCGCTGCTCGTCCTCGACCGTCAGCAGCGGAAACCGATTGATCTCCGAGAGGTAGACCTCGAGGGAGCTCGCGGTACCGGGGACGCTCTGGCGCTTCATCGGACCTCCATGGTGCGTGGCGGTGGCAGCAAGTAGGCCCCTAAGCAACCCATGTGCCGTCTGGGGTCAAGCGCCTTTCGGCCGTGATCCTGAGTGGTTGCCTGGAGGGCTGCGGCTCGCCAGCCCGGCCGGAGCCTATAATTCTTACATGGTCACCACGAGAAGCCTGCCCTGTTGGGTTTTTCGGCTGTAAGAATTGCAAGCACCCGATCCAGGGTGCCTGCGACCCCCTTGCGGATGGGCGGTACCCTCCGCAACCTGTGATGGCTATCCCCAGGGGGCGGCCAGGCGGCCAGGCGGACGCGCGAATGTCGGCGAAGAACGGAACGGAACGGACGGCGAGCGAGGGTGCGTCGGCGGATGCCGAGGAGCGCTCGGGCTACCTCGGCTTCGTCGCGCACGAGGTCCGCAACCCGCTCTCGACTGCGCTCTGGTCGGCCGAGCTGCTGGCGCGCATGAGCGCCGCCGAGCGCGGCGGGGCGCGGGGCGAGAAGCTGACCGCGATGTGCCTGCGCTCGCTGGGGCGGGTGCGCCAGCTCGTCGAGGATCACTTCCTGTGCGAGCGGCTGGAGGTGGGCGGCCTCCCGGTGCGGCCCGAGGCCATCGCGCTTCGCGACGCGCTGGAGCACGCCGCGGGCCACCGGCCGGCGGACGTCGGCGAGGTGTCGCTGGACGGCGTCGAGGCGGCGCTGGCGGTGAGCGCCGATCGCGGGCTCCTTGAGCGGGTGCTCGACGCGCTGGTGTCGGCGGCGGGGCGCGACGGCGAGCCGGTGCGGGTGAGCGCCCGCCTGGACGGGGGCCGGGCGATGCTGCGGGTGAGCGGCGCCGAGGCCGGTCCGGGCGCGCTCGAAGACCCGAGAAAGGGCGCTGCCGGGGATCCCAAGGGCAGGGCGCTCGCGCTGCCCGCAGCGCGCAGGGCGGCGGCGGCGCTGGGCGGGACGCTCTCGGTGGAGGAGGGAGCATTCGTGCTCACCCTTCCCGGAGCCGGAGCGTATACTGCGCGCCCCGCATCGCCGCCGTTGCCATGAACGAACATCCGCTGGTCCTCGTCGTCGACGACGATCCCGACATCCTCGACGCCATCTGCGACATCCTCGAGGGCGAGGGGTATCGCGTGGCGCGCGCACGGCACGGCCTCGAGGCGCTGGACCGCGTGGCCGAGGAGGAGCCGTCGATCATCCTCCTCGACCTGATGATGCCGGTGATGGACGGGCTCGCGTTCGCGCAGGCGCTCCGCCAGCGGCGGAACGGGGCCGCGCGCATCCCGATCGTCGTCATCTCGGCCGACGGGAACCCGCAGAAGGCGGCGTCGGTGGGCGCCCAGGGCTACCTGGCGAAGCCCTTCGACATCGACGCGCTGCTGGCGCAGGTCACCGACATGGCCGGCCAGGCGATGCCAGGGTAGCCGCGCCGGCGGCCAAAACCCCCCGCGCCACGCGGGCTTCGCTTGACAGCACGCGCGCCGGCGGGTAGAAAGCCCACCCTTTCCAAGGCACGTCCTCCGCGGCCATCCGACGCGCGGCGGACCAATGCGAGGTGCTCATGTCGACGGGACTGCTGGCGAAGAAGGTTGGGATGACGCAGATCTTCACCCCCGAGGGTGACTGCGTCCCGGTGACGGTGCTCGAGGCGGGCCCGTGCACGGTGGTGCGGCGCAAGACGGCGGAGAAGGACGGCTACGACGCCGTCGTGATCGGCTTCGGCGTGGTGGACGAGAAGCACGCCCACCGCCTCTCCAAGCCCGAGGTCGGCGTCTTCAAGAAGGCCGGCACGCCCATCTTCCGCCACGTGAAGGAGATCCGCGTGAAGGACGCCAAGCAGCTCGGCGACCTCAAGGCGGGCGACGTCCTCACCGTGGACAAGGTCTTCAAGGCGAACCAGCGGATCGACGTCGCCGGCGTCACGAAGGGCCGCGGCTTCACCGGCGTCATGAAGCGCTGGAACATGAAGGGCGCCGCGCGCGACAGCTCCACCGCGCACGAGCACCACCGCCACGTCGGCGCGATCGGCCAGCGCAAGACGCCGGGCAAGGTGTGGAAGGGCAAGCACCTCCCCGGCCACTACGGCGTGGACAACGTCACCATCCAGAACCTGACCGTGGTCGGCATCGAGGCCGAGCAGAACGTGCTGCTCGTGTCCGGCGCGGTCCCCGGCCACGCCGACGGCTTGCTGTTCGTGAACACCGCGGCGAAGGGCCAGCCGCGGATCAAGCAGAAGCAGGAGGTCCGCGAGCGCGCCAAGCCGAAGGTGTAGCCGGCTTCGCGGCAGCGCCGCAGGACACGACGCGCCGTCCGGGAGACCGGGCGGCGCGTTTCGCTTTCCGGGCCGCCGTCCGGCGCGCCGCGCCGGGAGGATCGCGGGGCCGGCGCCGCGCGGACGGCGGGCCGCCGGGGCGAGCGCGGGCCCGGAACGACGAACGCCGCCCGGGGGCCGGGCGGCGTCGGTGCTGCGGGGAGGGGAGGAGGGCGGCCGGCTACGACGCCTCGGCCTGGCCGCGCTTGCGGTCGCGCTCGATCTTGTAGCGCGCGGTCGGGTCGAGGAACTTCTTGCGCAGCCGGATGGACTGCGGCGTGACCTCGACCAGCTCGTCCTCGGCGATCCACTCCAGCGCCGCCTCCAGGCTCAGCTCGCGCGGCGGCGTCAGGATGACGTTCTCGTCGCGGCCGGCGGCGCGGATGTTGGTGAGCTTCTTCTCCTTGCAGATGTTGAAGTCGAGGTCGTTGTCGTGGCTGTGCTCGCCCACGATCATGCCCGGGTACACCTTGTCGCCGGGCCTCACGAACAGCGCCCCGCGCTCCTGCGCGTAGAAGCAGGCGTAGGCGACCACGTCGCCGATCCGGTCGGCCACGATGGCGCCGCTCTTCCGCTTCTCGATCTTGCCCTGCCACGGCTCGTAGCCGTCGAACTGCGAGGACATGATGCCCTCGCCGCGGGTGAGCGTGAGGAAGTCGCCCCGGAAGCCGATCAGGCCGCGGGCGGGCACCCGGAACTGGAGGCGCGTGCGGCCCGAGCCGAGCGGCTGCATGTCCACCATGCGGCCCTTGCGCGAGCCCATGCTCTGGGTGACGCCGCCCACGCCGTCGTCGGGCAGGTCGCACACGAGCAGCTCCATCGGCTCGTGCACCTCGCCCTCGACCGTCTTCAGGATCGGCTCCGGGTTCGAGACGGTGACCTCGTAGCCCTCGCGCCGCATGTTCTCGACGATCACCGCGAGCTGCAGCTCGCCGCGGCCCACCACCTTGAACGCGTCCGGGGTGTCGGTGTCCTCCACGCGGATGGACACGTTGCGGTACGCCTCGCGGTAGAGCCGCTCGCGGATGTTGCGGCTGGTCACGTACTTGCCCTCGCGTCCGGCGAAGGGCCCGTCGTTGACCTTGAAGACCATCGACATGGTGGGCTCCTCCACGCTGATGCGCGGGAGCGCCTCCGGTGCGGCCGGGTCGGCGATGGTGTCGCCGATCCCGATCTCCTCGGCGCCGGCGATGCAGACGATCTCGCCCGGGCCGGCGTCCTTCACCTCGACGCGCTTCAGGCCGTCGTAGGCGTACAGCCGCACGATCTTCGCGGGGACGACCTTGCCCTCCTCGCGCAGCACCGAGATGGCCATGCCCTCGCGCGCCAGGCCGGAGGCGACCCGGCCGATGGCGAGGCGGCCCACGTAGTCGTCGTAGTCGAGGTTGTCCACCAGCATCTGCAGCGTCTCGCGCTCGCCGGCGGGCGGAGGCGGGACGTGGGTGAGGATCGCGTCGAACAGCGGCTTCAGCGACTCCGCCGCGAACGCGCCCTGCACGGTGTGGGCGGCCTTGCCCTCGCGCGCGATCGCGTAGATGACCGGGAAGTCGATCTGCCGCTCGTTCGCGCCGAGGTCGATGTAGAGCGAGTAGACGAGGTCGAGGACCTCCTTCGCGCGCGCGTCCTGCCGGTCCACCTTGTTGACGACCAGCACCGAGGGCAGGCCCATCGAGAGCGCCTTGGAGAGCACGAAGCGGGTCTGCGGGAGCGGCCCCTCGGCCGCGTCCACCAGCAGCAGCACCCCGTCGACCAGGCGCAGCGCGCGCTCCACCTCGCCGCCGAAGTCGGCGTGGCCGGGCGTGTCCACGATGTTGATCTTCACGCCCTGGTACGTGACGGCGGTGTTCTTCGCGAGGATGGTGATGCCCTTCTCGCGCTCGAGGTCGTTCGAGTCCATGACCCGCTCGACCACCTGCTCGTTGGCCCGGAACACGCCGGCCTGGCGCAGCATGAAATCGACGAGGGTGGTCTTGCCGTGGTCGACGTGGGCGACGATCGCCACGTTGCGGATCTGCTCGCGGGGGGTCATTGGGCTCCGGCCTGGAAAGGGCCGGTACGGACGCCGGCCTGCAAAGGGCCGGAACTTATAGTCCTTTGATGCCGCGCGGGCAAGGGGAAGCGCGGCGCGCCGCGGACGAGGCCGGCGCGGGCGCTACATGAAGCCGATCCGGCGGGTCGACGCGAGCACGCGCTCCACCTCGTCGAGCACGCGGAGCGTGCGGCAGGCGGCCAGGAACGCGCGCGCGTCGCGCGCCGGCAGCTCGGTGAGCCGCAGCAGGTCGTCCACGCTCTTGGTGCCGTCGGCGAGCGCGAGGAGCCGCGCCTCCTCCGGCCGCAGCCGCAGCGCGTACAGCTCGAAGGCGGGATCCGGGACCGGGGCGAGGTGCGCCGCGCCGGGCAGGTCCTCGCGCAGCCGCTCGGGGGAGGCGGTGCGGCGGATGCCGTCGAGGATCACCTCGGCCGGATCCAGCCGGAGCGGCACCCGCCCGGCCGGCGGGCGGCCGTGCTGGAACGCGTAGGTGCCGTCGCGCCACTCGAAGGTGGACCAGGCCACGGCGCGCACCAGGCCGGTGAGCAGCTCCACCCGCTGGTCGGGGGTGATGACGCCCGCCTCGACCAGCAGGTCCGAGGTGCGCGCGCCGGGCGGGGCGGCGCGCCGGAGCGCCTCCAGCCGCTCGGCGGTCACGGCGCCGCGGCGCACCGCCACCGCGCCGAAGCGCTCCGCCGCCACATTCGAGGCCGCGTACACCGGCGCGCCGCGCTCGACCACCACGATGCGGCGCACCGGCCCGCGCGCGAGCGTGAGCGCGCCGCTGGCCTGGCCGACGTGCAGGGCCACCAGGAGGCGCGGCACCCGCGTGGCGGAGAGCTCGCCGGCAGACGCCGGCGCCGCCTCGGGCGCGGTGGCGCGGGCGTGCCGCGTCTCGGGCAGCGGGGTGAGGAACGCGTCGTGCGCCGCCGGCGGGGCCGGGCGCGCGGCGGCCGGCGGCAGGTCGAGCGCGGGCAGCGGCGGCGCCGCGAGCGGCGCGGGATCGCCCTCGCCGGGCGGGAGCGGCAGCGCCCCGGTGACCTCGTCGGGCGCCTCCTCCGGCGCGGGCGACGGGCCGTGCTTCCCGAGCCGCCGCGCCACCGCGGCCGCCAGCGCGTCCACGTCGAACGGCTTCTCGAACACCTCGCGCGCGCCGAGCCGGCGCAGCGCCGCCTCGCCCTGCCGCCCCCGGTACACGCCGGACACCACCAGCGCCGGCACGCCCGCGCGCCCGAACGCCGCGAGCAGCTCGCCCGCGCCCACGTCGGCAACCGGCAGGTCCAGCACCGCCGCGCGCGCGCCGCCGCGGGCCAGCGCCTGCAGCGCGGCCCGGCCGCTGCCGACCGCCTCGGCGGCCGCGCCCAGCCGCACCGCCGCGCCCGCGACGAGCCCCGCCAGCGCGGCGTCCTCGGAGAGCACCAGCAGTCGCCTGGGGAAGGGGGAGGGGTTCACGGCCCGCCGAGGCTATCACGGGTGTGGTGGCGTCCGGCCAGGGCGAGGGGTTACCCTCCGCGCGTGCCGCCCGCGCTCCACCACCTCGCCATCCAGTGCGCCGACCTGTCCCGCTGCGAGCGGTTCTACCGGGAGGTGCTGGGCCTGGAGGTGCTGAGGCGCTGGCCGCGCGAGGAGGGCGGGGGCGACCGGAGCGTGTGGCTCGCGCTCGGGGAGGGGCAGTTCCTGGCGCTGGAGCGCGCCGAGGAGGCGCCGGCCCCGCGCCCCTGGCGCGACGGCAAGCCGGGGCTGCACCTGGTGGCGCTGCGCATCGGGCCGGACGAGCGGTGGGCCTGGGAGGACCGGCTGGAGGAGGCGGGCGTGCAGGTGGTCCACCGGACCCGCTGGACCATCTACGTGCTCGACCCCGAGGGGAACCGCATCGGGCTCAGCCACCACCCGCACGACGCCGCGGGTGGGGAGCGGCCGTGACCTTCGACCGCCGCCGGTACGGGAAGGACAACTACACCTACCTGCTCGCCGCGGGCGGGGACGCGGCGCTGGTGGATCCCGGCGATCCGGACGCCGCGCTCGCGCTCGCCGCCGCGCACGGCGTCCGCCCGCGCTGGATCCTCCACACGCACGGCCACGCCGACCACACCGGCGGCACCGCCGCGGTGGCGCGCGCGCTCGGGGCTCGGGTGCTCGGGCACGGCGGCGACGCGGAGCGCTTCCGGCCCGACGTGGACCTGGCCGGCCGCGCCGAGGTGGCGCTCGGGGCGCTCGCGCTGCGGGTGCACCCGGTCCCGGGCCACACGCCGGGCTCGGTGCTGCTGGAGTGGGAGGGGCGGCTGCTGACCGGCGACACGCTGTTCTGGGCCGGGTGCGGCAACTGCCGGCACGGCGGCGATCCCGCCCGGCTGGCGGAGAGCTTCCTCGGCCCCATCGCGCGGCTCGACGGCGCGCTGGAGGTCCACCCCGGCCACGACTACGCCGCGCCCAACCTCGCGTTCGCGCTCGCGCTGGAGCCGGACGGCGCGGCGGCGCGCGCGCGGCTGGCGGAGGTGGAGGCGGCGCACGCCGCCGGGCGCGAGCCCGCGCCCGGCACGCTCGCCGGCGAGCGCGCGGTCAACCCGTTCCTGCGGCTCGACGCGCCCGGCGTGGCCGCCGCGGTGGCGCGCGCCGACCCGGCCGCCGCGGCCGCCGGCCCGGTGCGGCGCTTCGTGGCGCTGCGCGCGCTGCGCGACCGGGCGTGAGGCGTCGTGAGCGTCCCGCCCCCGCGCCCGCTCGACGACGAGCCCCGCCCGGCCGAGGACGAGGGCTCGCCGGTGAACCTCGCGAACGCGCTCACCGCGCTGCGCATCGCGCTCGCGCCCGCGTTCCTGGTCCTCTACGTGGGCGGCGACCGGCCCCGCGCGCTGGCCGCGTTCGCGGCGGCGGCGGCGACCGACGTGCTCGACGGGCTGGTGGCGCGCGCGCTCCGGCAGCGCACCCGGCTCGGCGCGTTCCTCGATCCCATCGCCGACAAGTTCCTGGCCGCGTGCGCGCTGGTGGCGCTGGCCGCCACCGGCCGGCTGCCGGCGTGGCTCCCGGCGCTGGTGGTGGCCCGCGACCTGGCGCAGCTCGCCGGCGCGGCGTTCCTGCGCACCGTCCACCGGGTCATCCCGGTCGCCCCCACCCGCATCGGCAAGTACGCCACCTTCGCGCTCGCCGCGACCGTGCTCACCGCGCTCGCCGGCGACTACGGCGGCTACCCGCGCCGCGCCGTCGAGCCGTACGTGGCCGCCCTGGGGCTGCTGGCGGCGCTGTGCGTGACGGTCTCGTTCGCGCAGTACTTCCTGTTCTTCCTGCGCGCCGCGCGCGCGCCCGGCCGTTGACACCGATTCCCGTTCGGCTATAACCGCGCCTCATCGAAGGGCGCGTGGCTCAGTGGTAGAGCACCTGCTTGACACGCAGGGGGTCGCTGGTTCGATCCCAGCCGTGCCCACATCGCGGGCGTCCCCCGCCACCGAGGGCCAGCCGCCAGGCTGGCCTTTTTTTTCGACCGCAGATAGGCATACCGACATGTCCGACCTCGTGAAGGTGACGCTCCCGGATGGCAGCCAGAAGGAGGCGCCGCGGGGCACCCCGGTGATCGACTTCGTGAAGGGGCAGATCGGCCCGGGCCTCGCGAAGGCGGCCTACTTCGCCAGGCTGGACGGCGAGCCGGTGGACCTCTCCCGCGCCATCGAGCGCGACGCGCGGCTGGAGATCGTCACCACGAGGAACCCGGAGGCGCTCGAGGTCGCGCGCCACGACGCGGCGCACGTGATGGCGAGCGTGGTGCAGAAGCTCTACCCCGGCACCCAGGTCACCATCGGCCCGGCCATCGAGGACGGCTTCTACTACGACTTCGCGCGCGAGACCCCGTTCACGCCCGAGGATCTCGAGCGGATCGAGAAGGCGACCAACGAGGCGATCAAGGCCGACCTGCCGTTCGTCCGCTCCGAGATCTCGATGGAGGCCGCGCTGGCGCTCTTCGAGGGCATGGGCGAGCGCTACAAGGTCGAGATCGTGAAGGACATCGCCGCGAAGGGCGCGAAGACGCTCACGCTCTACAAGCACGGCGACTGGGTGGACTTCTGCCTCGGGCCGCACGGGCCGTCCACCGGGCGCATCGGCGTCGTGAAGCTGCTGAACGTGGCCGGCGCGTACTGGCGCGGCGACGCGAAGAACGCGATGCTCCAGCGCATCTACGGCACCGCCTTCTTCGACAAGAAGGAGCTGGACGCGCACCTCGCGAAGCTCGAGGAGGTGAAGAAGCGCGACCACCGCCGCCTCGGCCCGCAGCTCGGGCTGTTCACGTTCCACGAGTTCGCGCCCGGCGCGCCGTTCTGGCTGCCCGCCGGCACCGTCCTCTACAACGTGCTCGAGGACGCGATGCGCCGCCTGGTGCTGAAGAACGGCTACCAGGAGGTGAAGACGCCGCTGCTGTTCAACAAGCGGCTGTGGGAGACCTCCGGGCACTGGGGCAAGTACCGGGAGAACATGTTCCTGGTGGTCGACAGCGAGTCGGATCCGGCGCTCCCGCTGGAGGACCGGTGCAGCTTCTCGCTGAAGCCCATGAACTGCCCGTCGCACCACCTCATCTACAGGATGGACAAGCGCTCGTACCGCGAGCTGCCGGTCCGCTACTTCACCACCGACGCGCTCCACCGCAACGAGGCGTCCGGCTCGCTGGGTGGCCTCACCCGCGTGCGCCAGTTCGAGCAGGACGACGCGCACATCTACCTGCGCGAGGAGCAGGTCACCGACGAGGTGCTGCGGATCTTCGAGCTGATGAAGGTCGTCTACGGCGCGTTCGGCCTGGGCTTCGAGGCCACCTTCTCCACCCGGCCCGAGCAGCGCATCGGCGACGACGCGCTCTGGGACCGCGCCGAGGCGCTGCTGCGGAAGTCGCTCGACGCGACCGGGCTGAAGTGGACGCTCAACGCGGGCGACGGCGCGTTCTACGGCCCGAAGATCGACATGCTGGTGACGGACTCGCTGGGCCGGAAGTGGCAGACCTGCACCATCCAGCTCGACTACGCCGCGCCCGAGCGCTTCGACCTCACCTTCGTGGGCGAGGACAACAAGGAGCACCGGCCGGTGGTGATCCACCGCGCCATCTACGGCTCCTTCGAGCGCTTCGTCGCGATCCTGGTCGAGCACTACGCCGGCGCGTTCCCGGCCTGGCTCGCGCCGGTGCAGGCGCGGGTGGTGACCGTCTCGGATCGCTTCGAGGCGTGGGCGCGCGAGGCGGGGGAGGCGCTGCAGGCGCGCGGCTGGCGCGTCGAGGTGGACGCGTCGTCGGACAAGCTCGGCGCGAAGATCCGCAACGCGCAGCTCGCCAAGATCCCGTTCACGCTGGTGGTCGGCGAGAAGGAGGTCGAGGCGAAGGGCGTCTCGCCGCGCCGGCACGGCGGCGAGGACCTGAAGACGATGCCGCTCGAGACGTTCGCCGAGCTGATGGCGCGCGAGGCGACGGCGCCCTTCTGATCCGACGAGGGCTGCGCCCTCGCCCGCCGAGCGGAGCTCGGTGGGGCCCACTGCTGCTGCGCGGGGCCCGTGACCTCGCGCGCCCGCGTTCGCGGGCACGCGCGAGGTCCCCGCGGAGAGGGGTTGCACCCCTCCCCAGCCTGCGGCGGGGGCCCTCCCGCTGCGCGTGTCGATGGGCGACGCCCGCCAGGGTGCGGTCGAACGCCCATTTACGGGTGTTCGATGGGTACACATCGCCGGACGTTTCTGGTACCCTTCGCGGTTCCCGTTTCAGCCGAGCCGGTCAGACCGAGTCAAGGTCCCGGAAGGAGAGACGAAACCGTGAGCGACGCAGGCCAAAGGGTCACCATCTTCGACACCACCCTCCGCGACGGGGAGCAGTCGCCGGGGGCGTCGATGAACCTGGGGCAGAAGCTCCAGGTGGCGCGGGCCCTTCGGGATCTGGGCGTGGACGTGATCGAGGCCGGCTTCGCGGCCGCCTCCCCCGGCGATCTGGAGGCGATCCAGGCGGTCGGCCGGCAGGTCGAGGGGCCGATCGTCGCGAGCCTGTCGCGCTGCAACAAGGGCGACATCGAGGCGTCCTGGAAGGCGCTCGCCGACGCGCCGCGGCGCCGCTGCCACGTCTTCCTCGCCACCTCGCCCATCCACCGCGACTTCAAGCTGAAGCTCGCGAAGGACGAGATCATCAAGCGCTCCGTGGACGGCGTGAAGCTCGCCCGCGAGAAGTTCGACGACGTCGAGTTCTCCGCCGAGGACTCCGCCCGCACCGAGCTCGAGTTCCTGGCCGAGGTGGTCGAGCGGGTCATCGAGGCGGGCGTCGGCACCGTGAACATCCCGGACACGGTCGGCTACGCGCTCCCCTCGACCTACGCCGAGACCATCCGCTACCTGCGCAAGCACGTCCGCGGCATCGAGAAGGCGGTGATCTCGGTGCACTGCCACAACGACCTGGGCATGGCGGTCGCGAACAGCCTGGCCGGCGTGCTCGAGGGCGCGCGCCAGGTCGAGTGCACCATCAACGGCATCGGCGAGCGCGCCGGGAACGCCTCCCTCGAGGAGATCGTCATGGCGTTCAAGACGCGCCACGACGTCCTCGGGGTGACCACCGGCGTCCAGACCGAGCGGCTCTTCCCCACCAGCCGCCTGGTGTCGCAGGTGACCGGGCTGCACGTGCAGCGGAACAAGGCCATCGTGGGCCAGAACGCGTTCGCGCACGAGGCCGGCATCCACCAGCACGGGATGCTCACCAACCGCGAGACCTACGAGATCATGCGGCCCGAGGAGGTCGGCTTCGCCCGCAGCCAGCTCGTGCTCGGCAAGCACTCCGGGCGCCACGCGCTGAAGGACCGGCTGCTCGCGCTCGGCTACCAGCTCGACGAGGCGCAGATCGACAAGGTCTTCGCCGACTTCAAGGTGCTGGCCGACAAGAAGAAGGACATCTACGACGCCGACATCGAGGCGCTCGTGGTCCACGGGCAGATCCTGGGGAAGGGGAGCGTGGCCTGGGAGCTGGAGGCGCTCTCCACCACCTCCGGCACCGGCACGCTGCCCTGCGCCTCCGTGGCGCTCCGCTCCGCCGCCGGCGAGCGGATCCAGGAGGCCGCGGCCGGCGACGGCCCGGTGGACGCGGTGTACCGCGCCATCGAGAAGGTCACCGGCATCAGCCTCAAGCTCCGCGACTACCAGATCGCGAGCGTGTCCCGCGGAGAGGACGCGCAGGGCGAGGTCTCCATCGAGGTCGAGCACCCGACCGGCGTGTACCGCGGCCGCGCGCTCTCCACCGACATCATCGAGGGCAGCGCGCGGGCGTTCCTCGACGTGGTCAACCGGATCGCCCTGAAGATGCCACCGCCCACCGAGAGCGAGGCCCGCGCGGAGATGGGGACGCCCTGATGTCGAAGCGCAGCGACGGCAGCCAGCCGAGGACCATCGTCGACAAGGTCTGGGACGCGCACGTGGTCCGCGCGGAGACCCCGGACGCGCCCGCGATCCTCTACATCGACCTGCACCTCGTGCACGAGGTGACGAGCCCGCAGGCGTTCACGGTGCTCCGGGAGCGCGGCCTGAAGCTCCGCCGCCCCGAGCGCACGCTCGCCACCATGGACCACTCCATCCCGACGCTGCCCCGCGGCGCGGATGGGCGGTGGCCGTTCGTGGACGCGCAGGCGGCGGCGCAGGTCTCGCAGATGGAGCGCAACTGCGCCGACTTCGGCGTCGAGCTTCACGGGCTCGGCGACGACGCGCAGGGCGTGGTCCACGTGTTCGGCCCGGAGATGGGCGCCACCCAGCCCGGCATGACGGTGGTGTGCGGCGACAGCCACACCGCCACGCACGGCGCGTTCGGCGCCCTCGCGTTCGGCATCGGCACCTCCGAGGTCGGCCACGTGCTCGCCTCGCAGTGCCTGCTGCAGCGCCGCCCCCGCACGCTGGCGGTGCGGGTGGACGGGGAGCTCGGCCCCGGCCTCTCCGCCAAGGACCTGATCCTCGCGATCATCGCGAAGCTCGGGGTCGGCGGCGGCACCGGCCACGTCATCGAGTATCTCGGCCCCGCGGTCCGCGCGCTCTCGATGGAGGGCCGCATGACCCTCTGCAACATGTCGATCGAGGCGGGCGCCCGCGCCGGCCTGGTCGCGCCGGACGACACCACCTTCGAGTGGCTGGCCGGCCGGCCCCGCGCGCCGAAGGGCGCCGCGTGGGACGAGGCGGTGGCCCGCTGGCGCGCGCTGCCGTCGGACGACGGCGCCACCTACGATCGCGAGCTCCGCCTGGACGCCGCCGCGCTCGAGCCGATGATCACGTTCGGCACGAACCCGGGGCAGGGCATCGCCGTCACCGGCCTGGTGCCGGACCCGGTCGCCGAGCGGGACGCCTCCGCGCGCGCCACCCTCGAGGCCGCGCTCCGCTACATGGGGCTCGTCCCCGGCAAGCCCATCGCCGGCCAGAAGGTGGACGTGGTGTTCATCGGCTCCTGCACGAACGGCCGCATCGAGGACATGCGCGAGGCGGCCCGGGTGCTGAAGGGGCGCAAGGTGCGGACCCGCACGCTGGTGGTGCCCGGCTCGCACCGGGTGAAGAAGGACGCCGAGGCCGAGGGCATCGACCGCATCGTGCGCGAGGCCGGCGCCGAGTGGCGCGAGCCGGGCTGCTCGATGTGCATCGCCATGAACGGCGACAACCTCCAGGCCGGCCAGTACTGCGTCTCGACGTCGAACCGCAACTTCGAGGGGCGCCAGGGCCCCGGCGGGCGGACGCTCCTCGCCAGCCCGCTCACCGCCGCGGCCGCCGCGGTGACGGGCGCCGTCGCCGATCCCCGCCGCGTGCTGGAGGGCCGGTGATGGAACCGATCCGCGTCATCGAGAGCCGCACCGTCGTCCTCCCCCGCGAGAACGTCGACACCGACCAGATCATCCCGGCCCGCTTCCTCAAGGTCACCGACAAGAAGGGGCTCGGCAAGGCGCTGTTCTCCGACTGGCGCTACGCCGCCGACGGCGCGCCCAGGCCCGACTTCGTCATGAACCGGCCGGAGGCCCAGGGCTGCTCGATCCTGGTGGCCGGCGACAACTTCGGCTGCGGCTCGTCGCGCGAGCACGCGCCCTGGGCGCTGGTGGACGCCGGCGTCCGCGCGGTGATCTCCACCCGCATCGCGGACATCTTCCGCAACAACGCGCTCAAGAACGGCCTCGTCCCGGTGGTGCTCGACGCGGCCAGCCACGCGAAGCTGCTCGCCGCCCCCGGCGCCAGCGTCCGCGTGGACGTCGAGGCGCAGACCGTCACGCTGCCCGACGGGTCCACCGCGCAGTTCCCGCTGGACGGGTTCGCGCGCTACTGCCTGCTGAACGGCGTGGACGAGCTCGGCTTCCTGCTCGCGCAGGAGGCGGACATCGCCGCGTTCGAAGGGGGCCGCCGGTGAGCGAGGGCGCCAAGCGCCTCGCCGTTCCCGGCGGCGCCGCCGCGTCCGCGCCGTCGCGCGGCTCCGCGGGCCGCGGCATCCGCGCCGTGGCCGTATGACGCGCACGGTCCGCGCCGTCGCCGCCCCCCCGGGCGGCGACGCCGGGTCGTGCGTCGGCGTTCCGCTTCGACGACAGCGCAGCTCCCTCGAACACTCGTGAATCGAAGGTGACGGCATGGCCAAGGAGAAGATGACGGGCGCGAAGGCGGTCCTGCGCGCCCTGGACGCGGAGGGGGTCGAGGTCCTCTTCGGCATCCCGGGCGGCGCGATCCTCCCGCTCTACGACGCGCTGTACGGGGTCGAGCGGCCCAAGCACGTGCTGGTGCGCCACGAGCAGGTGGGCGGGCACGCCGCGGAGGGCTACGCCCACGCCACCGGCAAGGTGGGCGTGTGCATGGGCACCTCCGGCCCCGGCGCGACCAACCTCGTGACCGCGATCGCCGACGCGTACATGGACTCGGTGCCCATGGTCGCGATCACCGCGAACGTGTCCTCGAGCCTCATCGGCACCGACGCGTTCCAGGAGGCGGACATCACCGGCATCACCATGCCGATCACCAAGCACAACTGGCTGGTGACCGACGTGCGCGAGCTGCCCCGCATCCTCAAGGAGGCGTTCTACGTGGCCCGCACCGGCCGGCCCGGCCCGGTGCTGGTGGACATCCCCAAGGACGTCCTCAACGCCGAGCTCGAGTTCGAGTGGCCGGAGACGGTGGAGATCCCCGGCTACCACCCGCCGGTCCGCGAGGAGCCGCGGCTCAAGGACGCCGCGCAGCTCATGCGCGCGTCCAGCCGGCCGGTGGTGTACCTGGGCGGCGGCGTCCGTACCGCCGACGCGCACAAGGAGGTCTTCGCCTTCGCCGAGTTCCTCGGCGCGCCGGTGGTGACGACGCTCCACGGCAAGGGCGCGTTCCCGGAGACCAGCCCGCTGTGCCTGGGCATGTTCGGCATGCACGGCTCGCGGTTCGCGAACTACACGGTGCAGGCGTCCGACCTGATCATCGCGCTCGGCGCCCGCTTCGACGACCGCGTCACCGGCAAGCTCTCCACGTTCGCCCCCGAGGCGAAGGTGATCCACCTCGACGTGGACCCGGCGGAGATCTCGAAGCTGGTGACCGCGACGGTGCCGCTGGTGGGCGACCTGAAGCGCCTGCTGCCGCAGCTCCACGAGGAGGCGCGGCGCGCGTTCGCCGACCACGGGCGCCCGGACCTCGCGCCCTGGCGGAAGCGGGTGAACGACTGGCGCGAGAAGCACCCGCTCCGCTACCGCCAGGATCCCAAGCAGCCGCTGCTCCCGCAGTACGTCATCGACACGCTCTGGAAGAAGACCGGCGGCAAGGCCATCGTCACCACCGGCGTGGGCGAGCACCAGATGTTCGCGGCGCAGTGGTGGAAGACCGCCGAGCCCCGGACGTTCGTCACCTCCGGCGGCCTCGGGACCATGGGCTTCTGCCTCCCGTCCGCGATCGGCATCCAGCTCGGCCGCCCGGACGCGCTGGTGATCGGCATCGACGGCGACGGCTCGTTCCAGATGACGCTGCAGGATCTCGCCACCGCGTCGGAGCTCCGGCTGCCCATCAAGATCTTCGTCCTGAACAACCTGTTCCTGGGGATGGTCCGCCAGTGGCAGGAGCTGTTCTACGAGGAGAAGTACGCGGAGACGCCGCTCGCCGACCTCCCGGACCTGGTGAAGCTCGCCGACGCCTACGGGTGCCTCGGCCTGCGCGCCCGGACCCCGGAGGAGCTGGACCAGGTCATCGACCGCGCGCTCGCGAACCAGGACGGCCCCACCATCGTGGACGTCCGGATCCGGCGCGAGGAGAAGGTGTACCCGATGGTGCCGGCCGGTGCCCCCCTCAACGACATGATCGACGGTGAGTGACATGGAACGGACCGAGACCCCGCAGCCGAACGGCTCCACCCACACCATCAGCCTCCTCGTCGAGAACAAGCCGGGCGTGCTGCACCGGATCGCCGGGCTGTTCTCGCGGCGCGGCTACAACATCGCGAGCCTCACCGTGGGCCCGACCGAGCGGGCCGAGTACTCGCGCATGACCATCGTGGTCCGGCTCTCCTCGAGCCCGGTGGACCAGGTGGTCCGGCAGGTCCAGAAGCTGGTCCCGGTGGTGGAGGTGCGCGAGCTCTCGCCCCAGGACCTGATCGAGCGCGAGCTGCTGCTCGCGAAGATCCGCACGCCGGAGCGGAACCACGCCGAGCTCCGGGCGCTGGCCGAGACCTACGAGGCGGTGATCGTGGACGTCTCTCCCGACGCGCTGGTGGTGGAGGCGAGCGGCACCGCCGGCAAGCTCGACGCGCTGGAGGAGCGGCTCCGCCCCTTCGGCATCCAGGAACTCTGCCGCTCGGGGCGCATCGCGCTCGAGCGGGGCTTCAAGACGCTGGCTCCCCCCTCACTGAAGTAGAGGAACGAACATGGCGACCATCTATTACGACAAGGACGCGAACCTCGACCTCCTGAAGAAGCGGAAGGTCGCGATCATCGGCTACGGCTCGCAGGGCCACGCCCACGCGCTCAACCTGCGCGACTCCGGCGTGGACGTGCGGGTGGGCCTGGCGGCCGGCTCGAAGTCGAAGGCCAAGGCCGAGGGCGCCGGGCTGCGCGTCCTCTCGGTCGCGGAGGCCTCGAAGGAGGCCGACGTGATCATGGTCCTCATCCCGGACCAGACGCAGAAGAAGGTCTACGACGAGGAGATCGCGCCGCACCTGTCCAAGGGCAAGGCGCTGCTCTTCGCGCACGGCTTCAACATCCACTTCGTGCAGGTTCGCCCGCCGCCCGACGTGGACGTGCTCCTGGTCGCGCCGAAGGGCCCGGGCCACATGGTCCGCCGCCAGTACCAGGACGGCCGCGGCATCCCCGGCCTCGTCGCGGTCCACCAGGACGCGACCGGCCAGGCCAAGGCCGTCGGCCTCGCCTACGCCCGCGGCATCGGCTGCACCCGCGCCGGCGTGCTCGAGACCACGTTCAAGGAGGAGACCGAGACCGACCTGTTCGGCGAGCAGGCCGTGCTGTGCGGCGGCGCGGCGGCGCTGGTGAAGAACGGGTTCGAGGTGCTGGTCGAGGCCGGCTACCAGCCGGAGAGCGCCTACTTCGAGTGCCTCCACGAGCTGAAGCTCATCGTGGACCTCATGTACGAGGGCGGCCTGGCCTGGATGCGCCACTCCATCTCCGACACGGCGGAGTACGGCGACTACACCCGCGGTCCGCGGGTGGTGGACGGCCGTTCCAAGGACGAGATGCGGAAGATCCTCAAGGAGATCCAGGGCGGCCACTTCGCCAAGGAGTTCATCCTCGAGAACCAGGCGGGCGGTCCCACCATGGCCCGCTACCGCGCCGCCGAGGCCGCTCATCCCATCGAGGAGGTGGGCAAGCGCCTCCGCGACATGATGAGCTGGATCCGCGAGGCGAAGAAGGACTCGTCGGACCCGGGCAGCCGCTAGGACCCGTCGCGCCGTCCCCTTCCCGCACGAGGGGAAGGGGACGCGCGCGCACGGGCGCACGGCCGCGTTGACATTGCGGCCGAAATCCTTATTCTACAGCGTCTTTTTCCGAGGGCCGGAGGAGCATGGCGATCCAGCACAGAGATCCGCGGGGCGGCGGCGGCAGCCGCGATGCGCGCACCAACCGCCGCATCAAGGCCCGCGAGGTACGCGTCATCGGGGCCGAGGGCGAGCAGCTCGGCGTGCTCCCGATCGACCAGGCGCTGGCGCGCGCGCAGGAGCTGGGCATGGACCTCGTCGAGGTCAGCCCGATGGCGAAGCCGCCCGTCTGCAAGATCATGGACTACGGCCGCTTCAAGTACCTCGAGAAGAAGAAGCAGAACGAGGCCAAGAAGAAGCAGGTCGTGGTGCAGCTCAAGGAAGTGAAGCTCCGCCCGCGCACGGAGGAGCACGACTACGACACCAAGATCAAGAAGGTGCGCGCGTTCCTCGGCGAGGCGAACAAGGCGCGCATCACCGTGATGTTCCGCGGGCGCGAGATGTCCCACCGCGAGCTGGGCCAGAAGGTCCTGCAGCGGGTGATCGAGGATCTGCGCGACGTGGCGGTCATCGAGTCGGCGCCCCGCATGGAAGGGCGCCAGATGTTCATGATCCTCGCGCCGAACCCGAAGATGCTCCAGTCCCAGCGCGACAAGGCCAAGGCCGCGGCCGCCGCGGCGCCCGCCGCTGCCCCCGCCGCCGGCGCGCCCGCGCCGGCCCCGGCTCCCGCCGCCCCGGCGCCCGCGCCGACCGCCGCGGACCCGGCGGCACAGAGATAGACAGCACCGCCGCGCGCAGGCGCGGCGCACGACGCAGCAGCGAACAGGAAGCGACAGGACCCATGCCCAAGCTGAAGACCAAGAGCGGCGCCAAGAAGCGCTTCGTGCCGAAGAAGAGCGGCAAGGTGAAGTTCCGCCGCGCCGGCGTCCGCCACCTCGCCACGTTCGGCAAGACCAAGAAGCAGAAGCGCCACCTGCGCGGGACCGATCACCTCACGCCGATGGACGAGAAGAAGATCAAGGAGTGCTTCCCGTACGCCCGCTAGGGCCGGAGAAGCCGTAACGCCCAAGCGGGGTTCCGAAGCGTACCCGGCCCGTCACGCAGCGTGACGGGCCGACGTGCCTCCCGCCGGCAAGGAGAAGGAAGATGCGCGTCAAGAAGGGATTCAAGGCCCGTCGCCGTCGCAATCGCGTCCTCAAGCTCGCGAAGGGCTTCCGTGGCCGTCGCAAGAACTGCTACCGCCGCGCGAACCAGGCGGTGGAGCGCGCCCTCAACTACTCGACCCGCGATCGCCGGCTGAAGCGGCGCGAGTTCCGGGCGCTCTGGATCGTCCGCATCAACGCGGCCGCCCGCCAGAACGGCACCACCTACTCGAAGCTGGTCGCCGCGCTCCGCAAGGCCGGCATCGAGATCGACCGCAAGATCCTCGCCGATCTCGCGCTCGCCCTCCCGGGCGACTTCGCCGCCATCGTCAAGACCGCCCAGGCGTAGGGGAGGGGTCCGATGGCCGACCTGCTCTCGCAGCTCGAGGCGCTCGCACGGAGCGCCCGTGAAGCCATCGCCTCCGCCGCGGACGAGAAGGGGCTCGAGGAGCTCCGCGTCCGCTTCCTCGGCAAGAAGGGCGAGCTGTCCCAGGTCCTCCGGGGCATGGGGCAGCTCCCCGCCGAGGAGCGCCCGCGCGTCGGCGAGGTCGCGAACCGCGTCCGCGACGAGGTCGAGGCGCTGCTCGCCGGCGCCGCGCGCGGCGTCGCCGCGCGCGCGCTCGAGGCCGAGCTCGCCGGCCCGCCCATGGACGTGACGCTGTCCGGCCGCCGGCTCCTGCCGCGCGGGCACCGGCACCCCGTCACGCGCGCCACCGAGGACATCTCCGCCATCTTCGCGCGCCTCGGCTACGAGGTCGCGAGCGGGCCGGAGATCGAGCTCGACTGGTACAACTTCGAGGCGCTCAACATCCCGCCGGACCACCCCGCGCGCGACATGCAGGACACGTTCTACGTGGACGAGTCCACCCTGTCGCCGGGCGGGCGCACCGGCGTTGCGCCGGGCGGGCCCGCGAGGCCGGGGGCGGTGCTGCTCCGCACGCACACCTCGCCGGTGCAGATCCGCGCCATGAAGCGGATCGGCGGACCGCCCATCCGCATCATCTGCCCGGGCCGCGTCTACCGGTCGGACTACGACCAGACCCACTCGCCCATGTTCCACCAGATCGAGGGGCTGTGCGTGGACGAGGGCATCACCTTCGCCGACCTGAAGGGCACCCTGGCGGCGTTCGCCCGCGCCTACTTCGGCCCGGGCACCCGCACGCGCTTCCGGCCCAGCTACTTCCCGTTCACCGAGCCGAGCGCCGAGGTGGACGTGTCGTGCTCGATCTGCGGCGGCACCGGGCGCAAGGACGGCAAGCGCTGCGGCACGTGCAAGGAGACCGGCTGGCTGGAGGTGCTCGGCGCCGGCATGGTCCACCCGCGCGTGCTCGAGAACGGCGGCGTGGATCCGCGCCGCTTCACCGGCTTCGCCTTCGGCATGGGGGTCGAGCGCATGGCGATGCTCCGCTACGGCATCGACGACCTGCGCCTGTACTTCGAGAACGACCTCCGCTTCCTCGAACAGTTCTGAGAACGCCGTGCGCATCTCGCTCAAGTGGCTATCGGAGTACGTGGACCTGCCCGCGCCCGAGGAGCTGGCGCGGCGCCTCACCGCCGTGGGCTTCGAGATCGAGGCGGTGGAGCGCACCGGCGCGGGGCTGAAGGGCGTGGTGGCGGCGCGCATCGCCGCCTCCGAGCCGCACCCCAACGCCGAGAAGCTCTCGGTGACCCGGGTCGACGCGGGCGGCGGCGAGCCGCTGCAGGTGGTGTGCGGCGCGAAGAACTACCAGGTGGGCGACGTGGTCCCGCTCGCCACGGTGGGCGCCGAGCTGCCCGGCGGCACGAAGATCTCCAAGGCGAAGCTGCGCGGGGTGGAGTCCTTCGGGATGCTCTGCTCGGCGCGCGAGCTCGGGCTCTCCGCCGACGCGACCGGCCTGCTCATCCTCCCGCCCGGCACGGTCCCGGGCACGCCCATCGGCGAGGCGCTCGGCCTCGACGACGTGCTGTTCGAGGTGAACGTCACCCCGAACCGGCCGGACGCGCTCTCGCACGTGGGCATCGCCCGCGAGGTGGCGGCGCTGCTGGGCCAGAAGGTCCGGCTGCCGAGGCCGGGGCTGGTGGAGGGCGGCGGCGCCGCGGCCGACGCGGTGAAGGTCCGGATCGAGGCGCCGGAGAAGTGCGCCCGCTACGCCGCGCGCGTGGTGGAGGGCGTGAAGATCGGCCCGTCCCCGACCTGGCTCGCGCAGCGGCTGGAGCGCTGCGGCATCCGCTCCATCTCCAACGTGGTGGACGCGACGAACTACGTGCTGCTCGAGCTCGGGCACCCGCTGCACGCGTTCGACCTCGACGAGGTGGCCGGCCACGAGATCGTGGTCCGCACCGCGCGGCCGGGCGAGCGGATCACCACGCTCGACGGGAAGGACCGGGCGCTCGAGCCGGACGACCTGCTCATCGCCGATCGCGACCGCGGCAGCGCGCTCGCGGGCGTGATGGGCGGCGGCGACTCGGAGATCTCCGGCGGCACCACCCGCGTGCTGCTGGAGTCGGCCTGGTTCGCGCCGAGCGGCGTGCGCCGGACCTCGCGCCGTCACGGCCTGAAGAGCGAGGCGTCCTACCGCTTCGAGCGCGGCGCCGACCCGGGGATGGTGATCCCGGCGCTGGATCGCTGCGCGGCGCTCATCGCCGGGCTGTCCGGCGGGACGGTGCGCGCCGGGGTGGTGGACGCGAAGGCGCGCGAGGTCGCCTCGCCCGAGGTGCGCATGCGCTGGGATCGCCCGGCGCAGGTGCTGGGCATGCCGGTGAGCCGCGAGGACGCCCGCCGCATCCTGCTCTCGCTGGGCTTCGAGGAGCGCGCCAGCGACGGCGACGCGGTGAGCTTCGGCGTGCCGAGCTGGCGCGTGGACGTCTCGATCGAGGAGGACCTGGTCGAGGAGATCGTCCGGACGCTGGGCTACGACGCCATCCCCGAGACGCTCCCCGGCCCCGCCGTGCGCACGCCGGCCGAGTCCGCCGAGGCGCAGGGGGTGGGCCGCGCCCGCGCCGCGCTGGAGGCGGCCGGGTTCAGCGAGGCGGTGAACTTCAGCTTCGTGGCGGCGCGCGACCTCGAGCCGCTCGCCGGCGGGCTCGCCGCCGGCGGCATCGCGCTCCGGAACCCCATCAGCGCCGACCTGGCGGTGATGCGCACCAGCCTGGTGCCGTCGCTGCTCCGCAACGCCGCGCACAACCGGCGGCAGCGGGTCGAGGACGTGCGCCTGTACGAGATCGCCCGCGCCTACGGCCCGCGCGCGGCCGGGGCCGCCGGGGACTCGCCCGGCCACGAGGCCACCGAGGTCGCCGGCGTCCTGCTGGGGCGGCGCAGCCCGGTGGGCTGGGCGGTGGGCGGCGACGTCGCCGACTTCCACGACGCCAAGGCGGCGGTGCAGGGGCTGCTGGAGGCGCTCGGGGTGGAGGCGTCCTGGTCCGCACCGGGGCCCGGCTGGCTGCACCCGCGCACCTCGGCGGCGCTCCGCGCGCCGGGCGGCGCGGCGCTGGGCGAGCTCGGCGAGCTGCACCCCCGGGTCGCCGAGGCGTTCGAGCTCCCGCGCGGCGTGCTCGCGTTCCGGCTCTCGCTGGACGCGCTGCTCGCGGCCGCGCGGCTGGTGCCGCAGTACCGGCCCATCCCGAGGCTCCCGGCGGTGCTCCGCGACGTGGCGGTGGTGGTGGAGGATGCGGTGACCGCCGCCGCCGTGGAGGTGCTGGTGCGCGAGGAGCCGCTCGTCGAGGCGGTGATCCTGTTCGACGTGTACAAGGGCGCGCCGCTGCCGGCGGGGCGCAAGAACCTCGCGCTCGCCATCACCTACCGCGCGCCGGACCGCACGCTCACCGACGCCGAGGCGGACGCCGCGCACGCGCGCATCGTGGCGCGGCTGCGCGAGCGCGTCGGGGCGGAGCTCCGGGGATAGCGTGACGCCCGCGGGCCGGCGCGCCTGGGCAGCGGCGGCGTTCGCGCTCGCGGCGGCGTTCGCGTCGTGGAACCCGCTCGCCGCGCCGTTCGGGCTGGTGGTCGGGCTCGTCTCCCTCGTGCTCTGCATCCGCGCGCTGGTCCAGGGCGGCGCCCGCCGCGTCGCCGCCGCGGGGCTGGTGCTGGCGACGATCGCCGTGGCGGCGAGCGGGGTGGTGCTGGCGCTCACCGCCGGCGTCGGGCGCGACCCGGCCGGCGAGCCGGTGGTCCCTGGCCCGGGCGCGGACGAGGTGCGCCGCACGCTGGACGCGGCGGGCGAGCCCACCCGGCCCGCGCGCGAGCGCGCTCGCGACGAGCTCGAGGCGGCCGGCGGCGCGAAGCCGCCGGCCGAGCGCGGCGGATCGCCCGCGGGGCGCTAGCGAAGGTTTGACACGTTGGGGCAAATAGGCTAACGAATTCGGGACTTAGCCGACGCCGCCCGCGGGGATGGGAGCGACACCGTGACCAAGGCCGACATCATCGAGAGCGTCTACGAGAAGGTGGGCTTCTCCAAGAAGGAGGCCGCCGAGATCGTCGAGATGGTCTTCGACACCATCAAGGAGACGCTCGAACGCGGCGAGAAGATCAAGATCAGCGGCTTCGGCAACTTCATCGTGCGGGACAAGAAGTCCCGCGTCGGCCGCAACCCGCAGACCGGCGAGGAGATCGAGATCAGCGCGCGCCGCGTGCTGACGTTCCGCCCGAGCCAGGTGCTGAAGAACGCGCTCAACGGCGAGGTCTCCGACGAGACCACCGAGGGCGCGGACGACGACGACGACGAGGAGGGCGAGGGCGACGAGTAGCGCCCCCGCCCCCGGTCGCCAGCCCCTCAGATACCGTTGACGCGGCCGGCGGCCGCCGCCGGCGCGTCCACGCCGTTCACCGGCGCGACCGCGTCGGGCTGCCGCACCGGGACCGCGCCGATGAGCCGGTAGAGCGTCTTGCGGTCGATGCCCAGGATCTCGGCCGCGCGCGTCTTGTTCCCGCCGGTGGCGCGCAGGACCTCGCGCGCGTAGCGCCGCTCGATCTCCGACAGCGTGGGCCGGCGCGCCGGCTGGCCATCGGCCGACGGCGCGGCCCGGGCGGCCTCGAGGAGCGCGGCGGCGAGGTCCGCAGAGATGGTGACGTCGAACCCGGACGCGACGAGCAGCTGCGAGAGCTGCTGGCGGCGCTCCGGATCGGCCTCGATGACGATCGTGCGGTTGCGTTCCACGTGGCTTCCCTCCCCGCTGACAAGACGGCCACCGCGGAGGACCGTTACGCCCCCGCCTGTCCTGCTGCGAGGGGACGCGCAGCCCCGGCCGGTGCGTGCAGGTGGGCCCGTTGCGCCGTGCGCTCCGCGGAAGGGGGCGAACGGACGGGCGATTCCCCGGCGGGGCGGGCGGGCGCGCCGTAGATCCCGGCCCGTGAGACACCGCGTCGGACGCCTCCAGGACCTGCCCGACGGGCACGGGTGGCTGGTCGAGATCGAGGGCCTGGAGATCGCCCTGTTCCGGCGCGGCGAGCGCGTGCACGCGCTCGACAACGTCTGCCCCCACCGCGGCGCGGCGCTCGCGTTCGGCGACGTGCGCGGCGAGGTGGTGTACTGCCCGCTCCACGCCTGGCCCTTCCAGCTGGCCACCGGCGCCTGCCCGGAGTTCCCCGAGGCGTCGGTGCGCACGTTCCCCGTGCACGTCGGCGAGGGCGGGGACCTCGAAGTGGAGCTATAACGAGGACACCGATGGCGCCCATCGACTACACCGACCGCCGGCGCATGCGGCTCGACGTCGAGTTCTACTTCGCCGCCGCGCACCGCCTGCCGCGCTACGAGGGCCCGTGCTTCCGCATGCACGGCCACAACTACCGGTTCTTCGTCGCCCTGGAGGGCGAGGTCGATCCCGCGACCGGGATGATCGCCGACTTCGGGGACGTGAAGCGGATCGTGCAGGAGCACGTGCTCGCGCGCGTGGACCACCGCACGCTGAACGACGTCCTCGACAACCCCACCGCCGAGAACATCGCCCGCTGGGTGTGGGAGGTGCTCGAGCCGCACCTGCCCGGCCTGTGCGAGATCCGGCTCTACGAGATCCCGGACTCGTGCGTGACGTACCGGGGGCCGGGTGGCCGCTAGGCTCCGCGCCCTGCGGCCGGCCCGCCCGCGCGCCTCGGCCCCGGCCGCCGCCGAGGCGACCGCCCGCTTCCTCGACGCGCTGGGGCTGCCGCCGGAGGTGCGGGCCTCGCCCGAGCTGGCCGGCACCCCGCGCCGCGTGGCGGAGGCCTGGCTCGAGGACCTGGTGGACGGCTACCGGATCGAGCCGGCCGAGGTGCTGGCCGACGCCATGCCGAGCGCCGGCCGCGCGCTGGTGACGCTCACCGGCATCGACTTCCACTCCGTCTGCCCGCACCACCTGCTGCCCTCGCGCGGCGTCGCGCACGTCGCGTACCTGCCCGGCGGCAGGGTGGTGGGCTTCGGGCAGCTGGTGCGCCTGGTGGACTGCCTCGCGCACCGGCTGGTGCTCGCGGAGGACCTGGCGCAGTCGGTGGCCGACGCGCTGGTGGAGCACCTCGGCGCGCGCGGCGCGGGGTGCGTGCTCGACGCCGAGCACCTGTGCCTGACCGTGCGCGGCGAGCGGCGCGCCCGCGCCCGCGCGCACGCCGAGGGCTTCGCCGGGGCGCTGGCGCGGAGCGGCGTGGCCCGGCGCAGCTTCGCCCAGGCCATCGCGCGCGCGGACGGCCCGCGGCCGGCCCGCCGCGGCGCGCGGCGCGGGCGGGTCCGCGGGGCGGGCCCGAGGGCGCGATGACCGCCGGGCGGACCGCCATCGTCACCGGCGGCGGCCGCGGCATCGGCGCGGCGGTGGCGCGGGCGCTCACCGCGCGCGGCCTGCGCGTCACGGTGTTCGCCCGGACCGAGGCGCAGGTGCGCGCGGTGGTGGCGGAGGGTGGGGCGGCGCGGGCGGTGGCTGGCGACGTGCGCAGCGCGGCCGCGGTGGAGCGGCTGGTGGCCGGCCACGAGGCGGCGCTCGGACCGGTCGACGTGCTGGTGAACGGCGCCGGGATCCTGGCCCGCGGGCTCGCCGAGCACACCGCGCCGGAGACGTTCCGCGAGGTGCTGGACGTCAACCTGGTCGGGCCGTTCCTGTGCGCGCGCGCGGCCATCCCGGGCATGAAGGCGCGGGGGAGGGGACGGATCGTGAACGTCGCCTCCATCTCCGGCACCATCGGCACCGCCGAGGCGGCCGCCTACAACGCGTCGAAGTGGGGGCTCATCGGGCTCACCCGCTGCCTGGCGGAGGAGCTGCGCGACCACGGCGTGCAGTGCGTGGCGGTGTCGCCGGGCTCCACCGACACCGAGATGCTGGCCCGCACGCCGTTCCCGCCGCGGATGAGCGCGGACGAGGTCGCGCGCGTGGTCGTGTTCGCGGCGCTGGACGCGCCCGACGCCATCACCGGCGCCAACCTGGAGGTGTACGGATGACCGCCGCCCGCGACGCCGCGCTGCGCGAGCTCGAGGCCGCGTTCCCGCGCGAGCGGCTGGTGCGCGATCCCGGGCGGCTGGAGGCCTACGGGCGGGACGAGTCCGACCTGGGCGCGCGGCCGCCGGACGCGGCGGTGCTGGTGGAGTCCGCCGAGGAGATCCGCGCGATCTTCGCCATCGCGAGCCGGCACCGCGTGCCGGTGATCCCGGTCGCGGCGCGCAGCGGCAAGTCCGGCGGCGTGCTGGCGCTGCACGGCGGGATCGCCGTCTCGCTCGAGCGCATGAACCGGATCCTGGAGATCTCGCCGGAGGACCTGGTGGCGCGGGTGCAGCCGGCGGTGGTGACCGGCGTGCTCCAGGCCGAGGTGGAGCGGCACGGGCTGTTCTACCCGCCCGACCCGAACTCGCTGGAGATGTGCACCATCGGCGGGAACGTGGCGGAGAACGCCGGCGGCCCGCGCGCGCTGAAGTACGGCGTCACCCGCGAGTACGTGCTGGGCCTCACCGCCGTGCTCCCCACCGGCGAGATCCTGCGGCTGGGCAAGCGCAGCATCAAGGGCGTGGCCGGCTACGACCTCACCGCGCTGCTGGTGGGCAGCGAGGGGACGCTCGGGATCGTGACCGAGGCGACGCTGAAGCTGCTGCCCCGCCCGCGCCACGTGGCCACCGCGCTGGTGGTGTTCGCCTCGGTGGCGGAGGCGGCGCGCGCGGTGAACGAGGTGCTGCAGGGCGGCATCCTGCCCCGCTGCCTGGAGCTGCTCGACGACGTCTCGCTGGCCGCCGCCGCGAAGACCTCGCCCTACCGCTTCCCGCCCGGCGCCGGCGCGGCGCTGCTGGTGGAGACCGACGGCAACGACGAGGAGCAGGTGTTCGCCGAGATCGTGCGGCTGGCCGAGAAGGTCCAGGTGCACGCGCAGGGCGACGTGATCGTGGCGCAGAACGAGGCGCAGCGGCGCGACGTGTGGGAGACGCGCCGTTACCTGTCGGTGAACCTGAAGGCGCTGCACCCGCTGAAGCTCTCCGAGGACGTCGCGGTCCCGCGCTCGAGGATCCCGGAGATGATCGCGCGGGCCAAGGCGGTGGGCGGACGGCTCGGGCTCACCGTCGCGACCTACGGCCACGCCGGCGACGGGAACCTGCACTGCAACGTCCTGTTCGACCGGCCCGAGGAGCGCCCGAAGGTGGACGAGGCGGTGGCGGCCATCCTGCGCGACGCGGTGGACCTGGGGGGCACCATCACCGGCGAGCATGGCGTCGGCGTCGCCAAGCGCGACTTCCTCGAGTACGAGCAGGGCGCCGAGGTGGTCGCGCTGGAGCGCCGGCTCAAGGCCGCGTTCGACCCGCTCGGCATCCTGAACCCGGGGAAGATCTTCCCGGAGCGCTGACGCCATCGAGGCACGGTCGGTGCGGGCCATGCGCCGGCGATCGCGCCGCGCCGCGTGCCCCTTGGAGTCGCCGGGAGCGAGGCCCGTCGGGGTTGACCCCGCGCAAGTCGCTGAGGTGGCTCGGTTCTTTGCGCCAGATCGCCGCACCGCAGGTATTGGGGACGGGTCCGGTCCACAATAAACCGAGTCGTTTCGCGGCGTTGGCTCATCAGGTCGGCTTGACAAGCCATGCCGCGGTCCGGCATAGCTGTGGCCCCATTTTAGATCCCCGTCAGGAATTGGCGGGGCGCGCCGAGGGTACATCCAGCGGCGCGGCGGGATCCGGCAGGCGCACGCACGGTCACAGCAGGCAGGCACCTCACAGGGAGACGAAGGGCGACATGTCCACACAGACGGCCAAGCACAAGGTCGAGCAGGTCGAAACCGTCACGATCCGCTTCGTCGGCGACTCGGGCGACGGCATGCAGCTCACCGGCACCGAGTTCACCAAGGCCAACGCGCTGGCCGGCAACGACCTCGCGACCTTCCCCGATTACCCCGCCGAGATCCGCGCCCCCGCGGGCTCGCTGTTCGGCGTCTCCGGCTTCCAGCTCTCGTTCGGCGCGAACGAGGTCCTCACCCCGGGCGACCAGCCGGACGTGCTCGTCGCGATGAACCCGGCCGCGCTCAAGACGAACCTGGCCGATCTACGCCACGGCGGCATGCTGATCGTGAACGCGGGCGCCTTCACCGAGTCGAACCTCGAGAAGGCGAACTACAAGTCGAACCCGCTCGAGGACGCCGCGCTGCAGTCGAACTACCGGGTCGTCCTCGTGGACATGAACAAGCTCACCGAGGCGGCGCTGGAGGGGACGGGCCTGTCGTCGAAGGAGGTCGCGCGCTGCAAGAACTTCTTCGCGCTCGGCCTGATGTACTGGCTCTACAGCCGCCCGATCGATCCGCAGCTCGCGTCGATCAAGCGGAAGTTCGCGAAGAAGCCCGAGTTCGCGGACGCGAACGCCAAGGTCTTCATGGCGGGCCACGTGTTCGGCGAGACCTCCGAGCTCTTCCACGAGCGGTACCAGGTGCCGGCCTCGAAGCTCGCGCCGGGCACCTACCGCAACGTGACCGGCAACTTCGCCACCGCGCTCGGCTTCGCCACGGTGGCGCAGCTGACCGGGCGCACGGTGTTCCTGGGCAGCTACCCCATCACGCCCGCCACCGAGATCCTGCAGGAGATGGCGAAGTTCAAGGAGTACGGCGTCGTCACCTACCAGGCCGAGGACGAGATCGCCGGCATCGGCTCGGCCATCGGCGCGGCCTTCGGCGGCGCGCTCGCCTGCACCAGCACCTCCGGCCCGGGCCTCGCGCTCAAGTCCGAGATGATGGGCCTCGCGGTGATCACCGAGCTCCCGCTCGTGATCGTGGACGTGCAGCGCGGCGGCCCCTCCACCGGCATGCCCACCAAGACCGAGCAGGCCGACCTGCTCCAGGCGCTGTTCGGGCGCCACGGCGAGTCGCCCATGCCGGTCATCGCGGCGCAGAGCGCGGCCGACTGCTTCTGGTCGGCCATCGAGGCGATGAAGATCGCGACGAAGTGGATGACGCCGGTGCTGCTGCTCACCGACGGCTACCTCGCGAACGGCTCCGAGCCGTTCCGCGTCCCGTCCCCGGACGAGCTGCCCAAGCTCACGGTGAAGTACCAGACCGAGAAGAACTACGCGAACGGCACGCAGTACATGCCGTACCTGCGCGACGACAAGCTCATCCGCCCCTGGGCCATCCCGGGCACGGCCGGCCTCGAGCACCGCGTCGGCGGCCTGGAGAAGGACGCGCTCTCGGGCATGGTGTCGTACGACGGCAACAACCACGAGAAGATGGTCCTCACCCGCGCCCAGAAGGTCCGGAACGTGGTCGAGGACGTGCCGGACGTCGAGGTGTACGGCGAGAAGCGCGGGGAGCTGCTGCTCGTGTCCTGGGGCGGCACGTTCGGCTCGGTCCGCGGCGCCGCCGAGGCGCTGCAGGCGGCCGGGAAGAAGGTCTCCCACGTCCACCTGCGCTGGCTGAACCCGCTGCCGAAGAACCTCGGCGAGGTGCTGCGGAGCTTCAAGAAGGTGCTCGTGCCCGAGGTGAACGGCGGGCAGCTGGCCTTCTACCTGCGCGGCATGTTCCCGGGCGTCGATCCGCTCCAGTACAACCGGATCAACGGCAAGCCGATCAAGATCCACGACCTGGTCGCCAAGGTCACCGAGGCCCTGTAGGCCGCCCGGAAAGGAACGAGGAACACATGAGCACGAACGGTCAGACGGTCACCGCGGCGCTGCCGGTCTACACCAAGAAGGACTTCGAGTCGGGCGTCGATCCGCGCTGGTGCCCGGGCTGCGGCGACTACTCCATCATCAACCAGATCCAGAAGACGCTGCCCTCGGTCGGCGTGAAGCGCGAGAACATCGTCTTCGTGTCCGGCATCGGCTGCAGCTCGCGCTTCCCGTACTACATGAACAACTACGGGATGCACACGCTGCACGGCCGCGCGCCGTCCTTCGCCTCGGGGCTGAAGGTCTCCCGGCCCGAGCTGCAGGTGTGGATCATGACCGGCGACGGCGACGCGCTCGCCATCGGCGGCAACCACTTCATCCACGCGATGCGGCGCAACCTGGACATGAAGCTGGTCATGTTCAACAACCGCATCTACGGCCTGACCAAGGGTCAGGTCTCGCCGACGTCGGAGCTGCACAAGAAGACCAAGTCCACGCCGGACGGCTCGCCGGACTACCCGTTCAACCCGCCGCTGCTCGCGCTCGGCGCCGGGGCGACGTTCGTGGCGCGCGCCATCGACGTGGAGGGCGTGCACATGGGCGGCGTGCTGAAGGCGGCGGCCGAGCACAAGGGCAGCACGTTCGTCGAGGTCTTCCAGAACTGCCCGGTGTTCAACGACGGCGCCTACACCTTCATCACCGAGAAGGCGAACAAGGCCGAGGCGCAGCTCCGCATGGAGCAGGGCAAGCCGCTCCTGTTCGGCAAGGACAACAAGAAGGGCATCCGCATCAACCACCAGCGCGGCGAGCTCGAGGTCGTCGTCCTCGGCGAGAACGGCGTCACCGAGAAGGACATCCTGGTGCACGACGCGACCCGCGAGGATCCGACCATCGCGTTCATGCTGGCGGGCCTGGCGGACAAGGCCGGGTTCCCGACGCCCATCGGCATCTTCCGCAACGTCCAGAAGGCCACCTGCGAGGAGATGACCTGGGAGATGATCGACGCCGCCAAGGCGAAGCCGGGCGCGGGGCAGCTCGGCAAGCTGCTCGCCGGCAACGACACCTGGACCATCAAGTAGGCCAGGGCCGACCCGATCCGTGGAACGAGGAGGCCGGCGCCCGCCCGGGCGCCGGCCTTCGTGCGTCCGGCGCCCGCGCGCGCCGCGGCGGACGTGGACCGATCCGGTGCACGAAGCCGCGCGGCGAAAAGCGCTGTATCCGCGGCGGCGAGCGGGCGGCGCGGGCCGCCGTCGTTCACGGTGGGTGAGCGCGCCGGAAAATCGATTGAATGGGTGCATTTTGTCCGAGATTCGCGGAAATCGTCGGGAATTTGCCAAAGATTGATCGCGGTCCAATGACGGCACGCCCCGGTCTGGTACGAGAGCGCTCTCTCTCAAACGCCCGGCCGACCGGGCACCGAGGACCGGAGCATGAGTGCGACTTCGCCTGCCGCGAAGAAGGACAAGAAGTTTCGCGGCGTCGTGGTGATCAACCGCGAGACTTGCAAGGGGTGCGCGTTCTGCGTGGAGTTCTGCCCGCTGGGCGCGCTCGAGCTGGAGAGCGACTACAACGCCAAGGGCTACCACCCGCCGTTCCTGGCGAAGCCGGAGCTGTGCAACGGCTGCGACATGTGCGGTCACTTCTGCCCCGATTTCTCGATCTACGGCTACCGCGAGAAGCTCGAGCAGGTTGCGGCCTAGGAGGCCCGAAGAGACATGTCCAACGCGAACTCGTCCGGCACCCTCACCGGCAGCCACTACCTGGACGGCGACCACGCCTGCAGCGAGGGCGCCATCGCCGCCGGCTGCCGCTTCGCCTCCGGCTACCCCATCACGCCCTCGACCGAGGTGGTCGAGCGCCTCTCCGCGCGCTTCCCCCGCGTGGGCGGCCGCTTCATCCAGCTCGAGGACGAGCTGGGCGCCTCCATCGCGCTGCTCGGCGCGGTCTGGGGCGGCGCCAAGGCCTGCACCGTCACCTCCGGCCCGGGCTTCTCGCTGATGATGGAGCACATCGGCTACGCCGCCATCACCGAGACCCCCTGCGTCTACATCAACGTGCAGCGCGCCGGCCCGTCCACCGGCCTGCCCACGCAGCCGGCCCAGGGCGACATGATGCAGGCCCGCTTCGGCTCGCACGGCGACTACCGCCTCATCGCGCTCTGCCCGAACTCCCCGCAGGAGTGCTTCGACCTCACCGTCGAGGCGTTCAACCTGGCCGAGGAGTTCCGCGTCCCGGTGCTGGTGATGCTCGACGAGGTGGTCGGGCACATGACCGAGAAGGTGGTCATCCCGCCCGCCGAGCAGATCAAGGTCAGCGAGCGCCGCTACACCAAGAAGAAGCCGGGCGAGGGCTTCAAGCTGTTCGAGGCCCAGAACGGCAGCATGGTCCCGGAGATGGTGAAGGCGGGCGACGGCTACCGGATCCACGTGACCGGCCTCACCCACGACGAGCGCGGCTACCCGGCCATGAACGTGCCGACGCACGAGAAGATGCAGCTCCGGCTGCAGGACAAGATCGTCGAGAACGCCGATCGCATCGTGCGCTGGGAGGAGAAGGACCTCGACGGCGCCGACGTGGTGGTGGTGAGCTTCGGCATCACCTCCCGCGTGGCGGAGCGCGCCATCAAGGCGGCGCGCGAGCAGGGCGTCAAGGTCGGCTCGTTCCGGCTCATCACCGCCTGGCCGTTCCCCGAGAAGCAGATCGCGGAGCTGTCGAAGAAGGTGAAGGCGTTCGTCGTGCCCGAGCTCAACCTCGGCCAGATGGCCCTCGAGGTGGAGCGGGTGGTGGCGGGCCGCACCAAGGTCGTGCCGGTGCCGCACGTCGGCGGCACGGTCCACAACCCCGAGACCATCCTGAACAAGATCCTGGAGTCCGTGCGATGAGCGAGCCTGTCAAGCCCAACCCGACCTCGAAGTACCTCCGGACCGAGCGGCTGCCGTCCATCTGGTGCCCCGGCTGCGGCATCGGCACCACGGTGAACTGCTTCACCCGCGCGCTCGACGGCTCCGGCTTCGACCTCGACAAGGTCGCCATCGTCTCCGGCATCGGCTGCACCGGCCGCGTGGCGGGCTACCTGAACCTCGACTCGTTCCACACCACGCACGGCCGCGCCATCCCGTTCGCGACCGGCCTGCAGATGGCGAACCCGGACCTGAAGGTGGTGGTCTACTCCGGCGACGGCGACCTGTCGGCCATCGGCGGCAACCACCTCATCCACGCCGCCCGCCGCAACGTGGACATGCTGGTCGTGTGCGTGAACAACTTCACGTACGGCATGACCGGCGGCCAGGTCACGCCCACCACGTTCCAGACCGCGGTGGCCTCCACCACGCCGTACGGCGCCTACGAGGAGACGTTCAACCTGCCGCGCCTGGTGGACTCCTGCGGTGGGGTCTACGTGGCGCGCTGGACCTCCTACCACGTGAAGCAGCTCGCCAAGTCGATGGGCGAGGCCCTCAACAAGAAGGGCTTCCGCTTCATCGAGATCCTCTCGCCCTGCCCGACGCTCTACCTGCGCCGCAACAAGCTCGGCGAGGGGCTCGACGAGATGAAGTTCTACAAGGAGAAGAGCGTCATCAAGAACGGCGCGCCCACCACCGAGACCGACCTCGACTACCGCAAGGAGATCGTCGTCGGGACCTTCGTGAACCGTGAGCGCCCCACCAACGTCGAGGCGATGGAGGCCCGCATGAGCGAGGTCCTCGGCGCCAAGTACGTTCCCTACGAGTCCCCCGGCAAGAAGCCGGCCTGGGCGTGAGCGGGAGAGACGACATGGGTCCCACGGAGATCAAGATCGGCGGGCTGGGCGGCCAGGGCGTCATCCTGGGCGGCATCATCATCGGGAAGGCCGCCGCGCTGTTCGACGACAAGCACTCCTGCCTGACGCAGGCGTTCGGCCCCGAGGCGCGCGGGTCGGCCTGCAGCGCGCAGGTGGTGGTGGACGCGGAGCCGATCCTCTACCCGTACGTCCACAACCCGCACCTCATGGTGGCGATGTCCCAGGACGCGTTCGCCAAGTTCTCGCCCGAGCTGCGCAAGGACGGGACGCTCATCATCGAGGAGGACCTGGTGAAGCCCACCGGGCTGCCCTCGACGGTGAAGGTGTACGCCGTGCCGGCCACGCGCATCGCGGAGGAGCTGGGCAAGAAGATGGTGCTGAACATCGTGATGGTGGGCTTCTTCACTGCCATCACCGGGCTCGTCTCCGAGCGGGCCGCCCGCGAGGCGGTGAAGGACTCGGTCCCGCCTGCCACCATCGACCTCAACATGAAGGCGTTCGAGCGCGGCTTCGCCTACGGCAAGCAGCTGCTCGCCGGCCCCAGGAACTAGGGGACGCCTCCGCCGCACCGGCGCGCCGGGCCTTCGCGGGCCCGGCGCGTTCCTTTTCAGCGGCCCGCGGTCGCGGCCGCGGCGCACGCCGTCGCGCCGCGCAGGCTCGTCCGGCACGCCTCCAGCCCGGGCGCGGCCTCGAGGCACCGGGCGCAGGCGACCACCGCCTCGCCGCAGCGGTCCAGCCGCACCAGGGCATTGCAGAGCCCGTGCAGCGCCTCGGGGTACGCGGGGGCGAGCTCGGCGGCGCGCCGGTAGCCGCGCTCCGCCGCCGCCCACCGCGCCTCCAGGTAGTCCACGAGCGCGAGCTCGTGGTGCGCGGATGCGCGTCCGGGGTCGGTCTCGAGCAGGTGCAGGAGCTCCCGCCGCGCGGCGGCCAGCCCGGCGGCGCGGTCCGCGCCCGGCGCGAGCGCCCGCCGGAGCAGCGCGCGCGCCAGGTTCTGGCGCGCGTCGGCGAGGTCCGGGTCGAGCCGCAGCGCCTCCCGCAGCGCGCCCTCGGCCGCCCGCGCGTCGCCCCCGGCGAGCAGCGCCTCGCCCAGGTTGGCGTGGGCCTCCGGGAAGTCGGAGCGCAGCCGCAGGGCCCGCTCCAGGCGCCGCCGCGCCTCGGGCAGGTCGCCGCGAACGCGCGCCACCACCGCCAGCCCGTTCTCGGCCTCCGGAAAATCGGGGTCGAACGCGAGCGCGTGCTCGAACGCCACCTCGGCGCGCTCGGGATCGCCGTCCGCGAGGTGGCGGTACCCGCGCTCGACCTCCTCGGCGGCGCGGGGGTGGAGGCGCGGCACGGCGGCGCAGGCGGAGGCGAGCAGCGCCGCGGCGAGGGCGGCGCCCAGGGCGGGACGGTCGCTGCGGCGCAGGGGAGGGGTGGGCATGCCCGCGTCCCCTGCGCCCCCCGTGCCGGCGCAGCACCCTGCGTGAACGGCCGCCGCGCGCGTCCCGCCCGCGCGGGACGGGTCCGCGGGGCGGCCGGGGCGTCCGTCGCTCGCCCCGGGTTGCGCCAATTGACACTATATCGACGGTCACATACGTTCGCGCCGCGTAGGCAGCCGTCCCCGAGGGTTCGCTCCCATGGCGCGAAAGAAGATCTCCACGACGGTCTACATCACCCCGGAGCAGGACGAGCGGCTGAAGCTGCTCCACGCCCGCACCAAGGTGCCGGTCGCCGAGTACATCCGGCAGGGCATCGACCTCGTGCTGGAGAAGTACCGCGGGGCCCTGCCCGGCCAGCTGACGCTCGAGGACGTGGGCGAGGCGAAGAAATAGATTGCGAGCGGCATGAGCGAACAGCGAGCGGTCATCCTCGGCGCGGCCGGGTTCATCGGCAGCCACCTCACGGATCGTTTCCTCGCGGAGGGGTGGCGCGTCACCGGCGTCGACAACCTCATCACGGGTACGCTGCGCAACCTCGAGCACCTCGGCCGGGAGCCGCGCTTCGACTTCCTCCAGGCCGACGTCTGCGCGCCGCTCGCCATCTCGGGCCGGGTGGACGCGGTGCTGGACTTCGCCTCCCCGGCGTCGCCGGTGGACTACCTCCGGCATCCGTTCGAGACGCTCCACGTCGGCTCGGTCGGGGTCGAGAACGCGCTCGAGCTGGCGCGCCGCAGCGGCGCCCCGTTCGTGCTCTCGTCCACCTCCGAGGTGTACGGTGACCCGCTCGAGCACCCGCAGCGCGAGAGCTACTGGGGGAACGTGAACCCGGTCGGCCCGCGCGCGGTGTACGACGAGGCCAAGCGCTTCGCCGAGGCCATCACCGTCGCGTACCGCCGCTACCGCGAGGTGCAGGTCCGCATCGCGCGCATCTTCAACACCTACGGGCCGCGCATGCGGCTCGACGACGGCCGGGTGGTGCCGACGTTCGTGGCGCAGGCGCTCCGCGGCGAGCCCATCACCGTGTTCGGCGACGGCTCGCAGACGCGCAGCTTCTGCTACGTGGACGACAACGTGGAGGCGATCTGGCGGCTGCTCCACGGCGACTGCCAGGACCCGGTGAACGTGGGCGACGACCACGAGATGACCGTGCTCGAGTTCGCGCAGGCCGTGCAGCGGCTGGTGGGTCGAACGGTGCCCATCGAGCACCGGCCGCTCCCGCAGGACGACCCGCGGGTGCGGCGCCCCGATCTCACGCGGGCGAGGGAGCGGCTCGGCTGGGCGCCGCGGATCGGGTTCGAGGAAGGGATGCGCCGGACCATCGACTGGTTCCGCGCGCACGTCTGACCGGCGAGGGCGGGGGACACACCATGGGCAAGCGCATCCTCATCACCGGCGGGGCCGGGTTCATCGGCTCCACCATCGCAGACCTGTTCGTGCAGGCGGGCTGGGACGTCGCGGTCCTCGACGATCTCTCCAGCGGCAAGCGCGAGAACGTGCCGCAGGGCGCGCGCTTCTACCCGGTGGACGTGCGCAGCGCCGCCGCGGCCGAGGCGGTCCGCAAGGAGCGGCCGCAGGTGATCTGCCACCACGCCGCGCAGATCGACGTGCGGCGCTCCATGGCGGACCCGCGCTTCGACGCCGACGTCAACGTGGGCGGCCTGCTCAACCTCATGCAGGCAGCGGCCGCGGCGGGCTCGGTGGAGCACGTCCTGTTCGCCTCCTCCGGCGGCGCCACCTACGGCGACACGGCGGTGATCCCCACGCCCGAGACGCACCCGCAGGCGCCGGTCTCGCACTACGGGGCGGCGAAGGCCGCGAGCGAGCTGTACCTGGGCGTCTACCGGGCGGCCCTGGGCATCCCGGTGGCGGCGCTGCGCTACGCGAACGTGTACGGGCCGCGCCAGGACCCGCACGGCGAGGCGGGCGTGGTGGCGATCTTCTGCGGGCGGCTGCTCGAGGGACGTCCCTGCACCGTGTACGGCGACGGCGGCCAGACCCGCGACTACGTGTTCGTGGGCGACGTGGCGCGCGCGAACCTGCTCGCGGCGGAGCGGCGCCACGACGGGCCGCTCAACGTCGGCACCGGCGTGGAGACCGACGTGAACGCGCTCTACGCGCACCTGGCGCGCGCCGCCGGCGTGGATCGCCCCGCGGAGCACGCGCCGGCGCGGCCGGGCGAGCAGCGCCGGTCGTGCATCGACCCGTCGCTCGCCGCGCGGGCGATCGGCTGGCGGCCCGAGGTGCCGCTGGCGGACGGCCTGGCCCGCACGCTGGAGTGGTTCCGGGCGCCCCGCGGATGAGCGGCTAGCGCGGCTCGCCGGGGCCGGCCGCCTCTGCGGCCGCGGGCTCCGGGGCCGCCGCCGCGGCCGCGGGCACCGGCTCCGCCCGCGGCACCGCCGCGACCGGCACGTCGTCCACGACGTCCGGCGGCTCCTCGCGGTCGTCGCGCGGCGCCGGGCCGGCCAGGATCCGCTCCAGCTCGGCGCTCGCCGACAGGTGCTGCTCGGCGGTGAGCCGGCCGGCCGCGCGCATCCGGTCGAGCAGCCGCCGCGAGCGGCGCTTCAGCCACGTGGACGGGCTGGAGAGGTCCACCCGGCGCGGCGCCGGCAGCATGCTGGCGAGCACGGCCGCCTGCGCCGGGGTGAGCGCCGCGGCGCTGGTGCCGAAGCGCGCCCGCGCGCCCGCCTCCACGCCGAAGACGCCGTCGCCCAGCTCGACCACGTTCAGGTAGAGCCCGAGGATGCGGCGCTTGGGGAGCTCGCGCTCCAGCTTCACGGCCAGCAGCGCCTCCTTGAGCTTGCGCCACAGGCTCTTCTCGGTGCCCAGCCACAGGTTCTTGGCGAGCTGCTGCGTGATGGTGGACGCGCCGCGGGCGAAGCTGCGCTGCTCGAGGTCGTGCGCGGCGGCGTCGCGGGTGGCCTCCCAGTCGATGCCCTCGTGGCCGTAGAAGTTGGCGTCCTCGGAGAGCAGCACCGCCTGGACCATGGAGCGCGAGACGCGGTCGAGCGGCACCCAGGCCTGGCGCGGCCGGAACGCGCGCCGCTTCTCCTTCGCCTCGGCGCGCCGCTGCTCGATGAGCGCGGTGGTGCGCGGGTTGTCGCGGGCGAGCGGGGCGGGGTCGGGGAGGGCGGCCCAGAGGAGCGTGAGCCCCGCGACCGCGATCGCGACCGCGGCGGCGGCGAAGAGGAGGGCGCGCGGGACGCGCCGGCGGCTCCGGGGGGCTGGCATGCGGCGCACCTTAGCACCTGGACGGGAGGCGCGAGAGGGGGCGCCCGGCGCGCGCGCGGCGCCGATTCCGGCCCGCCGGACCGGCGGGCGCCCCCGCGCGCCCGCGCGCGGACCGCGCCGAGGTTATCCAATGGTGAACGTCGTCCCGCTCGGGACCCGTTCGGCGCCTTGACACATACGGGGCGGATTCATAAGTCCCGGCCACCGCATCTCGAACGGAATTCACTGCCCGGCCCAGGGGCCGACGGAGGCAATCATGGCAGACGTGAAGCGCTACACCCCGCACGACTTCTCCAAGGTCCGCGGCCTCACCGGCATCTCGGACAAGCAGATCGAGGAGCACCTCAAGCTGTACGAGGGCTACGTGAAGCGCACCAACGCGCTCACCGAGAAGCTCCAGGGGCTGTGCAACGAGGGGAAGGCCGCGGGCGCCGATCCGGTGTTCGCGGAGCTCACCCGCCGCCTCGGCTTCGAGTACTCCGGCATGGTGAACCACGAGTACTACTTCGCGAACCTCGCCCCGGGCGCGCAGGCCGAGCCGCCGGCCGGCGGCAAGCTCCGCAAGGCCATCGAGGCGTCGTTCGGCAAGTACGAGACGTGGCTCGCCGACTTCCGCGCCATCGCCACCATGCCGGGCATCGGCTGGGCCATGACGTTCCAGGATCCGAACACCGGCTGGCTCTCCAACCACTGGCTCACGCTGCACGAGAACAACGTGCCGGTGGGCTTCCGGCCGGTGCTGGCGCTGGATGGCTGGGAGCACGCGTTCATGCGCGACTACCTCGCCACCGAGCGCGCGAAGTACGTGGACGCGTTCTTCAAGAACGTGAACTGGGAGGCCGTCGAGAAGCGGATCGCGTAGCGCGATCCCCCGGCGTCCCCGCGGCCCGGATCGCGCGAGCGGTCCGGGCCGTCGTGCGTCCGGGCCCGCGCTGACCTCGCGTCAGCCCGCGAACCGGGGCGCGCGAAGCCACGCGGCGCGGAGGGCCGGCGGGGAGGCCCGGGGAGTTTGACGGTGCGCCGCGCCCCCGCCTACCCTCCGCCCGTGCCCGCTCCCCACGCGCCCGCCCGCCTCGCCGCGCTCCGCCGCCGCCTGCTGGCGTGGTGGGACGCCGGCCACCGGCCGCTGCCGTGGCGCCAGCCGCAGCGCGGCGCGGACCCGTACCGCGTCTGGCTCGCGGAGGTGATGCTGCAGCAGACGCAGGTGGTGACGGCCACGCCGTACTGGCTGCGCTTCGTGGAGCGCTGGCCCACGCTCGAGGCGCTCGCGGCCGCGCGCGACGAGGACGTGCTCGCCGCCTGGAGCGGCCTCGGCTACTACGCCCGCTGCCGCAACCTGCTCGCCGCCGCGCGCGAGGCGCTGCGCCGCCACGGCGGCCTGCCGTCCGGCTACGACGCGCTGCGCGCGCTGCCCGGGTTCGGGCCGTACACCGCCGGTGCAGTGGCCTCGATCGCGTTCGCCGCGCCCGTGCCGGCGGTGGACGGCAACGTCACGCGCGTGCTGTCGCGGCTGTTCCTGGTCGAGGGCGATCCCGCCGCGCGCGCCGCCCGCGCGCGCGTGGCCGCGCTCGCCGCGGCGCTGGTGGACCGCGAGCGGCCGGGCGACCTCAACCAGGCGCTCATGGAGCTGGGCGCGACGGTGTGTCGGCCGAGCCCGGACTGCGCGCGCTGCCCGGTGGCGGCGCGGTGCGCGGCGCGGGCCGCCGGCCGCGCGGCGGAGCTCCCGCCGCCGCGGCGTCGCCCGGACAAGGTGCGCCTCGTCCTCGCCTGCGCCGTGGTGGTGCGCGAGGGGAGGGTGGCGCTGGTGCGCCGGCCCGCGGGCGGGCTGTTCGCCGGCCTGGCGGCGTTCCCCGCCGCGGAGGTCGGGCCGGGCGCCGAGGCCGGCGCCGCGCTGGAGCGCGAGGCCCGCGAGCGCCACGGCCTGCGGCTGCGCGCCGGCGAGGAGCTGGGCCGGGTCGAGCGGGTGCTCACGCATCGCCTGCTCGAGCTCCGCGCGCTCCGCTGCTCCCTCGCACGGCCGCCGCCGGAGGAGGGGATCCGCTGGATCCCTGCGGACGAGCTGGACGGCGCCGGCCTCCCCGCGGCCATGCGGGCGCTGGCCGGGGTGGTCTGCGACGTGCTCGGGCAGGCGCCGCCGCCGTCCGGGGGAGCCCGCGACCGGGGGCGCGCGCGGGCCCGCGCGAATTCGCTCGCACCCCCGCGCGATTTCGTGTAGAAGCGCGGCCTTCCGGGCGTCATCCGGGAGGTTGCAGCGCGCGTCAAGACCCGAGTTCGGGAACCGCTTGACACGTGTGGGCTCCTCCGTATAATTCGCCGCCCTTACGACGGGATTTGTCCTCCGACGCCCCCGTGCCGAACGCCGGGGCGTTTCTGTTGAGAAAAAGAGCTCGCACACGATGCCGACGATCAGCCAGCTGGTGCGCAGGGGCCGCGAGAGGCTCCAGGTGAAGAAGAAGGCCCCGGCCCTCAAGGAGTCGCCGCAGAAGCGCGGCGTCTGCACGCGCGTCTACACGACGACGCCCAAGAAGCCGAACTCGGCGCTCCGCAAGGTCGCCCGCGTGCGCCTCACCAACGGCTTCGAGGTGACGAGCTACATCCCCGGCGTCGGCCACAACCTGCAGGAGCACTCGGTGGTGCTCATCCGCGGGGGCCGCGTGAAGGATCTCCCGGGCGTTCGCTACCACATCATCCGCGGGACCCTCGACGCCGTGGGCGTGCAGGGCCGCAAGCAGGGCCGCTCGAAGTACGGCGCCAAGCGCGCGAGCTAGCCTCGCGGACAAGGAAACGGTTCGATGCCTCGTCGTCGTGAAGTCGAGAAGCGGAAGATCCTCCCCGATCCCAAGTTCCAGGACCGGATCGTGGCGAAGTTCGTCAACAACCTGATGCGCAAGGGCAAGAAGTCCACCGGCGAGCGCATCATCTACGGCGCCTTCGATCAGGTCGAGGCGAAGCTGAAGGACGATCCGCTCAAGGTGTTCAAGAAGGCGCTCGACAACGTGAAGCCGGTCGTCGAGGTGAAGAGCCGCCGCGTCGGCGGCGCGACGTACCAGGTGCCGGTCGAGGTCCGCCAGGACCGCCGCACCGCGCTCGCGATGCGCTGGCTCATCGAGTACTCCCGCGGCCGTGGCGAGAAGACCATGGTGGAGAAGCTCGCGGGCGAGATCATGGATGCGGCCTCGAACCGCGGGAACGCGGTGAAGAAGCGCGAGGACACGCACAAGATGGCCGAGGCCAACAAGGCCTTCGCCCACTACCGCTGGTAAGGGAGAGGTTAGAAGGGATCGAGGAGAGCAGGGGGCCGGCTCGGCCGGCAGGGTTCAGGGAACCCGCTTCGCTCTTTGACAGCTCGGTCGTTGGTCACGGCGCCGCCCAGGGCGGCCCGGTTCTGCGTACGCACGACGGTTCAGGAAGGTCCAGATGCCCCGCACCACCCCACTCGAGCGCTATCGCAACTTCGGCATCATGGCCCACATCGATGCCGGCAAGACGACCACGACCGAGCGGATCCTCTTCTACACCGGCGTCACGCACAAGATCGGCGAGGTCCATGAGGGCACCACCGTCATGGACTGGATGGAGCAGGAGCGCGAGCGCGGCATCACCATCACGTCCGCCGCGACGACCGCGTTCTGGCGCGACCACCGCCTGAACATCATCGACACCCCCGGCCACGTCGACTTCACCATCGAGGTGGAGCGGTCGCTGCGCGTGCTCGACGGCGCGTGCGCGGTGTTCGACGCAGTGCAGGGCGTGCAGCCGCAGTCCGAGACGGTCTGGCGGCAGGCGGACAAGTACGAGGTCCCCCGCATCTGCTTCATCAACAAGATGGACCGCGTCGGCGCGGACTACTTCCACGCCGTCGACACGATCCGCGAGAAGCTGGGCGCCCGTCCGCTCCCGCTGCACGTGCCCATCGGCGCCGAGGACAAGTTCCGCGGCATGGTCGATCTCCTGAAGATGAAGGGGATCACCTTCGACGACGAGACCATGGGCGCGAAGTACCAGGAGGTCGAGATCCCGGCCGACCTGGCCGAGCAGGCGAAGGAGTACCGCGCCAAGCTCGAGGAGACCGTCGCCGAGATCGACGACGAGCTGATGGCGAAGTACCTGGACGGCAAGGCGCTCTCCAACGACGAGCTGATGCGCGGCATCCGCCGCGGCACCCTGGAGATGAAGTTCTTCCCGGTGCTCTGCGGGACGGCGTTCAAGAACAAGGGCGTCCAGCAGATCCTCGACGCGGTGGTGGACTTCCTCCCGAGCCCGGTCGACATCCCCGCCATGAAGGGCGTGGACGCGAAGGGCAACGACGTCGTCCGCAAGACCTCGGACGCGGAGCCGTTCTCGGCGCTGGCGTTCAAGATCATGAACGACCCGTTCGTCGGGAACCTCACGTTCTTCCGCGTGTACTCGGGCAAGCTCGAGGCCGGGTCCTACGTCTACAACTCGACGAAGGACAAGAAGGAGCGCATCGGCCGGCTCCTGCAGATGCACGCGAACAAGCGCGAGGAGATCAAGGAGGTCTACGCCGGCGACATCGCCGCCGCCGTGGGCCTGCGCGCCAGCACCACCGGCGACACGCTCTGCGCCGAGGACTCCCCGGTCATCCTGGAGCGGATGGAGTTCCCGGAGCCGGTGATCCACATCGCCATCGAGCCGAAGACCAAGGGCGACCAGGACAAGATGGGCGTCGCCCTGCAGCGGCTCCAGATGGAGGACCCGTCCTTCCGCGTCCACACCGACGAGGAGACCGGCCAGACCATCATCGGCGGCATGGGCGAGCTCCACCTCGAGATCCTGGTGGACCGCATGTTCCGCGAGTTCAAGGTCGAGGCGAACGTCGGCAAGCCGCAGGTGGCCTACCGCGAGACCATCACCAAGACGGTCGAGGCCGAGGGCCGCTACATCCGGCAGACCGGCGGCCGCGGCCAGTACGGTCACTGCTGGCTGCGCCTCCACCCGCAGGAGCCGGGCAAGGGCTTCGAGTTCGACAACGTCATCGTGGGCGGCGTGATCCCGAAGGAGTTCATCTCGCCGATCCAGAAGGGCATCGAGGAGGCCATGACCTCCGGCGTGCTCGCCGGCTACCCCATGGTCGACCTCAAGGTCGAGGTGTTCGACGGCAGCTATCACGACGTCGACTCGTCCGAGATGGCGTTCAAGATCGCCGGCTCGATGGGCTTCAAGGAGGGCGCCGCCAAGGCCTCGCCCGTCCTGCTCGAGCCGATCATGGCGGTCGAGGTCACCACGCCCGACGACTACATGGGCGACGTCATCGGCGACCTGAACTCGCGTCGCGGCAAGATTCATGCGATGAACCCCCGCGCGGGCGTCCAGGTCATCGAGGCGCACGTCCCGCTGGCGGAGATGTTCGGCTACGCGACGGACCTTCGGTCGAAGACCCAGGGCCGCGCCACCTACAGCATGCAGTTCGCGCACTACGCGCAGGTCCCCACGAGCATCGCGGAGACCATCGTCACCAAGGCGAAGGGCGTCGCCGCCGGCGCGAAGTAGCGCCGCGTACGTCAACGGAAGAGAGGAAGCCATGGCCAAGGAGAAGTTCGAGCGCAGCAAGCCGCACGTGAACGTCGGGACGATCGGGCACGTGGACCACGGCAAGACGACGCTGACGGCGGCGATCACGAAGGTGCTGGCGCAGAAGGGCGGGGCGCAGTTCCTGGCGTACGACCAGATCGACAAGGCGCCGGAGGAGCGGGAGCGCGGCATCACGATCGCGACGGCGCACGTGGAGTACCAGACGGAGAAGCGGCACTACGCGCACGTCGACTGCCCGGGGCACGCGGACTACGTGAAGAACATGATCACCGGGGCGGCGCAGATGGACGGCGCGATCCTGGTGGTGTCGGCGGCGGACGGTCCGATGCCGCAGACGCGGGAGCACATCCTGCTGGCCCGTCAGGTGGGCGTGCCGTACATCGTGGTCTTCCTGAACAAGGTGGACATGGTGGACGACAAGGAGCTCCTGGACCTGGTGGAGCTGGAGGTCCGGGAGCTGCTGAGCGAGTACGACTTCCCGGGCAACGAGATCCCGATCGTGAAGGGGTCGGCGCTGAAGGCGCTCGAGGGCGACAAGGGCGAGCTCGGGGAGCAGGCGATCTTCAAGCTGATGGACGCGGTGGACGCGTACATTCCGACGCCGCAGCGCGCGACGGACAAGCCGTTCCTGATGCCGGTCGAGGACGTGTTCTCGATCTCGGGCCGCGGGACGGTGGCGACGGGCCGCGTGGAGCGCGGGATCGTGAAGGTGGGCGAGGAGATCGAGGTCGTCGGGCTGAAGGCGACGGCGAAGACGGTGGTGACCGGCGTCGAGATGTTCCGCAAGCTGCTGGACGAGGGGCGCGCGGGCGACAACATCGGGGCGCTGCTGCGCGGCCTGAAGCGCGAGGAGGTGGAGCGCGGTCAGGTGCTGGCGAAGCCGGGGTCGATCACGCCGCACACGAAGTTCAAGGCCGAGGTGTACGTGCTGACGAAGGAGGAGGGTGGTCGTCACACCCCGTTCTTCAACGGCTACCGGCCGCAGTTCTACTTCCGGACGACGGACGTGACGGGGTCGGTGCAGCTGCCGCAGGGAGTCGAGATGGTGATGCCGGGCGACAACATCGGGATGGAGGTGGAGCTGATCACCCCCATCGCGATGGAGAAGGAGCTCCGCTTCGCCATCCGCGAGGGCGGCCGCACGGTCGGCGCGGGCGTGGTGGCCGAGGTCATCCAGTAGCGAAGCACGCCGAGCGAACGGCGGCGGGTGGCCCGCCCGGATGGACGGGCCCCTCGTCGCGCTGCGCCGGACACGCAGACAAAAGGCTTTTCAATGGCGACTCAGAAGATTCGGATCCGGCTCAAGGCCTACGACTACAAGCTGCTCGATCAGTCGGCCGGCGAGATCGTGGAGACCGCGAAGCGGACCGGCGCCAAGGTCGCCGGCCCGATCCCGCTCCCCACCCGGATCAACAAGTTCACCGTCCTCCGCAGCCCGCACGTCGACAAGAAGTCGCGTGAGCAGTTCGAGATCCGCACGCACAAGCGGCTGCTCGACATCCTCGAGCCGACGCCGCAGACGCTCGACGCGCTCATGAAGCTCGACCTCTCGGCCGGCGTGGACGTGGAGATCAAGTAGTCGAGGACATCATGGCCAAGTTCGACGTCTACGACCTGTCGAAGAAGAAGGTGGGCGAGCTCGACCTCGCCGACGCCGTCTTCGCCGGCGAGGTGAACGAGCACCTCTTCTACGAGGTGGTGAAGGCGAAGCTCGCCTCCGATCGCTCGGGCACCCACGCGGTGAAGAACCGGTCCCTCGTCTCCGGCGGCGGCAAGAAGCCCTGGAAGCAGAAGCACACCGGTCGCGCCCGCCAGGGCTCGACGCGCGCGTCCCAGTGGGTGGGCGGCGGCAAGGCCATGGGGCCGAAGCCGCGCGACTACTCCTACGACGTGCCGAAGAAGGTGCGGAAGGCCGCGCTGCGTTCGGCCCTCGCGCTCCGCTCCAAGGACCAGAAGCTGGTCATCGTGCAGGAGTGGAAGCCCGGGGCGCCGAAGACCGCCGCCGCCGCCAAGGTCCTCTCCGCGCTCGGCGCGAAGAAGGCCCTGGTGGTGGACGACGCCGCGAACCTCGCCCTCGCGAAGAGCGTCCGGAACCTGCACGGCTCCGACTTCCTCGCGGTGGAGGGGCTCAACGTGTACGACATCCTGCGGCACGACGCCCTGGTGCTGACCGCGGACACCGCCAAGAAGCTGGAGGCCAGCCTGTCATGAACCTCGCTGTCCAGGACGTGGTGAAGCGCCCGCTCATCACCGAGAAGGCGGAGCGGGCCCGCGAGGCGAACCGTCAGTACGCCTTCGAGGTCCACCGCGACGCCACCAAGATCCAGGTGAAGCAGGCGGTGGAGAAGCTCTTCAACGTGCACGTGCTCGACGTGCGGACCGCCATCGCGCGCGGGAAGAACAAGCGCGTCGGCCGCAACGTCGGCCGCCGGCCCAACTGGAAGAAGGCCTACGTGACCCTCAAGGAAGGCGACACCATCGCCCTCTTCGAGGGGACATAAGCCGGACGGGAGACGCACATGGCCCTCAAGGAATACAAGCCCACCAGCCCGGCCCGGCGCCACATGACCGTGGCGGACTTCGCCGAGATCACCAAGGCGAAGCCCGAGAAGCGGCTCACCAAGCCGGTCCGCAAGAGCGGCGGCCGCAACGCCCACGGCAAGGTCACCACCCGCCACATCGGCGGCGGCCACAAGCGCCGCTACCGCCTCATCGACTGGCGGCGCGACAAGGACGGCGTGCCGGCCAAGGTCGCGGCGATCGAGTACGACCCGAACCGCACCGCGCGCATCGCGCTGCTCCACTACCTGGACGGCGAGAAGCGGTACATCCTCGCCCCGGTGGGCGTGGCGGTCGGCGACACGCTGCTGTCCGGCGCGGACGTGGACATCCGCCCGGGCAACGCGCTGCCGGTCCGCACCATCCCGCTCGGCACCGTGATCCACAACGTGGAGACGGCGCCGGGCTCGGGCGCGAAGATGATCCGCACCGCGGGCTCCTTCGGCCAGCTCATGGCGAAGGAGGGCGGCTACGCCCAGATCCGCCTGCCGTCCGGCGAGGTCCGCAAGGTCCTGCAGGACTGCAAGGCGACCATCGGCCAGCTCGGCAACGTGGAGAGCTCGTCGGTGCGCGTCGGCAAGGCCGGCAAGAGCCGCTGGCTGGGCATCCGCCCGACCGTCCGCGGCCTCGCCATGAACCCGGTCGACCACCCGCACGGCGGCGGCGAGGGCAAGTCGGGGCAGGGCAACCCGCACCCGGTCAGCCCGTGGGGACAGAAGACCAAGGGCCTCAAGACCCGCAACAACCGCCGCACCGACAAGTTCATCGTCACGCGGCGCCGCCCCGGCGTGCGCAACACGCAGCGCTAGGCGGGAAGGGATAGCCACTCATGGCGCGTTCGATCAAGAAGGGCCCGTTCGCCGACAAGCACCTCACCAAGAAGGTCGAGGACGCGAACAAGGGCAACAAGAAGTCGGTCATCAAGACCTGGTCGCGGCGGAGCACCATCCTGCCGGACTTCGTCGGGCACACGTTCGCCGTCCACAACGGGCGGAAGTTCGTGCCGGTGTTCGTGACCGAGAACATGGTCGGGCACAAGCTGGGCGAGTTCGCGCCCACCCGCACCTTCCACGGCCACTCGGCCGAGAAGAAGGCCGCGGCGGCACCGGCCCCGGCGAAGAAGTAGCGAGGAACTGGACATGGCCGAGACCCAGACCACGACGCCGAAGAAGAAGGCCGAACGCCGCGCTCCGCCGCCGGCGCGCGCCCGCAAGAACCGCCCCGCCGCCCCGGCGCCGGGGCCGCACGCCTCCCTCAGCTACCTGCGCGTCGCGCCGCGCAAGGTGCGCATCGTCGCGGACGAGGTCCGCGGGATGAAGGTCGGCGACGCGCTCGCGATGCTGAAGTACACGCCGCAGTCCGCCGCCAAGCCGCTCGCGAAGCTGCTGCGGTCGGCGGTCGCGAACGCCGAGCAGGGCGGCGGCCGCGTGGACGTGGACGCGCTGTTCGTGAAGACGCTGACCGTGGACCAGGGCCCGAAGATGCGCCGCTTCATGGCGCGCGCGATGGGCCGGGCGTTCCGGGTCGAGAAGAAGACCAGCCACGTGTACGTGGAGCTCGGTACCGCCGCGCGCGGCTAGGAACCCGAGAGGAGAGATCAATGGGACAGAAAGTTCATCCTATCGGGTTCCGCCTCGGAGTGATCCGCTCCTGGGACTCGAAGTGGTACGAAGAGAAGAACTACGCGAAGTGGCTGCACGAGGACATCAAGCTCCGTGAGTTCGTGAAGGAGAAGCTCGGCCAGGCCGGCATCTCCCGGATCGAGATCGAGCGGGCGGCCAACAAGGTCAAGATCAACGTCCACACCGCGCGCCCGGGCATCGTCATCGGCAAGCGCGGCGCCGGGATCGAGACCATCAAGAAGGACCTCCAGGGCCTGACCGACAACGAGGTCTACCTGAACGTCGTCGAGGTCCGGAAGGCCGAGACCGACGCGCAGCTCGTCGCCGAGAACATCGCGACGCAGCTCGAGCGCCGCATCGCGTTCCGCCGCGCCATGAAGAAGTCGGTGCAGACCGCGCTGAAGTTCGGCGCGAAGGGCATCCGCGTGGCGTGCTCGGGCCGCCTGGGCGGCTCCGAGATGGCCCGGTACGAGTGGTACCGCGAGGGCCGCGTGCCGCTGCACACGCTGCGCGCGGACATCGACTACGGGTTCGCCGAGGCGAAGACGACCTACGGCAAGATCGGGTGCAAGGTCTGGATCATGCGCGGCGAGGTCCTCCCGCAGTCCGCGGCCGCGCGCGCTCCGCGCACCACCGGCGGCGCCCGGCCGTAAGGCCGCGCCTCAGGCACACCTAGGAGAAGGACATGCTTCAGCCGGCGCGAACGAAGTACCGGAAGATGCAGAAGGGCCGCATGCGCGGCAAGGCGTACCGCGGCTCGGACCTCGCCCAGGGCGAGTACGGCCTCCAGGCCACCGAGTGCGGCCGGCTCACGTCCCGCCAGATCGAGGCGGCCCGCGTGGCCATCACCCGCTACGTGAAGCGCGGCGGCAAGCTCTGGATCCGCGTCTTCCCGGACAAGCCCATCACCAAGAAGCCCGCCGAGACGCGCATGGGCACCGGCAAGGGCAACGTGGAGTTCTACGTCGCCGTCATCAAGCCGGGCCGCGTGCTGTACGAGCTGGCCGGCGTGGACGACGCCTCCGCGAAGAAGGCGTTCCACCTCGCCGCCCACAAGCTGCCCGTCGCCACGAAGATGGTGAAGCGCGGCGAGACGCTGTAAGGAGCGACGACCATGGCGACCGTCAAGGAGCTGCGAGAGCTCTCGGTTCAGGAGCTCGAGGCCCGCGCCGCGGAGCTCAAGCAGACGCTCTTCGACCTGAAGAGCAAGGCGAACACCGGCGTGCTCGACTCGACCGCCGACCTCAGCAAGACGAAGCGCGACATCGCGCGCTGCCTCACCGTGGCCCGCGAGAAGGCCCTCGCCTCGGCCGTGGCCGGGAAGGCGAAGGAGTGACCGACATGGAGCGCGGCAACCGGAAGTCCCGCATCGGCGTGGTGGTCTCGAACAAGATGACGAAGACCGTCGTCGTGAAGGTCGAGCGCCGGGTGGCGGACCCGAAGTACGGCAAGATCGTGACCAAGGCCGAGAAGTACAAGGCGCACGACGAGGACCAGGCGTGCCAGATCGGCGACCGCGTGCGGATCGTCGAGACGCGCCCGATCTCGAAGGACAAGCGCTGGCGCGTGGCCGAGACGATCGAGAAGGCGGAGGCCTAGGCCATGATCCAGCAGCAGACCATGCTCGACGTCGCCGACAACTCCGGCGCGAAGCGGGTGATGTGCATCAAGGTGCTCGGCGGCACCCGGCGGAAGTACGCCTCCATCGGCGACGTGATCGTCGTCTCGATCAAGGAGGCGATCCCGCAGGCCAAGGTGAAGAAGGGCGAGGTCGCCCGCGCCGTCATCGTCCGCACCGCCCGCGAGGTGAAGCGCCCCGACGGCAGCTACATCCGCTTCGACGGGAACTCGGCGGTCCTCATCAACAAGGACCTCGAGCCCATCGGTACCCGCATCTTCGGCCCGGTCGCCCGCGAGCTCCGCGCCCGCAAGTTCATGAAGATCATCAGCCTCGCGCCGGAGGTCCTCTAGGTCATGGCGGAAATTCGCAAGGGCGACACCGTCAAGGTCATCGCCGGCAAGGAGAAGGGCAAGTCGGGCCGGGTGCTCGAGGTGCTGCGCGAGGATGGGCGCGTGCGCGTCGAGAAGCTCATGACCGTCAAGCGGCACCAGAAGAAGGGCCGCAGCCAGGCGAACCCGGAGGGCGGGATCCTGGAGATGGCCGGCACGATCGCCATCTCGAGCGTGATGGTGGTGGGCAAGGACGAGAAGCCGGTGCGGCGCGAGAAGATCGGCCGCGAGCTGGGCGCCAAGGAGAAGGCCCGGCTGCAGAAGCGCAAGACCGCCGCGAAGTAGGTCGCGGCGGGATCGAAACACGACGCATCGCCCGGCACGCGAAGAGGCCGGCCGAAGGCAAGGAGACACACGATGGCAGCGCGTTTGAAGGAGCGGTACGACAAGCAGCTTCGTGCCGAGCTGATGAAGGAGCTCGGGTTCGCGAACCCGATGCAGGCCCCCCGCCTCGAGAAGATCGTGGTGAACATGGGCCTGGGCGAGGCGATCAACAACGGCAAGATCATCGACGCGTCCGTCGAGCAGCTCGCCGCGATCACCGGCCAGAAGCCGGTCGTGACCCGCGCCCGCAAGTCGATCGCCAACTTCAAGCTGCGCCAGGGCCAGTCCATCGGCGCCATGGTCACGCTGCGCGGCGACCGGATGTACGAGTTCTTCGACCGCCTGGTCTCGATCGCGCTGCCGCGCGTCCGCGACTTCAAGGGCGTGTCGCCGAAGGCCTTCGACGGGAAGGGCAACTACACGCTCGGCGTCCGCGAGCAGATCATCTTCCCGGAGATCAACTACGACAAGGTCGAGAAGATCAAGGGCCTCAACATCACGGTGGTGACCACCGCCCGGAACGACGAAGAGGGCCGAGCGCTGCTGCGCCACCTCGGCATGCCGTTCCGTCAGTAGAGGGAGATTCCATGGCGAAGCTTTCCAAGATGGCGCAGGCCACGCGCAAGCTGAAGTTCCCGGTGCGGCAGTACAACCGCTGCCCGCTCTGCGGCCGCCCGAGGGCCTTCCTGCGCAAGTTCCAGATGTGCCGCATCTGCTTCCGCAAGCGCGCGCTGCAGGGCGAGATCACCGGCGTCATCAAGTCGAGCTGGTAGGAGAGATCGATCGATGAGCTTCACCGATCCCATTGGCGACATGCTGACGCGCATCCGGAACGCTTCCTCCGCGCGTCATGAGAAGGTGCTGGTGCCGGCCTCGCGGCTCAAGGTCCGCATCGCCGAGGTCCTCCGCGAGGAGGGCTTCATCAAGGACTTCGTCCTCCACGAGGACGGCGTCCAGGGCGCCATCACCATCGTCCTCAAGTACAGCGCCGACCGCGAGCCGGCCATCAGCGACATCAAGCGCGTCTCGAAGCCCGGGCTCCGCCGCTACGTCGCGACCGACTCCATCCCCCGCGTCCTCAACGGGATGGGGGTCGCGATCCTCTCCACGTCCAAGGGCGTGATGGTGGATCGCGAGGCCCGCAAGCAGAAGGTCGGCGGCGAGCTGATCTGCACCGTCTGGTAAGGAAGACCGCCATGTCTCGTGTCGGCAAGCTGCCCGTCAAGATCCCGGAGAAGGTCAAGGTCTCCGTGGACGGCAACGTCGTGAAGGTCGAGGGGCCGAAGGGGAAGATGCACTTCCCGACGAACCCCCTCGTCAGCGTCCAGGTGGACAAGGGCGAGGTGAAGGTCGCCCGCCAGGACGAGTCCCACGTCGCGAAGGGCCTGCACGGCCTGACGCGCACGCTGGTGAAGAACGCCCTCGAGGGCGTGGTGAAGGGGTACGAGAAGGGCCTCGAGATCAACGGGGTCGGCTTCAAGGCCGAGGTGAAGGGGAAGGAGATCCACTTCACGCTGGGCTTCTCGCACCCGGTCGTCTTCAAGCTCCCCGACGGCGTCACCGCCGAGGTGGACGCGAAGCAGACCAAGCTCACCATCCGCTCGGTGGACAAGCACCTGCTCGGCCTGACCGCCGCGAAGGTGCGCGCCCTCCGCCCGCCGGAGCCGTACAAGGGCAAGGGCATCAAGTACGCGGACGAGACCATCCGTCGCAAGGAAGGCAAGACCGGCGCGGCGTAGCGCGCCCGTCCCCACACCCACTCATGCGGCGGCCGGGTCGGCGCCGCCGCAAGGAGGAACGTCATGGCGAAGCACGTCACCACGCGCGAGAAGCGCAGGGCCCGCATCCGCCGGAAGATCTCCGGCACCGAGCTGCGGCCGCGGCTCACGATCTACAAGAGCCTCAAGCACATGTACGCCCAGCTGGTCGACGACGTGGCGGGCAAGACGCTCGTCTCGGTCGCGACCACCTCGAAGTCCCTCAAGGGCGAGCTCGGCGACGAGGACAAGACGGCCGCCGCCAAGAAGGTGGGCGAGGCCCTCGCCAAGGCGGCCAAGGCGAAGGGGATCGAGCAGGTCGTGTTCGACCGCAACGGCTTCGACTATCACGGCCGCGTCGAGGCGGTGGCCGCCGCCGCGCGCGAAGCCGGGCTCAAGTTCTAGGCGACGGAAAGGTCTCGAATGGCTACCACCCCCATCAACGCGAACGAGCTCGAGCTCCAGGATCGCGTCGTCCACATCAACCGCGTCGCCAAGGTCGTGAAGGGCGGCCGCCGGTTCAGCTTCTCGGCGCTCGTCGTCGTCGGCGACGGCGCGGGCCACGTCGGGGTCGGCCTCGGCAAGGCGAACGAGGTCCCGGAGGCCATCCGCAAGGGCGGCGACCAGGCCAAGAAGAACCTGTTCAAGGTGCCGCTCGTCGGGACCACCATCCCGCACGAGGTGCTCGGCCACTTCGGCTCCGGGCGCGTGCTGCTGAAGCCCGCGGGCGAGGGCACCGGCGTCATCGCCGGCGGCGCCGTCCGCGCCGTCCTCGAGGCGGCCGGCGTCCGCAACGTGCTCACCAAGAGCCAGGGCTCCCGCAACCCCCACAACGTCCTCAAGGCGACCGTCGCCGGCCTGAAGCGGCTGCGTTCGATCGAGGACAGCGCCCGGCTCCGCGGCAAGCAGGCCGCCGAGATCACCGGGGCGTAGGAAGGAACCACCATGGCTGCCATCAAGGTCAAGCTCGTCCGCGGGCTCGCGGGCTGCCCCTGGCCGCACCGGGTCATCGTCGAGGGCCTGGGTCTCAAGAAGCGTGAGTCGACGAAGCTCCTCCCCGACACGCCCCAGACGCTGGGGATGATCGCGAAGGTCTCCTACCTCGTGGAGTGGGAGCGGGTGGACGCTGCGCCGCCGCCTGGCCGGAAGGCCAGGAAGGCCGCGGCCCGTTCGTGACAGTCACGCGCCGCGTGCTAAAAGGAGAACCTTCATGTCGCTGAACCAGCTCAAGGCGCCCCGGGGCGCCAACCGCGCCAAGAAGCGCGTCGGCCGTGGCCAGGGCTCCGGCCTCGGCAAGACCGCCGGCCGCGGCGGAAAGGGCCAGAAGGCCCGTTCCGGCAACATGCACTTCGAGGGCTTCGAGGGCGGCCAGATGCCGCTCCAGCGGCGCCTCCCGAAGTTCGGCTTCCACAACATCTTCCGGCGCGAGCTCGAGGAGGTGAAGGTGGGTGACCTCCAGGGCCTCTCCGGCGTCGTGGACCCGGCCGCCCTGAAGTCCGCCGGCCTGGTGCGCGGCAACCGCGACGGGGTGGTGGTCCTGGCGGGCGGCGAGCTCTCGAGCGCGCTGACGGTCAAGGTCCACCGCGTCACCGCCGGCGCGCGCGCCACCATCGAGAAGGCGGGCGGGAAGGTCGAGCTGATCCCCGCGCCGCAGACCATGCACCAGAAGGCGAAGGCCGCGAAGAAGGCGGCGGCGCAGGCGAAGTAGGGGTCCCGGCGCGCCCGCCGTCCACGGCGGGCCGCCCGGACGGTGGGCGGGCGGTCGGCCGTCCGGCAGGGCGAAGGGGAAAGGGAACCGCATGGCGGCAGCGAGCGGGCTGTTCAACATCTTCCGGATCGCCGAGCTCCGGAAGCGGCTGGTCTTCACCCTCGGGATGCTGGCCGTCTACCGGCTCGGCATCTTCGTCACCACCCCCGGCGTGGACCGGCGGGCGATGCAGGACGTGGTCGCCCAGCAGGGCAGCCTGCTCGGCCTGCTCAACTTCTTCTCCGGCGGCGCCTTCGAGCAGCTCTCGATCTTCGCGCTCGGCATCATGCCGTACGTGTCGGCGTCCATCATCCTGCAGCTCCTGACGGTGGTGGTCCCGTCGCTCGAGAAGATGCAGAAGGAAGGCGAGCTGGGGCGGCGCAAGATCACGCAGTACACGCGCTACGGCACGGTGATCCTCTCCGCGATCCAGGGCTACGGCATCGCCACCTACCTCGAGTCGCTGCGCGCCGGGAACGGCGTGGCGGTGGTGGGTGATCCGGGCTGGGGCTTCCGCCTGCTCACCATGGTGTCGCTCGCCGCCGGCACCGCGTTCATCATGTGGATGGGCGAGCAGATCACCGAGCGCGGCGTCGGCAACGGCATCTCGCTCATCATCTTCGCGGGCATCGTGGCCCGCGTCCCGGCCGCCATCTACACCACGGTCCGGCAGCTCGGCGCCTCCGGCTCGCAGCTCAGCGGCCTGGGCCTGCTCGTGCTCACCGCGCTGATGGTGGTGGTGATCGGGGCGATCGTCTACGTGGAGCGCGGCCAGCGCCGCATCCCGATCCAGTACGCGAAGCGCATGGTGGGCCGGAAGCTCTACGGCGGCCAGTCCACGCACCTGCCGCTGAAGGTGAACACCTCCGGCGTCATCCCGCCCATCTTCGCGTCGTCGCTGCTGCTGCTGCCGGCCACCATGGCGGGCTGGTTCCCGTTCCTGCAGCGGATGTCGAACGCCATCCAGGCGGGGAGCTGGATCTACAACACCATCTACGTCGCGCTGATCATCTTCTTCGCGTACTTCTACACCGCGGTGACGTTCAACCCGGTCGACGTGGCCGACAACCTCAAGAAGTACGGCGGCTACATCCCCGGCATCCGCCCGGGCAAGAAGACCGCCGACTACATCGACTTCGTGCTGTCCCGCATCACCTTCGGCGGCGCCATCTACCTGGCCGCCATCTGCGTGCTGCCGACGATCATCACGAACGAGTTCGGGGTGAACTTCTACTTCGGCGGCACCTCGCTGCTCATCGTGGTGGGCGTGGCGCTCGACACCGTGCAGCAGATCGAGGGGCACCTCATCACCCGGCACTACGAAGGCTTCACCGGCCCGCGGGGCCCGCGCATCCGCGGGCGGCGCATGACGACGGGGCAGGCGGTCGGCGCGTGACACGCCGCAGGGGCCTCGCCGCGGCGGGGCCCCTCGCGCATCCGGAGGCGACGCGATGATCCTCATCCTCCTCGGCCCGCCCGGCGCGGGCAAGGGCACGCAGGCCAAGCTCCTCTCCTCGGAGCTCGGCATCCCGCACATCTCGACCGGCGACATGTTCCGCGACCACAAGGCGCGCGGGACCGAGATCGGCAAGCAGGTCCAGGCCATCATGGACGCCGGCGGGCTCGTCACCGACGACATCACCAACGCCATGGTGAAGGAGCGGCTCTCCCGCCCCGACGTGGCGCCGGGCTTCATCCTCGACGGCTACCCGCGCACGGTGGTGCAGGCGGAGTACCTCGACGGCCTGCTGCGCTCGCTGGGCCGGTCCATCGACCGCGCGCTCTCGTACGAGGTCCCCGAGGAGCTCGTGGTCGAGCGGATCAGCGGCCGCCGGAGCTGCCCGAGGTGCGGGGCGGTCTACCACGTGTCGCAGAACCCGCCGCACCGCGCCGGCTTCTGCGACCGCGACGACGCCGCCCTGGTGCAGCGCGAGGACGACAAGCCGGAGAACGTCCGCAAGCGCATGCAGGAGTACGGCACCAAGACCGAGCCGCTGAAGCGCTACTACCGCGATCGCGGCGAGCTGTCGGACGTCGAGGGCGTCGGCACGCCCGAGGGCATCCTCGCCGTGACGAAGAAGGTCCTGGGCCGCTAGGCCCGGCCCGCACCGCCAGCGCATGTACGGGACGACCCGCGAACGCGCCGCCACGCGGACCTCCGCCGACGTGGCCGGGATCCGCGCCGCCGGCCGCGTCGTCTGGGAGGTGCTGGAGGCGCTGGCGGCCGCCGCCGCCCCGGGCGTCACCACCGCCGACCTGGATCGCCTCGCGGCCGCGCGCACGCGCGAGCTCGGCGCGGCCCCGGCGTTCCTCGGCTACCACGGCTACCCCGCCACGCTCTGCATCTCGGTGAACGACGAGGTGATCCACGGGATCCCGTCGCCGGACCACGTGCTCGAGGAGGGCGACCTGGTCGGCCTCGACTTCGGGGCGGTGCTCGACGGCTGGTACGGCGACTCGGCCCGGACGGTCGCGGTGGGACGGACCACGCCCGAGGGCGAGCGGCTGCTGGCCGTGACCCGGGCCGCGCTGGCGCGAGGCATCGCCGCGGCGCTCCCCGGGCGCCACACCGGCGACGTCGGCGCGGCCGTGCAGCGCCACGTCGAGGCGGCGGGCTTCTCGGTGGTGCGCGACTTCGTGGGCCACGGCATCGGCCGCCGCCTGCACGAGCCGCCCCAGGTCCCGAACTTCGGGACCCCCGGGACGGGGGCGCTCCTCCGGGCCGGTATGGTCATCGCCATCGAGCCGATGGTGAACGCGGGCGGCCGCGAGGTCGAGACGCTCGACGACGGGTGGACCGCGGTGACGCGGGACGGGTCTCGATCCGCGCACTTCGAGCACACCGTGGCCATCACGGAAAACGGACCGGAAGTCCTCACGTTGCCGGAAGGAGTGCCGCTGGAGGACGCCTGACCGCAGGCGAGCGGGGGAGCGGGCGACGACGGGCCGTCGCTCGTGCTTGCACCCCAAAATCCTCTGTGTTATAGGGCCCGCTTCGCAAAGCCGCTCGTTCAGGGGCGGCACCGGGAAACCCCGGAAAATCCGGGCGGCTCAGAGTAGGGGCCAGGAGCAAGGGTCCCGCCGCCAGCCCCGCCGGTCGTCGCGGCGGGCGTTTTTGTCTTTTGAAGCAGCATCGGAGGCGTCGGTCATGAAGGTCCGCGCGTCGGTCAAGAAGATTTGCGACAAGTGCAAGGTCATCAAGCGCAAGGGCACCGTGCGGATCATCTGCCCGGCGAACCCCCGCCACAAGCAGCGCCAGGGCTAGGCCCCCGCGCGTTTTCGGAGAGACGAATGGCTCGAATCGCCGGCGTCGACCTTCCCCGTGAGAAGCGGATCGAGGTCAGCCTCCAGTACATCTACGGAATCGGGAAGACCTCCGCGAAGCTCATCCTCGAGCGCGCGAACGTCAGCCCGGTGACCCGGACCAAGGACCTCACGGACGACGAGGTCCGCCGCATCCGCGAGACCATCGAGCAGAACGTGAAGGTGGAGGGCGACCTCCGCCGCGAGATCTCGCTCAACGTCAAGCGGCTCATGGACCTCGGCTGCTACCGCGGCCTCCGGCACCGCAAGGGCCTGCCGGTCCGCGGCCAGCGCACGCACACCAACGCCCGCACGCGGAAGGGTCCGAAGAAGGGCCTCGTCCGCAAGGCGGCGGCGCCGGCCCCCATGGCCTAACGCACTCCTAGAGAACCGGAGAATCCTCAGTGGCTGACGAGAAGCAGACGAAGGCAGAGCAGCCTGCGAAGAAGGAGGAGGCGACCGCTCCCGCGGCGCCCAACCTCGGCGGCATCGAGCCGGTGACCGCGTCGCCCGTGACCCCGAAGAAGGGGAAGAAGCGGGTGAAGAAGAACATCGCGGCGGGCATCGTCCACATCGCCTCGACCTTCAACAACACGCAGATCACCATCACCGACGTGACCGGCAACGTGATCGCCTGGTCCAGCGCCGGCGCGCGCGGCTTCAAGGGCTCGCGCAAGTCGACGCCGTTCGCCGCGCAGGTCGCGGCGGGCGACGCCGCCGCCAAGGCGATGGAGCACGGCCTCAAGACCGTCTCGGTGGTGGTGAAGGGCCCGGGCGCCGGCCGCGAGTCCGCCCTCCGTGCGCTCTCCGCCGCCGGCCTCAAGATCACCCTGATCCGCGACGTGACGCCGATCCCGCACAACGGGTGCCGGCCGCCCAAGCGCCGCCGGGTCTGATCACCTCCAGGAGACACACGTGGCCCGTTACAGCGAAAGCGTCTGCCGGCTCTGCCGCCGGGAAAACCTCAAGATGTATCTCAAGGGCGATCGGTGCTACACCGACAAGTGCGCCATCGAGCGCCGCCCGTATCCTCCCGGCCAGCACGGCCAGGGCCGGACCAAGTTCTCCGAGTACGGCGTCCAGCTCCGCGAGAAGCAGAAGGTGAAGCGGATGTACGGCCTGCTCGAGGCCGGGTTCCGTCACGCCTACCAGAACGCGGCGGCCGCCAAGGGCAAGACCGGCGAGAACCTGCTGCAGACCCTCGAGCTCCGGCTCGACAACGTGGTCTTCCGGCTCGGCTTCGCGGACACCCGCAACGAGGCCCGGCAGCTCGTCCGCCACGGCCACTTCAAGGTGAACGGCCGCAAGGTCAACATCCCCAGCTACCTGTGCCGGCCCGGCGACAAGGTGGAGCTGAAGGACCGCTCGAAGAAGGTGGTCCGGATCACCGAGGCGCTCGAGGCGGTGGACCGCCGCGGCGTGCCGGCGTGGCTCGACCTGGACAAGGGCGGCTTCAAGGGCACCGTGAAGACCTCGCCGGCGCGCGAGGACATCACCATGCCGATCCAGGAGCAGCTGATCGTCGAGCTGTACTCGAAGTAGTCGCCCCCCCGCGGGCCCGGGGCGGCGGCCGTCGTCACGGCGGCCGCGGTACGGGCCCGGCGGGCGGGCCGGGCGCGCGAGCGCCGCGGGCCCGCACCGCACCATCCCAAGCAGTCGCGCGTCCCACGGTGCTCCCGCCGCATGGCTGAGCGGGCCGGGAGAGGGGACGGCGGCCGAGGAGACAGCCCATGGTCGATCCGATCGTCACGAAGAACTGGCGGGACCTCATCAAGCCCCGCGGCCTGGTCGTCGACCAGGACAGCCTCTCGAACACCTACGGGAAGTTCGTCGCGGAGCCGCTCGAGCGGGGCTTCGGCATCACCCTCGGCAACTCGCTCCGGCGCGTGCTGCTCTCGAGCCTGCAGGGCGCCGCGATCACCTCGGTGAAGGTCGAGGGCGTCGAGCACGAGTTCATGACCATCCCCGAGGTGGCCGAGGACGTCACCGACATCATCCTCAACCTCAAGGAAGTGCTGCTCCAGATCCACACCAACGACGTGAAGACGATCCGGATCGAGGCGGACGGCCCGAAGGAGATCAAGGCCGGCGACCTCATCACGGACGCGCAGGTCGAGGTGCTGAACCCGGGCCACCACATCCTCACCATCAGCGAGGGCGGGCGGGTCCGCGCCGAGATGACCGCGCGCCGCGGCCGCGGCTACGTGCCGGCCGAGCGGAACAAGATCCCCGGCTCGCCGATCGGCACCATCCCCATCGACGCGCTCTTCAGCCCCATCCGCAAGGTGAACTACCAGGTCACCAACGCGCGCGTCGGGCAGCAGACCGACTACGACAAGCTGACGCTCGAGGTCTGGACCGACGGCTCGGTCGCCCCGGCCGACGCGGTCGCCTTCGCCGCGAAGATCGTGAAGGAGCAGCTCTCGATCTTCATCAACTTCGACGAGGCGGAGGAGCCGGCCGAGGAGATCAAGCCGGTCGAGGAGCAGAAGCTGAACGAGAACCTCTTCCGCTCGGTGGACGAGCTGGAGCTCTCGGTCCGCAGCGCGAACTGCCTGCAGAACGCGAACATCAAGACCATCGGCGACCTCGTTCAGAAGACCGAGGCCGAGATGCTCAAGACGAAGAATTTCGGCCGGAAGTCGCTGAAGGAGATCAAGGAGATCCTGGCCGAGATGGGCCTCTCCCTCGGCATGAAGCTCGAGAACTGGCCGCCGAAGGCGGCGCCGCAGGGCGGCGCGCCCAAGGTCTAGCGCGCCCGCACAGGGACAGGAGATCACCAGATGAAGCACCGCGTCGTCGGCCGCCGGCTCGATCGCACCACCGAGCACCGGACCGCAATGTTCAAGAACATGGTGACGAGCCTCTTCCGCCACGAGCGGATCGTCACCACCACCCCGAAGGCGAAGGAGCTGAAGCGCTTCGCCGACAAGGTGATCACGCAGGCGAAACGCGGGACGCCGCACGCGCGCCGCCTCGCCCACCGGGACGTCCGGGACGTCGAGGTGCTGAACAAGCTCTTCGACACGCTCGCCGAGCGCTTCAAGGCGCGGCCGGGTGGCTATACCCGCATCGTCCGCGTCGGCCGCCGCGCCGGCGACAACGCCGAGATGTCGGTCATCGAGCTGGTGGACCGCGCCCCGGCCGCCGCCCCCGAGGCGGAGGAGAAGGGCGAGAAGAAGGCCACCAAGGCCCCCAAGGCCGAGAAGGCGCCGAAGGCCGAGAAGGCCCCCAAGGCGGAGAAGAAGCCCGCCAAGAAGGCCGCCAAGGCCGAGTAGCGCCGGCCGCACGGCCGATGCTCGCCAGGGAGGCCGCGTGCGCCGCACGCGGCCTCTCGCGCGTTCGGGGCCCCTCTCGCTTTCCGCTGCCGCGGCCCGCTGGTACAACCATCCCTCCCATGCCGCCGTTCCTCGCCCAGGACCCGCTCGACGCCCTCCGGCACGCCGGGCCGCCGGGGTGGGCCGAGGTGGCCTGGGCCATGGCCGGCGTCGCGAGCGAGCCCTGGGCCCTCGCGCTGCTGGGCCTCGCGCTGTACTCGTGGCTGGAGCGCGAGGTCCCCGGGGTGCTGAAGGCCGTCGCGCCGCTGTGGGCCGCCCTGGCGGTCGCAGGGGCCCTGGCGATGGGGGCGCAGGGCGTCCTCTCCGCGCCGCGCCCGGCCGACGCGGGGGACCTGCTGGTCACCACCTTCCGGCACCTCACCTCGGCGCCGGGGCTCCCGCTGGGCGTGTTCGTCGGCTACACGCTGCTCGCCTACGGCCGGCGGGGGAGGGCGGCGCTGCTGGTCGCCGCGGCCGGGGCGGCGGCGCGGGCGTGGTCCGGGCCGCACTGGGGCCCGGATCTGCTGGTCGGCGGCCTGGGTGGCGCCGCGATCGGGTGGGCGATCTGGGCGGCGGTGCTGCGCCTCTCGCCGCGCGGCCACCTGGCGCGGCTGCGGGCCTCGCGCCGCGCGACGGCGGACGGTGCCGCGCAGGAAGGTCACCCTGCGCCTTGACACCCGCGCTAAGTTAGCGTAAAGGAACCCACTTTTCGTGGAGGCTCCGCGGACGCACCGCTGGAGAAGCTTCCACGTTCCAGGATCTTAGGCTTCACGGAGGCAGAGCTCATGGCGGTCGTTCTTCGTCTGTCGCGCGCGGGCACGCACAAGGCGCCCTTCTATCACGTGGTGGCGACCGACTCGCGCAACGCGCGGGACGGCAAGTACCTCGAGGACGTCGGCATCTACGATCCGACCAAGCGCCCGGAGCGGATCGAGCTCAAGGTCGAGCGGATCGAGCACTGGCTGAAGGCCGGCGCCAAGCCGAGCCAGACGGTCGCGATGATCCTCAAGCGGGCCGCGAAGGCGGCCGCTCCCGCCGCGCCGAAGGCGTAAGGGTCGATGCGCGACCTCGTCCAGTGGCTCGCCCGCGAGCTCGTCGAGCAGAAGGACGCCGTGAGGGTGGAGGCGATCGAGCGCGACCGCGCGACCGTCTTCGAGCTCACGGTGGCCCCCGACGACCTCGGGCGCGTCATCGGGCGGGGCGGCAAGACCGCCAAGGCGTTCCGGACCGTGCTCGACTGCGCGGCCCGGCGCCAGGGCCGGCGCGCGGTGCTCGACATCCTCGACTGACCGTGGCGCTCGTCCGGATCGGGAAGGTGGTCCGGGCGCTCGGGCTGAAGGGCCACCTGGGCGTGGCCGGGTCGGAGGGCGCGCTCGGGACGCTCGAGCGCGTCGTGCTCCGGCACGGCGCGGTCGGGCAGGCGGAGCGGAGGGTGCTGGAGGCGCGGCCGCAGGGGCGCCTCTGGGCGGTGCGGATCGACGGCGTCGCCGATCGCACCGGCGCCGAGGCGCTGGTCGGGGCCGAGGTGCTGGCGCCCCGCGAGGCCCTGGGCGAGGCGGGAGAGGGCAGGCACTACTGGGGCGACCTGGAGGGCCTGCCGGTGGTGACCGTCCAGGGCGAGGCGCTCGGGACGGTGACCGGGCTGATGGAGACCGGCGCGGTGGACGTGCTGGTGGTGCAGGGCGCGCGGGGCGAGCTGCTGGTGCCGCTCGCGCCGTACGTCGAGGTGGATCGCGCGGCGGGTCGCGTGGTGGTGGACCCGCCGGAAGGGCTCCTGGAGCCGTAGGCCGGGGGCGAGAGGAGGCCGCCGAGGAAGAGGATCGGACGTGGCGAGGCTCGAGGTCGACATCCTGACGCTGTTCCCGCGCATGTGCGCGGGGTACCTGGGGGAGAGCATCCTCGGGAAGGCGCAGGAGGCCGGCCTGCTCGCGGCGACGATCACGGACATCCGCGACCACGCGACGGGCAAGCACCGGGTCTGCGACGACGCGCCGTACGGCGGCGGGGCGGGCATGGTGATGAAGCCGGAGCCGCTCGTCGAGGCCATCGAGGCCGCACGCGCGCGGCTCCCGGGGGCCTGGGTGGTCCTGACCAGCCCGCGCGGCGCGCGGCTGGATCAGGCGCTCGCGCGGCGGTTCGCGGAGCACGGGCGGCTGATCCTGGCGTGCGGGCGGTACGAGGGAGTGGACGAGCGGGTGATGACGGCGGTGGACATGCAGGTCTCGATCGGAGACTTCGTCCTCACGGGCGGCGAGCTGGCGGCGCTCTGCGTCGTCGACGCCGCCGCGCGCCTCGTCCCCGGCGTGCTGGGCAACGCGGCGTCCGCGGACGCCGAGAGCTTCGCGGGGGTCGAGGGGCTCCTCGAGCACCCGCAGTACACGAGGCCCCCGGAGTTCCGGGGGATGAAGGTTCCGGAGGTCCTCCTGTCCGGGGACCACCGGCGGATCGAGCGGTGGCGCCGGCGCGAGGCGCTCAGGGCCACCCGGGAGCGGAGGCCGGACCTCTTCGCGAGGCTCTCGCTTCCGGAGAGCGACCTCCGGCTCATCGAGGCCGGGGACGACGAACTGTAGGCGAGCGGTAAAGGAGACGTACGTCATGCTGCGCAAGGCGATTGCCGACATCGAGGCGAAGTACCTGCGGACCGACCTCCCCGAGATGCGTGCGGGCGACAGCGTTCGCGTGCACACGAAGATCAAGGAAGGCGACAAGGAGCGCATCCAGGTCTTCGAGGGCGTGGTGATCGCGTACCGCAAGGGCGCGCCCGGCTCGTCCATGTTCACGGTCCGCAAGGTGAGCTACGGCGTGGGCGTGGAGCGCATGTTCCCCGTGCACAGCCCGCGCATCGACAAGATCGAGGTCGTGGGCCACGGCGGCGTGCGCCGCTCGCGCCTCTACTTCCTGCGCGGCCTGCAGGGCAAGGCGGCCCGCCTCCACCAGGAGGAAGGTCCGGGCGCGGCCGACGCCGCCCACGCCGCGCCGACCCCGGCGTAGCGTCCAGCCGGCGCGCCGTCCGGCGCCGGCCTCGCACCTCCGCACCTCGCGGCCGCACCCCGGCGTGTGCCGGTGTGCGGCCGTGCCGTGCCTTGGGCGCGGGACACCGCGCTTCCCGCGTCGGCGCCCGGGAGCTAACATGCCGGCCCGAGCGTGATCCTCCTCGAGTTCGCAGCCCAGGGCGTGCGCGGCGTCGCGCCCGCTGGTGGCCGGGCGACGCTGCGCCCCGGATACAACGTGGTCTCCGCCGACGGCGCCGCCCTGCGGCGCCTGCTCGAGGCGCTCCTGCACCCCGATCCGCGCGATGGGGAGGCGCTGCCCCGCGCCCCCGGCGGCCCGGCCGGCGCGGCCGTGCGCGCCGGGCTCACCCTGGTCGGCGACGACCGGGTCACCTACCGCCTGGTGCGCGACTTCACCGCCGGCGCGCAGCTCCACCGCTTCGACGCCGAGCGCCGCGCGTTCTCGCTGGTCTCCCAGGACCTCGCCGAGATCGCCGCCGCGCTGCGCGCGCCCATCGGCGTCCCGCCGCGCGCGCGGCAGGGCGCGCTCCTCACCATCGCCGCGGCGGACCTGCCCTCGCGGCGCCCGTCGGTGGCGGGCGCGGCGGCCGCGATCCCGCAGCGCGCGCCGCTCTCGCCGGAGCAGGCGCGGCGGCGCCGCGAGCAGCTCGAGGGCGAGCGGGTCCGCGCGCGCGCCTCGGAGAAGGTGCAGCAGGAGCTGGACGGGCTGCAGGCCCGCGCCACCGAGCTGGAGGTCGCGCTGCGCGACGGCGCCCGGCTGCGCGAGGCGCTGGCGGCCGCCGGGCGCGCGCGCGACGAGCTCGCGCCGGTGGCGGCCGCGCGCGACGCGCTGGGCGACGCCGACGCGGCGCTCACCGCGTACGAGAAGGCGGCGGCGCGGCGCGCGGACGCGGCGGCGCGGGTGCAGGCCGAGCGCGCCGGGATCGAGGAGGCCGAGGCCAGCGGGGCGCCGCTGCCGTTCTGGCGGGCGCCGCCGTTCTGGGCCGGGGCCGGCGCGGGCGCGCTCCTCGCCGCGGCCGGGGTGGCGGGCGCGGCGGCCGCCACGGGCATGCGCTACCTGGCGCTGCTCGACATCCCCGCGTTCGGCTGGGCGGCGTGGGTCGCGCTGCGCTGGGTCTCCGCGCAGGAGGCCTGGGAGCGGATCGCGCGGCGGCGGCGGGTGGTGGACGACTGGCAGGCGAAGGTCGAGGCGCAGTTCGAGCGCGACGGCGCCGCGGTGCGCGGCGCGCTGGCCGCGCTGGGCCTGGCCAGGCCGACGGAGCTGCGCGAGGTGCTCGGGAAGCTCGCCGAGGCCGAGGCGGCGGTCACCGGCGCGCGCACCCGGCTCGAGGCGTGGGAGGCGACGCCGGGGGCGCGGGGCGCGGCCGCGGAGAAGGCGCGGCTCGACGAGCAGCAGGCCGCGCTCGAGGCGCGGCTCGCCTCCGAGGCGGGCGGGTTCGTCCGCGACGTGCGCTCCATCGAGGCGGAGCTCCAGCGGCTCGAGGCGGAGGCGACCGCGCCCGCCCCGGCGGCGCCGGCCCCGGTGGTGGCGGCGCCGGGGGCGGCGGAGCCGCTGCGCGAGCTCCTCCAGCGCGCCGCGGCCGAGCTGGGCGGGAGCGCGGCCGCCGCGGGCCGCGGGGTGGCGGAGAAGGCGGGACAGGTGCTGGCGGGGCTCACCTCCCAGCGGCTGGGCGGGGTGCAGGTGGATGACCGCGGCGGGCTGCACGTGCTCGTCGCCGGGCGGCCGGCGGCGGCGATCTCGCTCCCGCCGGCGGATCGCGACCTGGTGTTCCTGGCGATGAAGCTCGCGTTCCTGGAGCAGGGGCTCGCCGGGGGCCGGCGCGTGGGGCTGGTGGACGACGCGTTCCAGGGGCTCTCCGACGGCGCGCGGCGCTTCGCGGCGCGCCTGCTCAAGCAGGCGGCGCGCGCGGGCCAGGTGGTCCACGCCACCGCGGACCTCGCGTTCCGCGAGGCCGCGGATCACGGGGCCTAGCGCGATGGCGGACGCGGGCGGCGACGGGGACGGGCGGCACGCCCGCGGGCGCGAGGGCGAGGCGCTCGCCGCGGCCTGGCTCGCCGAGCGCGGCTTCCGCATCCTCGACCGCAACCACCGCACCCGGCGCGGCGAGGTGGACCTGGTCTGCCGCGACGGCGAGGTGCTCGTGTTCGTCGAGGTGCGCAGCCGCACCTCCGACGCGCAGGGCGGCCCCGAGGAGACGGTGGGCCCGCGCAAGGGGCGGCGGGTCGTGGCCGCCGCCACCGACTGGGCGCTCGGGCACGGCGGGCTGGAGCAGGCGATCCGCTTCGACGTGGTCGCGATCACGTTCGGCGAGGGCGCGCCGCGGATCGAGCACTTCCCGGCCGCGTTCGACGGTGACGGCCGCCCGGGGCACTGGTGATGGCGCGCACGGCGGCGACGGGGAGGGTGGGGTGAGCGCGCGGCCGCCGCAGGCCGCGGCGCCGGGCACGCTGTACGTGCTCGCGACGCCCATCGGCAACCTGGGCGACCTGTCGCCGCGGGCGGCGGAGCTGCTGCGCACCGTCTCGGCGGTAGCGGCCGAGGACACGCGCCGCACGCACAAGCTGTTCGCGCACCTGGGGGCGGCGGCGCCGCTGCTCCTCTCGCTCCCCGCGTTCGACGAGCGCGGCCGGCTGGAGCCGGTGCTGGCGCGGCTGCGCGCCGGCCAGTCGGTGGCGCTCTGCACCGACGCGGGCACGCCGGGCGTGTCCGACCCGGGGGCCGCGCTGGTGGCGGCCGCCTGGGAGGCGGGCGTCCCGGTGGTGCCGGTGCCCGGCCCGAGCGCGGCGGTCACGGCGCTGGCGGCCTCCGGCTTCCCGGCCGACCGGTTCGTGTTCGCCGGGTTCCTGCCGCGCAAGGGCGGCGCCCGCGCCGCGGCGCTCGGCTGGCTGGCCGCGTCGCCGGCCACGCTGGTGCTGTACGAGGCCGGGAACCGGACCGCCGAGACGCTCCGCGACCTCGCCGCCGCGCTGGGCGACCGCCCCGCGCTCGTGGCGCGCGAGCTGACCAAGCTGCACGAGGAGCTGGCGCGCGGGCCGCTCGGCGCGCTCGCGGACCGCTTCGCGGGCGAGGTGAAGGGCGAGGTGACGCTGGTGGTGGCGCCGCCCGCGCCCGGGGCCGGGCCGGCCGCGGCCCCGGAGGCCGAGCCGCTCGAGGACGAGCTGAGGCGGCGCCTCGCGGCGGGCGAGCCGCCGTCCGCGGTGGCACGCGAGGTGGCCCGGGCCCGCGGGCTGGTCCGCTCCGACGTGTACGCCGCCCTGGAGCGGCTGAAGCACGGCGGCCAGGGCTAGGCGCGGCTCAGCTCCGGTCGTCCTCGACGTCCACGGCGCCGCGCAGGCCCAGCTCCTTCATCTTCACCTGGAGCGACTTGCGGCTGATCTGGAGCCGCTTGGCCGCGCGCGTGACGTTGCCGCCGGTCTCCTCCAGCGCCCGCGTGATCAGCTCGCGCTCCAGCTCGGCCTGGGCCTGGCGGACGATCTCCTTCATGGACGCGCCGCTCGGCGCGGCGATGGCGCCCAGCGGGCCCACCGCGGCGATCGGCACCGACGCCTGCGCGCCCTTCTCGCGGAGCGCGTCGGGGAGCGCGCTCGCCTGGATGAGCGGGCCGTCGGCGAACAGCACCGAGCGCTCCATCAGGTTCTCCAGCTCGCGGATGTTGCCCGGCCAGGAGTAGTTCGCGAGCAGCTCCAGCGCCTCGTCCTCGATGCCCTCGACCTTCTTGCCCAGCCGCTGGTCGTACTTCTCGATGAAGTACCGGACCAGCAGCGGCACGTCCTCGCGCCGGTCGCGCAGCGGGGGCAGGGCGATGGGGACCACCGCCAGCCGGTAGTAGAGATCCTCGCGGAAGCGCCCGTCGGCGATGAGCTGCTTCAGGTCGCGGTTGGTGGCGGCGATGAGGCGCACGTCGACCTGGAGCGTCTTGATGCCGCCGACGCGCTCGAACTCGGACTCCTGGATGGCGCGCAGCAGCTTCACCTGCATCTCGACCGGCACCTCGCCGATCTCGTCCAGGAACAGCGTGCCCCCGTCGGCCAGCTCGAAGCGCCCGGGCTTCGAGCCGACCGCGCCGGTGAACGCGCCGCGCTCGTAGCCGAACAGCTCGCTCTCCACCAGGTCCTTGGGGATCGCGGCGCAGTTCACCTTGATGAGCGGCTTGTCGCGGCGCGAGGAGCCGCGGTGGAGCGCCTTGGCGATGAGCTCCTTGCCGGTGCCGCTCTCGCCGGTGATGAGCACGGTGGAGGGCGAGTCCGCCACCCGGGCCACCATGTCGTAGATGGCGCGCATGGGCGGCGACTGGCCGATGAGCGGCGGGCCGTCGCCGTCGTTCAGCATCGCGTGCAGGTTCTGGCGCTCGAGGTCGTGCGCGCGCGCCGCCTTGGCGATGACCTTCTTCAGCTCCTCCTGCTCGAAGGGCTTGGTGATGTAGTCGAAGGCGCCCGCCTTGAGGGCGGCCACCGCGCTGTCCACCGAGCCGTGCGCGGTGATGAGGATGACCGGCACGTCGGGGAAGTCCTGCGAGACGCGGCGCAGGAGCTCCATCCCGCCCACCCGCGGCATGACGAGGTCGGTGACCACCACGTGCACCGGCGTGCGGTGCAGCACGCCGAGCGCCTGCTCGCCGTCGGCCGCGGTGGTGACCTCGTAGCCCTCGCGCTTCAGCATGGCCGCGAGGACCCGGCGGATGTTCACCTCGTCGTCTACGATGAGGACGTGGGCCACGGCGCCTCGTTACCACGGAAGGGCAGGGGTACGCATCAGGCGTGCTTCTTCCGGCGCCGGCGGCCGCGGAGGCGCGCCTCGGCCCGGGCCCGGCGCCGCTCCCGGGCGCGGGCCTTCTCCTCCTCGTCGAGCGGCGGGCGCGGCGCCTCGGCCGGGCGCTCCTCGTGGAGGCCGGGCAGCGCGATGAGGAACTCGGCGCCCTCGCCCGGGGCCGAGCGCACCACGATCGTCCCCTGCTGCGCCTTCACGATGCGCTGGCAGATGGCGAGGCCGAGGCCGGTGCCCTTCTCCTTGGTGGTGTAGAACGGCACGAAGATCGACTCCCGCGCGTCGTCCGGGATGCCCGGGCCGGTGTCGCGGAAGCGGATCTCCACCACGTCGGCGCGCCGCGCCCCCTCGCGCCAGAACGCCAGCTCGTCGCGGGCGAGCTTCGTCGAGACGGTGAGGCGTCCGCCGCGCGGCATGGCCTGGAACGCGTTCAGCGCCAGGTTGAGGAACACCTGCTTCAGCTGCTCCGCGTCGGCCTGGACGCGCGGCAGCCACTCGGCCAGCTCCAGCTCCAGCCGGACCGACTCCGGCACCTCGGCCTGCAGGAGCTTGAACGTCTTCTCCAGCACCTCGTTCACCTGCGTGGGCGCGAGCGAGGGCTTCAGCGGCCGCGAGTAGTCGAGGAACTGGGTGACCACGCCGTTCAGGCGGTTCACCTCCTCGACCACGATCTCGAAGAACTCGCGGTCGTCCTCCGGGACCTTGCGCGGGTCGAGGTACTGGATGGCGGCCTTGATGGCGGCGAGCGGGTTGCGGATCTCGTGCGCCAGGCCGGCGGACATCTCGCCCAGCGCGGCGAGGCGGTCGCGCTCCTTCATCTGCTGGTACAGCTTCGAGTTCTCGATCACCAGCGCGCAGCGATCCGCCACCTCGATGAGCGCCGCGATCTCGTCGGAGGCGAACGCCTCCTGCACCCGCTCGTCCCAGCAGGCCAGGAACCCGACCACCCGGTCGCCGGCGAGCAGCGGCATGGCGATGCCGGCGCGCATGGTGCCCATGACCGCGCGCGCGTCGCCGAGCCGCTTCAGCTCCTCGGCGATGGCGGCCGGCGCGCCGCGGCGGCTGACGTGGTCGCCCGGGCCGGTGGGGAGCAGGGCCCGCAGCTCCGACACGCGCCGGTCGATGTTCTCCGCCAGGATCGCCTTCTGGCCCGAGGACGAGGCGCCGAGCAGCGCCCGCGCGGTGGCCGGCTCCAAAAACGGCGCCGGCGGCGGGCCGCGGTAGTCGAGCAGCCGGTAGCCGGGGCGGTCGTCGGCGAGCAGCCACAGCGAGCAGTGGGTGACCCGGCGCGTCTCCACCAGCCCGTCCAGCACCACCGCCGCGAGCCCGGCGGGCTCGATCACCTTGCCGGTCCGATCGCGCAGGTCCTCGAGGCGCCGCACCAGCTCGTAGCGCTCGTGGAACAGCGTCGCGACCACCCACTCCTCGACCTTGTCGCGCATCGGGTCGAACAGCGAGAGGATCACGAACGAGGCCACCACCGTGTTGAAGTAGAAGAGCTCCGGCCGGTCGCCCACCCACGACACCAGGCCGCCGTAGATCGCCACCAGCACCAGGCCGAGGGCGGTGACCACCACGATCTTCCCGAGGAACTCGTGCAGGTCGAGCAGCCGGTGGCGCTGCAGCGTCTGCGACAGGAAGAACATGAAGACGGTGAGGACGATCGACCCGAGCCCCTCCGGCGGATAGGGCACGCCGAACAGCGGCAGCATGTCGAGCGTCGAGAGCACCACCGCCACCAGCGCGCCGACGAACAGGTACTGGAGGCGCGCGCGCTCGACCCGGGTCTGCGAGCCGTGCCGCTTGCCCCACAGGGTGGAGAGCACCGCCGCGAGGCCGCCCAGCACGTAGGCGCCGACCAGGAGCTTGGCGGGCTTCACGTGGACGAGCGGCGTGATCGCCACCACCAGGCCGGTCAGCGAGCCGGCCAGCATCGCGTTCCGCGCGCGCCGGGCGGGCCGGCGCGCCACCCCGAGGAACTCGAGGAAGAAGGCGAGCGCCGCGGCCGGGATGAGCGCCCCGGTCCCGACCGCCAGCCGCTCCCACCAGACCGTCCCGAACGACTGCTTCCAGCGCAGGAAGAAGAGCGCCAGCGAGAACAGGAACAGGTCGGCCGAGAACAGCGCGAACAGCGTGAAGACGCGGGAGCGGTTGTCGCGGAGCAGCGCCGCCGCCGCGAGGGCGAGCGTCACGATCGCGGCGAGCAGGGTGGCCTGGGTGCGGATGTCCACGCCCCGGGATCCTAACCCTTTTCGGCGCTGCGCACCGCACGGGCGCACGCCGGCCGGGGAGGGAATCCGCCGGCGGCCCCGGCCGTTCCTCCCGGTGCGCCCGGGCGGCACGCCCCCGCTCGCCCCTGCGGGCGAACGGTCCCTTGACCGCGTCTCCCCCGGGTCCCACTCTGTCCCCCGGACCGATGCTCACCGCCGCGCTCACCGCCTGCCTCCTCGCCGCCGCCCCGACCCCCACGCCCCCGCCGCTCCGCGAGGCCGACCTCGCGCCGCTGTTCCGCAAGGGCCCCGCCGCGGAGGGAAAGGCCGCCTACGACGCCGGGCGCCACGCCGACGCCGCCGCGCGGCTCGCGAGGGCGCCCGAGCCGGAGGCGGCCTACATCCGCGCGCTGGCGCTCCTGGAGGTCCCGCGGCCCGAGGAGGCGCTGAAGGTCCTCGCCGGCCTCGAGGAGAAGGTGCCCGACCTCGCCGACCGCGTGGCGTTCCTGCGCGGCGCGGCGCTGTCCGCGGCGGGACGCCCGCGCGAGGCGATGGCGGCGTGGGCGCAGGTGCCGGACCGGTCGCTGCTCGCCGCCGAGGCGCGGCTCTCGCGGGCGCGCGCCGCGTCGGCGCTCGGCGAGGGCGCGGCCGCGCTCGAGGCGCTCGCGCCGCTGCTGCGCGACGGCGCGCCGGACGATCTCTCCCGGCCCGACCTCGCCGCCTCCGCGCTGCTCCTCGCCGGCCGGATCCGCGGCGCAGCGCGGCCCCCCGATCCCGCCGGCGCGCGGCGCGACCTGATGGCGTGCTGGACGGCGCACCCGCTCGCGCCGGAGTCCTCGGAGTGCCTCTCCGCGGCGGCCGCGCTGCCGGCGCCGCACGGCGGCCCGCCCTCGGCCGAGGAGACGCTGCGGCGCGCGGAGGGGCTGCTCGACGCGAACCGCAACGGGCAGGCGCTGGCGCTGCTCGAGCCCGCGGTGGCCGCGCTCCGCCCCGACGACCTCGGCGCCGCCGCGTGCCGCGCCCGGGCGGCGCTGGGCCGCGGCTACCGCAAGGAGCGCAGCTACCGGCAGGCGATCGACACGCTGCGGCCGGTGGTGGCGGGCTGCGAGGACGAGGGGCTGCGGGTCCGCTCGCTGTACCTGCTCGCCGGCGCGTCGTCCATCTCCGGGGATCGCGACGAGGCGGTGGCGCTGTACCGCCAGCTGGCGCGCGACTTCGCCGGCCACGCGTTCGCCGACGACGCGCTGTTCTTCGCCGCAGACCTCCTGGCGCGCGCCGGCAAGTCGCAGGAGGCCCGCGAGGCGCTCGCGGCGCTGGTGCGGGATCACCCGGGCGGCGACTACCGCGAGGAGGCGCGCTTCCGGCTCGCGTGGCTGCTGAAGCAGGCGGGCGACCTGGATGGCGCGGTCGCGCAGCTCCTCGCGGTCGAGGAGGAGCAGGCGGGCCGCGACGGCTACGAGCACGCCCGGGCGGCCTACTGGCGCGCGCGGCTGCTGGCCGGGCGCGGCGAGGACGGGCGCCGGGCCGCCGAGGCGGTGTTCACCGAGCTCGCCACGCGCTACCCCACCGACTACTACGGCCTGCTCGCCCGGGCCCGGCTCGACGGCCACGGCGGCCAGAGCCTCCCCGCGCGGCGGGCCGCGCCGGCCGGCGGCACCCCCGAGGCCGCCTACGACCCCGGCCCGCTGCGCGAGGAGCCGCACTTCCGCGCCGGCCTGCTGCTCCTGCGCATGGGCCTGCCGCGCGCCGCGTCGGAGGAGCTGTCGGCGATCCCGGCCGCGCGGCTGCGCGCGGCCGGCGACGCGCCCGAGCCGGTGCTGCTGGTGGCCGACCTGCTCGACCGCGCCGGCGACCACCGCGCCGCGCACAACCTGCTGCGCACCCGCGCCCGCGGCGCGCTCCGCAAGCCGCCCGAGGGCGAGAACCTGCGCGCCTGGCGCATCGCGTACCCGCCGGCCTACCGCGACGACGTGCGCCGCTGGGCGCCGCCCGCGGGCGTGCCGGTGGAGCTGGTGCAGGCGCTCATGCGCGAGGAGAGCGCGCTCGACCCGCGCGCCATGTCCGGCGCCGGCGCGGTCGGCCTCACCCAGCTCATGCTGCCCACCGCGCAGTCGGTGGCGAAGAGCCTGAAGCTCTCCCGCCCGACGCGCACCGACCTCATGCGCGCGTCGCTCAACATCCGACTCGGCTCGCACTACCTGGGCGAGCTGGTGCGCCGGTTCGACGGCTCGCTCCCGCTCGCGCTCGCAGCGTACAACGCCGGCGGCGGGGCGGTCCGGCGCTGGCTGGGCGGGCGCGACGCGCTCGACGTGGACGAGTTCGTGGAGGAGATCCCGGTGGAGGAGACGCGCGGCTACGTGAAGCGCGTGCTCCGGTCCTACGCCGCGTACCGGCTGCTCTACGGCGCGCCCGAGGAGGCGTCCCTCGGGCTGCTCCGCCGCGCCGGGGGCAAGGGCTGACCCGGAGGAGGGGCGCACCGCGACCCACCCGACCCGCGGCGATCCGCGCCCCCGGGCCCGCGTGCGGCCAGCGGGCCGGCCGCGTATGATCTTCCGAACAGCGATGCTCGAAACCGGCGTCCTCGTCCTCAACCGGGTTTACCAGCCGGTACACATCACCTCGGTGCGGCGCGCGTTCACGTTGCTGTACCAGGGGGTGGCGAAGGCGCTCGACGAGCAGTTCCAGCTGTTCGACTTCGAGAGCTGGAGCGCGCTGGCCGCCGCCGCGGACCACGACTCCATCGGCACGGTGGGACGGCGCATCCGGGTGCCGCGGGTGATCGTCCTGCTCGCGTACGAGCACCTGCCGCGGGCGCGGGTGCGCTTCTCGCGGTTCAACATCTATGCGCGCGACGAGAACACGTGCCAGTACTGCGGCCGGCGCTTCCGCCGCGCGGAGCTGAACCTGGATCACGTGGTCCCGCGCTCGCGCGGCGGGTCCACGAACTGGGAGAACGTCGTCTGCTCGTGCGTGCGGTGCAACCTGAGGAAGGGCGGGCGGACGCCGGAGGAGGCCGGGATGCGGCTGCTGCGCCAGCCCACCCGGCCGCGCTGGACGCCCACGTTCCGGAGCCGGGCGCGGCGCGCGCTGTACCGCGAGTGGCGGCCTTTCCTGTCCCTGGCCGACGCCGCATACTGGAACGCCGAGCTGTTGGAGTAGTCGTCCTTTCGGATTAGGATGAGGCGATGGGCGACGTGCCGACGCTCAAGCTGGTGAGGACCGTCCCGGAGCCGGAGACCCGGCAGGCCGGCCCGCGCCCCGACGTGGCCCGGGCCCGGCGCATCGTCGCGGTCGGCGGCGGCAAGGGCGGCATCGGCAAGAGCCTCATCTCAGCGAACCTGGGCATCGAGCTGGCGCGGCGCCGGCGGCGGGTGGTGCTGGTGGACGCCGACCTGGGCGGCGCGAACCTGCACACCACGCTCGGCCTCGACGTCCCGAAGCGGACGCTGTCCGACTTCATCGAGCGGCGCGTGCCGCGCATCGACGACGTGGTCACGCCGACCGGCATCGAGAACCTGGGGCTCGTCTCCGGCGCGCTCGACCACCTCGACGCCGCGAACCCGCCCTACGCCCAGAAGATGCGGCTGCTGCGCCACGTCCAGCAGCTCGACGTGGACTACGCCATCCTCGACCTCGGGGCGGGCACGCACACCAACGTGCTCGACTTCTTCCTGGTGGCCGACCACGGCGTGCTGGTGCTGGTGCCGGAGCCGACCGCGGTCGAGAACGCGTACCGCTTCGTGAAGGCGGCGTTTTGGCGGCGCATGCGGAACGTCGCGCAGGTGTACGGGTACGAGCCGCTGCTCCGGACGGTGATGGCCGGCGGCAACTTCCGCAGCCCGGTGGAGCTGGTGACCACCGTCAGCCAGCGCGATCCCGAGGCGGGCGCGAACCTGGCCCGGCAGCTCGCCGCGTTCCGCCCGCGGCTGGTGGTGAACGAGGCGCGCACGCCGCAGGACGCCGACGTCGGCAAGGCCGTGGTGGCGGCGTGGCGCAAGTACTTCGGGCTCGAGATGGATTATCTCGGGTTCATCCCCTACGACGACGAGATGTGGCGGACGCTCCGCGCGCGCCGCCCGCTGCTCGTCGAGCGGCCCGACGTCCGGGCCGCCAAGGCCTTCGCCGGGATCGCCGACGCGCTGCTGGCGCTCGACATCGCGGCGCGGCACGAGGCATGAGGTGCTGAAGCGGCTCGCAGATCAGACCCTGTACGAGATCCTGGAGGTCCCACCCGACGCGTCGTCGCGCGACATCGCCGAGGCGGTGGAGCGCGCCCGCGCGCTCTACGGCCCCGGCTCGATCGCGACCTACACGCTCATGTCGAGCGAGGAGGCGTCGCTGCTCACGCGGCGGATCGAGGAGGCGCAGTCCACGCTCCTCGACCCGGACGCGCGGCGGCGCTACGACGACCTGCTCGGCGACCGGTCCGGCGCCGCGAACGCGGAGACGTCCGAGGCCGACGCCGGCGACCGCTGGCCCGCGCGCGTGCTCCCGCTCGTGCCGCAGCCGGATCGCGACGAGGCGCTGCGCGAGGCGGAGGCGAGCGCCGAGGAGTCCTGGCCGCTGCGCCCGGGCCACGTCGCCGGCGCGTCCGCGCCCACCCCGCCGCCGCCCGCGGACGGGCCCCCGCCGGTCCACCCGCGGCCGCCGCCCATCCCGCTCCGCCGCGAGGTCAGCGGCCCGGCCATGACGCCGGTGCCGCTGCCCTCCGTCGCGCAGGCGGGCCCCGAGCCCATCCCCCTGGTGAGCCCGGCCGCGCCGGGCGGCGCGCCGGCGCCGGAGGCCACCGCCTGGACGGGCGAGGTGCTGCGGCGCCTCCGCGAGGCCCGCGGGATCACGCTCCAGCAGCTCTCCGAGCGCATCAAGGTCACCCGCCACCACATCGAGAACATCGAGGGCGACCGCTTCGCGCTCTTGCCGGCGCCCGTCTACCTGCGCGGCATCCTCCTCAGCATGGCGCGCGAGCTGCGCCTCGACGGCCAGAAGGTGGCGCGCTCCTACCTCGAGCGCGTCACGGCGGCGACCGCCCCGGGCGCGCCGCGGCCGCGCTGAGCGTCCCTGCACGCCTCGCGCCCCGAGCGTCCCCCGACCTCGCGCAACGTCCTCGGGCCGCGCTCGCGCTCGGGATGAGCGGCCAGGGTCCCGAGGCGCGGCCGGCGTCGAAGGGAAGGGCGGAGCGGCCAGGGACCGACGGTTCCACGGTGCGTGCGGGCCGCATCGTTGACCACCCCGGGAAGGCGGCGTACGATCCGCGCCCGTATGCCGCTCATCGACTCACCCGAGGCCGCCACGCGCCTGGCGCGGGCGATCTGCTCCGACGTCTCCCTCTACAACGAGGAGAAGATCGTCCGCGGCATCGAGCAGGACAACTTCTTCGACGCGCTGCGCGAGGAGCTGGAGGAGGGGCGCGAGCTGTACCGGTCGCGCGTCTCGCCGGACCTCTACGGCCGCACCAACTTCTACGACCGCGCCATCGTGGACGTGATCCTGAGGTCCAAGGGGCACGTGAAGTCCCGCATCTGGTGACGCGACCCCCGCCGCGCGCGGCGCCCGGCACCGCCCCCGCCGAAGGCGGCGCGACGCCGGACCGGCGCACCCTGCACGTTCCCCCGGAGCTCGCCGGCACGCGCCTCGACGCGGCGCTGGTCCGGCTCGCCCCCGACCTCTCCCGCGCCCGCGTCCAGCGCCTGGTGGAGGCCGGCCTGGTCCAGGTGGACGGGCGCGGCGCCAAGGCCTCGGCCCGGCTCCGCGGCGGGGAGGCGATCGCGCTCGAGCTCCCGCCGCCCGAGCCGAGCGGCCTCGTCGCGCAGGACCTGCCGCTCGCCGTGCTGCACGAGGACGCCGACCTCATCGTCCTCGACAAGGCGCCCGGGATGGTGGTGCACCCGGCGCGCGGCACGCCGCACTCGACGGTGGTGAACGCGCTCCTCCACCGCCTCGGGCTGCCGGGCGCGGCCGGGCCGGACGGCGGGCTCCCGCGGCTCGGCCTGGTCCACCGGCTCGACAAGGACACCTCGGGCTGCCTGGTGGTCGCGAAGACCGAGGCCGCGCTCGCCGCCCTCCAGGCGCAGTGGAAGGGCCGCTCGGTCGAGAAGGTGTACCTGGCGCTGTGCCACGGCGCGCTCGCGCCGGAGGGCCGGCTCGACACGCCCTACGGCCGCCATCCGCGCGACCGCCTGCGCTTCACCGGCCGGGTGACCTCGTCGCGCCGGGCGTTGACCGAGTGGCGGGTGCGCGAGGCGTTCGGCGCGGCCGCGTCGCTCGCCGAGGTGACGCTGCACACCGGCCGCACCCACCAGATCCGCGTCCACCTCTCGGAGGCGGGCCACCCGCTGCTCGCGGACGCGGTCTACGGCGGGACCCGCCGCGAGGCCCGGCTCGCGCCCGCCGATCCGGCGCGGCGGGCGGCGGAGGCGGTGGGCCGCCAGGCGCTGCACGCGCTGCGGCTCGGCTTCGACCACCCGCGCACCGGGCGACGCCTGGTGGTGGAGGCGCCGGTCCCGGCCGACCTGCGCGCCGCGATCGAGATCCTGCGCGCCGCGCCGCCCGCGCCCGCGGGCCCCGGCTCCCGCCGGCGGTAGGGCTCAGGGTCGCGGGGCCGGGCCGGCGTCGAGGCGCCGGGCGAGCTGGCACTGCAGCGCGTAGCGGTCGAGCCCGCGCGCCAGCTCGCGGCGAGCACCCGCCGGCTCGCGCTCCGGCAGCGCGTCGAGCGCGCGCTGCTGCAGCGGGATGGCCTCGCCGCAGCGCCCCAGGTCGGAGAGGACCGCCGCGTACCCGGCCAGCACCGGCGCGCTCCAGGGCGCGATCTGCGCGGCGCGGCGCGCGAACGGCAGCCCCTCGCCGGAGCGGCCGCGGGCCAGCAGCTCCTGCGCGAGGTTGTGCAGCGCGGCCGGGTTCGACGGCGCCAGCTCCGCGGCGCGCCGGAGCGCCGCCTCGCGCGCCCCGGCCTGCGCCTCGCCCTCGAGCGCCGAGGCGAGGAACGTCCAGGCCCGCGGGTCGTCCGGGTGTGCGGCCACCGACCGGCGCGCCAGCGCGGCGGGGTCGAGCTTGTCCATGGCCGAGAGGTACTGGAGCGCGATGGGGTGCGCCGGATCCTCCACCAGGGCCTCGCGCACCTCGTCCTCCAGCGCGGCCCGGCCCTTGCGCGGCCCGAGCTGCCACAGCGCCAGGCGGATCGCGTGGACCTCCACCGGCGCGACGGCCCGCTCGAAGTAGCCGACCGCCACCGGCACGTCCGCCTCGCGGCGCCGCGCCTCGAGCGGCCCGCGGGCGTACTCCGCGAGCGTCCGGTCGAGCCGCTCCAGCGCGCCGGGCAGGGCGGGGTCGAGATCGGGCAGCGCCGCGCTCCAGGCCCGCGCCGGCGCCTCCCCCTCGGCCAGGCGCCGCTCCAGGTCGGCGAACGCGTCGGGGCGGCGGTGCGCCAGCCAGTGCACCAGCAGCCAGCTCGCAGCGTAGTCGTCGAGCGCCGGCCGCGCGCCCGCGGCGCCGTCCCACGCCAGCAGCTCGCGGGCCGGCACCGGGGAGGCGCGCGCCCTCGCCAGCCGGTCGGCGGGGGGCGCGCCCACGTGGAGCGCGCGCACGCCCGGATCGTCGCCGAGCGACTCCATGTAGACCGCCAACCCCTCGGCGAACCAGCGCGGCTGGCGCCGGAGCGCGCCCGCCAGGTAGTGGTGCGTCAGCTCGTGCGCGAGCAGCGCGCGCTGGCGCCGGTCGATCGCGCCCGACAGCACGATCCGCGGCGGCCCGCCGGCGTAGCGGAGGTAGTAGCCCTCCGCACCGTCGGGCGCGAACGGGCGGTACTCCTGGTCGGTGCGGAAGGCGATCACCTCGACGCGCGCCTCGTCCTCGGCCGCGCCCGGCGCGGGCGTGGGGAGCGTGGCCGCGACGCCGGCGCGCAGCCGCTCCAGGCGTGCCACCAGCGCGGCCGCCTCCGGCGCGCGCAGGTCCGTGCGCAGGACGAAGTGGTCGCTGGTGAGCTCGCGCCACGGGGCGCCGCCGTGCGCCGGGCAGCGGAAGGTGCGCGCGGGCGCCGCGCACGCCTGCGCGAGCAGCGCGGCGAGCACGAGCGGGACGGACGCGGCGGCCGGGGGTGACCGCATCCGGGGATCGTACCCGCGCCGGCGGGCACCTCCGCAAGTCCCCCTCCCGACGCGGCAGGCCGCTAGGGCTGCGCGCCAGACGGCCGGAGGTGGGGGGGATCGCGCGGCTCGGGCAGCTCCGCCGGCGGCTCGACCGGCGGCTCGCTGCCCTGGAGCTGCACCTCGAGCCGGAAGGTGATGGCGTACTCGCGGAAGCGCCCCCCGCGCTCGGCCTCCCACGGCCACGCCACCTCCGGCTCCAGCTCGTAGAAGATCCAGCGGCGGTACAGGTCGCGGCGGAGGCGGGCGTAGACGCGGTAGCGGTCCACCTCCGCCGGCCCGTCGGTGGCGCCCTCGACCGAGGCCGCCAGCGACACCGCCGTCCGCGGGCCGAGGGCGCGGAGGCCGGCCAGCTCCGAGCCCCACTCGATGCCGCGGCTGCGCTGGGTCAGCCGCGACGTCCCGGCGAGGCGGAGGAGCGCGATGGAGCCGAGCGGGCGCTCCACGGACGCGTCGAGCGAGGTGCCGAGCCGCGTGTCCGTCCGCCAGAACCCCGCCAGCGCCATGCGGCCCAGGAACCACCGGCCGAGCGGGACCGACGCCCGGTAGCGCACCCGGCCGAACGCGCCGACCGGCAGCTCGAGCAGGAGGCCCGCGCCGAGGTCCACGTGCGAGTAGAGGCCGTCCCAGGCGCCATAGCGCAGCTCCGCGTTCGCGGCGCCCTGCTGGTTGGGGCCGAGCGGCGCCGCGCCGGTGAGCTCCGGGTAGAACCCGTTCACCACGTCCTCGGCCTGGCCGACGATCACCAGCCGGAGCCGCTCCAGCCTCCGGTTCAGCCCGGGCAGGCGCAGGCTCGCCCGGACGTCGAGCGCGTACGCAGGCGTGCCGCGCTGGTGGACCCGCAGCGCGTTGCGCACGCGCAGGAAGGAGCGGGCGCGCTCCGCCTCGAGGTCGCGCTCGTCGGAGAAGAACCGGTCCAGCACCAGCACCGGCGCGAACAGCCGCTCCTCCAGGAAGGCGTGGCCGACGTCGAGCCAGGTGTCCTCGGCGTAGGGCGGGGGGGAGGTGTCCCTGGGCGGCACCGACGGATCCGGCGGCGGCGAGGGCGGGGGCTCCGGCGGCGGCGGCGCGGCCTCGGTCGGTGACGGGGCCGGCGGCGCCGCCGGGACGGTCGCGGACGACGACGGCCCCGCGGTGGCCGAGGATGGCGCCGTCGACGGGGGCGCGTCGGCGGCGGGCTCGGTCGGTGCCGCGGCTGGCGCCGCCCCGGGCGCCGGCGCCTCGTCCGCGGTGGCCGGCGCCGCGCACGCGGCGAGCAACGCCGCGGCGAGGGCGCGCAGCGCGCGGAGGCGTCGGACGGGGCGCACGCGACGACGTTACCGGGAGTCGGGCCCGCGCGACAGGGGCGCGCGCGCCTCGAGCCGGCGCAGGTTGCCGCGGGCCTCACGGCTGGCCGGGACGAGCTCGAAGCCGGCCTGGGCGATGGCCCGCTCGGTGTCGCGGTTCGGGTGGCAGCCGCCGGTGAGCCGCGTCCAGGCCGGCTGGAGGAGGTCGTGGATCCGGCCCGCCAGGCCGGCCGGGCGGACGTGCTCCATGGCGCGCAGGTCGCCGCCGGGCCGGAGCACGCGCCGCAGCTCGGCGAGGGCGCGCGGCGGGTCCTCCACGCTGCACAGCACGAGCGCACAGAGCACCGTGTCGAACGCCCCGTCCCGGAACGGCAGCGCCTCGGCCCGCGCCCGGACCATGGGCACGCCCGGGCCCCGCCGCCGTGCGCGGGCCAGGTTCTGCGGGTGGGGATCGAGCGCCAGGATGCGCACGCCGCCCGGCGCGAGCGGCAGGTTGCGGCCGGTCCCGGTGCCGAGGTCGAGCGTCCGGCCGCGGGCCCCGCCGGCGAGCCACCGCCGCCAGCGCCCCACCAGCCCGCGCTCGGCGAGCGAGAGGCCGAGGTCGTACAGCCAGGGGATCTGCTCGAGGCCGCGCACGCGTCAGTCCAGGTAGCCCTGCGCCTGCAGGTGGAAGAGGTGGGCGTAGCGGCCGTCGCGCGCGATCAGCTCCTGGTGCGTGCCGAGCTCCTCGAGGTGTCCGCCGTGGAGCACGCCGATGCGGTCGGCGATGCGGACCGTCGAGAACCGGTGGGAGATGACGATGGCCGAGCGGTGGGCGGCGAGCGCCTGGAAGCGGTGGAACAGCTCGTGCTCGGCCTCCGCGTCGATGGACGCGGTCGGCTCGTCGAGGATGAGCACCTCGGCCTCCCGCATGAACGCCCGCGCGATGGCCAGCTTCTGCCACTGCCCGGCGGAGATCTCGTGGCCGCGCTCGAACCAGCCGCCCAGCACGGTGTCGTAGCGCTGCGGCAGCGCGTCGATGACCGGCTCGGCGCCGCCGCGGCGGGCCGCCTCCTCGATGCGGGGCCGGTCGTCGACGTGCAGCGGGTTGCCGAGGCCGATGTTCTCGGCGGCGGTGAACTGGTAGCGCACGAAGTCCTGGAACACCGCGCCGATCCGGCTGCGCAGGTCGGCCGGGTCCATGTCGCGCAGGTCCACCCCGCCGTACAGGATGGCGCCCTCGGTGGGCTCGTAGAGCCGGAGCAGCAGCTTCACCAGCGTGCTCTTGCCCGCGCCGTTCTCGCCCACCAGGCCCAGCTTCTCGCCCGGCGCGAGCGTGAGGGTGACGTGGCGGAGCGCCCACTCCTGCTTGCCCGGGTAGCGGAAGGACACGTCGCGCAGCTCGAGCGCGCCGGGGCGGCCACGCGGCGGCGACAGCGCCGGCCGGACCCGCGCCGCCTCGCCGCCGGTGGGGATGCCCAGGAAGGCGAACAGGTTGGACATGAACAGCGCGTCCTCGTACATGCCGCCCATGGCGGAGAGGATGGCCTGCACCGCCCCCTGGCCCTGCCGGAACACCGCGATGTAGAGCGTCAGGTCGCCGAGCGTGATGGCGCCCTGGGCGGCGCGGCCGGCCATGAGCGCGTACATCCCGTAGAACGCCGCCAGCGACACCAGCCCGAACGCCACGCCCGCGCGCATGCGGCGGATGGCGATGCGCCGGTCCTCCTCGAAGAACTTGCGGAACAGCGCGCGGTAGCGCCCGAGGACCAGCGGGCCCAGCCCGAACAGCTTGACCTCCTTCACGTGGCTGTCGCGGGTCAGGATCCACTCGAGGTAGTTGAGCTTGCGCCCCTCGGGTGCGCGCCAGGTGTTCACCCGGAACGACTCGGCCGAGAGGCGCGCCTCGGCCACGAACGCCGGGATGGACGCCGCCACGATGACGAGCACGCTCGCCGGCGAGAGGCGGAGCAGGAGCCCGGAGAGCGCGGCCAGGGTGACGGCGTTCTGCCCGATGGCGAACGCCTGCATGGCGAGCGACAGCGGCCGGGCGGAGGCCTCCCGCCGGGCGTTCTGCATCTTGTCGTAGACCTCGGCGTCCTCGAAGTGCCGGAGCTCCAGCTCGACCGCCTTCTCCAGGATGCGCTCGTTGATGACGTTGCCGACGCCGGCGCGCATCAGCTCGCGCAGCATCCCGAGGAGCCGGGCGAGCGCCAGCTGGAGGCCCATCAGCCCGGCCTCCGCGGCGACCAGCCACAGCACGCGCACCCGGTCGGCGGCGAGGCCGCTGCGGGCCGACGCCACCACGCCGTCCACGATGAGCTTGCCGACCCAGGCCATGGCGGCCGGCAGGAGCGCCGACACGAGCGTGAGCGCCGCCACCGCGATCGCGCTGCGGCGGTCGGTGTCCCACACCAGGCGCAGCGTGCCCGGGACCTGCCGGAAGACGGTCCGGGCGCCCGCGATCCGGCCGCGGAACGACGCGTCGGCGGTGGGGCGGGGAGGGCGGGCGTGGCGCGGGGTCACCGGGGATCGTTCCTTAGCGGACGGCGCCCGCGAAGTCGACGGGCGCGGCGCTTCATTTCTCGGCCGCGGTGTCGTAGATCAGCGGCGACATGAGCATCCCCGAGCAGCGGAGCGACGCGACGACGGCGATGGCGGCCGCGGACTGGTCCATCGAGCGCGCGGCGCAGTACTACAACGTGAGCGGCTGGGGCGCCGGCTTCTTCTCGATCAACGAGAAGGGGCACGTCGCCGTCCACCCCATGGGCCAGCCGGGCCCGACCATCGACCTGATGGACGTGGTCGAGGACATCCGCGAGCGCAACATCGGCTTCCCGTGCGTGGTCCGGTTCCAGGACGTGCTGCGCGCCCGGGTGAAGCAGATCAACGAGGCGTTCGGGAAGGCCGTCGCCGAGATGGGCTACGGCGCGAGCTACTTCGGCGTCTACCCGATCAAGGTGAACCAGATGCGCGAGGTCGTCGACGAGATCGTCGACGCCGGCGCGCCGTACCACTACGGCCTCGAGGCGGGCTCGAAGGGCGAGCTGCTGGTGGTGCTCGGGATGAACGCCGACCCCGACGCGCTCACCATCTGCAACGGCTACAAGGACGAGGAGTACCTGCGGCTGGCGCTGCTCGGGCGCAAGCTCGGCCGCAAGGTCATCGTGGTGATCGAGAAGCTCTCCGAGCTGCCGCAGCTGCTGCGGCTCGGCGAGGAGATGGGCGTGGACCCGATGATCGGGCTCCGCTCGAAGCTCACCACCCGCGGCACCGGGAAGTGGGAGGGCTCCTCCGGCGACTTCGCCAAGTTCGGCCTCACCGTGCCCGAGCTGATCCAGGCGGTCCGGATCCTGAAGGAGGCCGGCAAGGAGCACTGCGCGAAGCTCCTCCACTTCCACGTCGGCTCGCAGCTCACCGAGATCCGGGTGGTGAAGGACGCGGTGAACGAGGGCGCCCGCGTCTACGCCAAGCTGCGCAAGATGGGGCTGCCCATCGAGTACTTCGACGTGGGCGGCGGCCTGGGCGTGGACTACGTGGGCACCCGCACCAACGACTTCACCTCGTCGGTGAACTACTCGATGGACGAGTACGTCGGCGACGTCGTCTACAACGTGCAGCGCGTCTGCATGAACGAGGGCGTGCCCGAGCCGCACATCGTCTCGGAGTCGGGGCGCGCGGTGACCGCGCACCACTCCTGCATCATCATCCCGGTGTTCGGGCACATCGAGATCGGCTCGGTCGAGGAGATCGCCAAGGCCTCCGAGCCGGAGCCGAACGAGGCCAAGGTGGTCCGCGAGATGCGCGAGATCGTCTCCTCGCTCACCCCGCGCAACCGCGCCGAGACCTACCACGACGCCGCCGCCAAGAAGGAGGAGGCGCTCCAGATGTTCAAGCTCGGCATCCTCGGGCTGGAGGAGCGCGCGGTGGTGGAGAGCCTGTTCTGGAAGCTGGTGCGCGGCATCGCCGACATGAACCGCGGCAAGAAGCGCCCGCCGCGCGAGACCAAGGACCTGGGCGACAAGATCGCCGATCAGTACATGGCGAACTTCTCGCTCTTCCAGAGCGCGCCGGATCACTGGGCGTTCGACCAGCTCTTCCCCATCGTCCCGCTGCACCGCATGGGCGAGGCGCCCACCCGCGACACGACCATCGTCGACATCACCTGCGACTCGGACGGGAAGATCGACCGCTTCATCGAGGGGGAGGGGGTGGACGAGACGCTCTCGCTCCACGCGCTCCGCCCCGGCGAGCCGTACTACCTCGGCATGTTCATGACCGGCGCCTACCAGGACATCATGGGCGACATGCACAACCTGTTCGGCCGGGTGAACGAGATCCACGTGTTCGTGGACGACGAGGACCCCGAGGACTTCTACATCGAGGAGGTCATCCCGGGGGACACCATCGAGAAGGTGCTCTCGCGCGTGCAGTACGAGCCCGCCGACCTGTTCCGCCGCGTCAAGGCCGCGCTCGACCAGAAGGTGAAGGAGGGCGCCATCCGGCCGAAGGAGGGCGTGAGCCTCCAGGACTTCTACGAGGCGGTGATGAAGGGCTACACGTACCTGGGCGGCGTGTAGCGCTTGCGCCCGCGCGCCCGCGGCGCCATGGATCCGGCGTGGCGCGGCGCAGGCAGGGCGAGAGCCACGAAGGGTTCGTGGAGCGCCTCATCCGCGAGGCGCAGGAGGAGGGCGCGTTCGAGCGCCTCTCCGGCGCGGGCAAGCCGCTGCCGCTCACCGGCGGCGAGCTGCCCGAGGCCTGGTGGATCAAGGAGAAGCTGAAGCGCGAGGGGCTCTCCTCGCTGCCCGACGCGATCGCGATCCGCCACGAGGCCGAGGCGGTGCTGGCCGGGATCGAGCGGCTCGACGACGAGCGGGTGGTCCGCGAGCGGCTCGAGGCGCTGAACGCGCGGATCCGCCGCATCAACCGGACCGCGGTGACCGGCCCGCCCACCACGCTCGCGCCGCTCGACGTGGAGGCGGTGCTGGCGCGCTGGCGCGCGCGGCGCGCCGCGGCCGGCCCGGCCCTGCGCGGGCGGTGAACGGACCCACCAGGGCGTCTGCGGACCTCGCGGCGGCGGCGCATCATGGTGACCGACCGTCAACCATCCCGGCGCGCGGCCGGGGAGAGGAGCCGAGATGAGCGGCGTCTACAAGAAGATCGACGTGGTCGGGACGTCCCCGGTGAGCTTCGCGGAGGCGACCCGGGCGGCGATCGAGGAGGCGGGCCGGACGGTGCGGCACATGAGCTGGTTCGAGGTGGCCGAGCAGCGCGGCGCCATCAAGGACGGCAAGGTGGCCGAGTTCCAGGTGACGCTGCGCATCGGCTTCAAGCTGGAGTAGGCGCACGCAGGGCGGCGCTCCCGGGCCGCGCGGCCCGGGAGCGCGCGCAGGCTGCTTCACGGGCTACTTCGCCTTCGCCGCCGCCTTGCCGGCGGGCTTCACCTCGATGCTCGTGGCGGTCATGCGGTACTCGACCGTCACCTTGTCGCCCTTCTTCACCTCGCCGGCGAGCTTGGTGTCCGCGCTCCGGGCGATCTCCCACTTCTCCTTGCCCTTCTGCACGGTGATGCTCTCGTCGCCGACCTCCACCACCGGGCCGGTGACCTGGTACGTCTTCGTGGCGCCGAGCGCCGGCGCGGCGAGGCCGGCGAGCAGGGCGGCGAGTGCGAGGCGCTTCATGGTCCGTCTCCTGGATCAGGGGGGCTGCGGGCGTACTTGACGCTGTGTCCCGGCGGCGCGGAAGCGTCACATGGGGTGCCCTCGGGCGGGTGGCGCCAGGCGCGCCGTGCCCGTTAGATCCCGCGCATGTTCGCGACCAAGACCACGCTGCCGGCGGCCGGCGAGGCGCTCCCCGGGCGCGCCGAGCCGATGCCGGTTCCCGAGCGCCACTTCGTGAACGGGGACCGGATCGTCCCTCCGTTCCCCGCCGGCCTGGAGCTCGCCGACTTCGGCCTCGGCTGCTTCTGGGGCGCCGAGCGCGTCTTCTGGAAGCTGCCGGGCGTGTACGCGACCGCGGTCGGCTACGCGGGCGGCGAGACGCCCAACCCGACCTACCGCGAGGTCTGCACCGGCCGCACCGGCCACGCCGAGGTGGTCCGCGTGGTGTTCGACCCGGCCAGGATCACCTACGCCGACCTGCTGAAGGTGTTCTGGGAATCGCACGACCCGACCCAGGGCATGCGGCAGGGGAACGACGTGGGGACGCAGTACCGGTCCGCCATCCACGTGCACGGGGAGGCGCAGCGCCGGCTGGCGGACGCGTCGCGCGAGGCGTACCAGGCCGCGCTCGCGCCGCGCGGGGGCGGGGCGATCACCACCGAGATCCGCGCCGCGCCGCCCTTCTACTACGCCGAGGAGTATCACCAGCAGTACCTGGCCAAGAACCCCGAGGGCTACTGCGGGATCGGCGGCACCGGGGTGAGCTGCCCCGGCTTCGCGGCGCGCTGACGCGCGGCCGGTCCGGTCCGGCGCCGCGCAGTTGATCCAGGGCAGGCGGCGCGAAAGCTTTGCGCCGCGCGGCCGCGTGCCGTGGTGGCGGGGCTGTCGGAGGGCGCCGCACCTCGGGTATGGTGCGCGCCATGCCCGTGGCGCCGCTCGCAGCGTTCCTGGCGTTGGCGCTCGCCGCGACGCCCCAGCCTCCCGCCGAGGGCGCGCGGGTGGCGTCGGTGCCGGAGGCGGCCGGCGGCGTCGTGATCACCGCGCTCCCGCCGCCGCCCTCGAAGGTGGTCCGCACCACCAAGACCTACGGCACGGTGACGCTCGACCACGCCGCGCACCTCGCCCGGAAGATCTCCTGCAAGTCCTGCCACGGGAACGGCGCGGTCACCAAGATCGTGTTCACCCCCAGGCAAGCGCACGAGACCTGCCGCAGCTGCCACGTGCAGATCGCGAAGGGGCCGACCGACTGCCGCGGCTGCCACGTGGTGCCCGTCAAGGAGCCGCCGGTGGTGGCCGAGGCGGCCCCCGCGCCCAAGGCCGGCGCGGTGATCCGGGCCGGCGAGGCGCGCCCGGTCATGACGCTGCCCCCCTCCGCCGGCGCACCGGCCGCCGTCGCGGTCACGCGCTCCGGGACGGCGGCGCCGCTGGTCCAGGTTCCCGCGGGCGAGGGCGACGCGGCCCCGGCGCTGGCGCCGTTCGTTCGCACGCTGGAGGCCGGCCTCTCCGTCCTCGGCGGCACGGGCCAGGACCTCGTGGCCGGCCCGTCCGTCCGGCTCACCTCGCATTACGACCGCGCGCTCCTCGCGCACAGCCTGGACTGGGTGGGCGGGCGCGACCGGGGCCACGTGCTCTTCATGGTGGGCGGCGGCGCCGAGCTCCCGGTGCACGAGCGCGTCTCGCTCCAGCTCCTCGGCATCGGCGGCGTGGACGCCGCCGGCAGCACCGTCGTGCTCATGCCCGCCCTGGGCGCGCGGGTCGGCCTGGCGTGGCGGCGCGCCGTCCCGTGGATGGACACGCTCACGTTCTCGTTCTCCGGCGTGTCGGATCTGGTGCGCCGCCGCGACGACCTCGGCGCGCGCGAGGGCGGGGCGATGTTCGCCTTCAGCGTGACCTCCGGCTATCGCCTGGAGCGGTTCGCGCGGTAGCTGCGCGCCGTCAGCGGGGAGGACGCACCGCGGGCGAGTGGCGGCAGAGCAAGGGAATCGAACCCTCCGACAGCGCCTCTCAGCACCATCCACCGGTTTTGAAGACCGGGCCCGGCACCAGCCTAGGACGCTCTGCCGGGATCGGGTGTACGTGCGAGCGCGGGCGCGGTCAAGCGCGGCGTTGGGCGTACCACGCCTCGCCAGGCCCCGGGCCGGCGGGCCGGGTGCGTCACTCGGTGGCCGACACCAGGACGCTGCGGTCGACCCCGTCCCCGAGGTCGATGGTCACCCGCCAGGTTCCGCTCGCGACCTTCAGGTTGAAGACGTACTGCTCGCCGTCGAAGCGGAAGAGGTTGCCGACAGTCGCCGCGCGCGTGGAGGAAGCCTCCTCCTCGGCGCGCCCGAGCACGGCCGTCATCCGCGACACGAACAGCCGTGCCTGGAGATCGCTGATCCCGGCGCTCGCGCCCGCGAGCCGGAACTTGACCGGGACGGTCCGGCCTGCCCTGAACACCGACGCACCGTCGGGGCGCACCGGTGGTCGCACGCCGCTCCACTGGAACGTCACGGTCACGTCGAACGACGCGAACCCCGCGTTGCCGGCTGGGTCCACCGCGGTGCACGTCACGTGCGTGGTGCCCGGTGGGAACATCGAGCCGGACGGGCGGGAGCACGTCGGTTGCAGGATCCCTGCGTGGTCGTCGTGGGCCGTCGCGGCGAAGGAGATCGTGGCGCCGCCCGCGGAGCTCGCGATGGCCGCGATCGACGCCGGCACGGTGACGATGGGCGGCGCCGAGTCGGTGAACACGACGCGCCCCCTGACCTCGTCCACGGCAGGATCCGCCGCGGATGGCGCGGCGTACAGCAGCAGGGCGGTCCCGTTCTCCGCGGAGGCGAGCGCGGGCTCGACGCTCACCGACGAGAACAGGGGCTGTGCACCGACCGCTGGGTCGAGCTCGACGGGGAGCAGGGCCCCGAGGACGTCCGCGGGCTGGTATGCGCGTCGGGTCCACCAGACGGCAAGGTACTGCTGGCCGTCGAAGGCCCCGACGACCGGGTACCCGCCGGCGGAGGCCGCCGGCGGCTCGGCCTGGAGCAGGGCGGTGTTGTCTGCGGTGAACTGTACGGGCTGGTCGCCCACCCAGGCCGCCCGCAGCGTGTTCCGCGTCAGCGAGGCCACGTCATCGTGGAGCTCGTAGTCGTACGAGTTGAACAGGACGAGGGTCGACGGTCCGCCCGACGCGACCTCGATCGGCCACCAGGGGCTCGGCTGGTCCCAGTTCATGAACCGTCGACCGGTGGAGTAGGCGAGCACCGTGGTCGGCCACCGGGCGCGAGGCATCTCGTCCCACCACTGCAGCGCGACGAAGTAGTCGCCGTCGTAGACGCCCGCCCACTCGAGCGGGTAACCCCAGTCGCACTCCTGGTCCAGCATGCTCGGCGCGCCCAGCGTCCCGGCGCTCGTGAGCGTGCGCCCCCAGAGCGTGTAGCAACCGGGCGCGTCGAACAGCGAGATGTAGGTCACGTAGTAGCTCGCGCCGTCGGTGTCCGATTGCGCGCCGATCGGTTGCCAGATCCGATCGCGCGCCGGCTCGGCTGCCGGCTCGGGATAGACCGCGATCCGGATGGGCGACGCGTCGAGCAGCTGCATCCCGTGCGAGAGGCGCGCGCCGAAGATGGCCGCGCGGACGTTCCCGAAGGCATCGGTGGACCCGTCTCGCGCCCTCCAGACCACGAGGCAGCTGTCGCTCGCGCACGAGATCGAAGGTGAGTGCCCGTTCTCCCCGACGCGGACCGGGGCGACCCCGAGCGGCTCGCCGTACCGGCCGAGCGCCACGGCGTGGATGGCGCCGTCGGCACCGCTCCACGCGACGGCGTAGCCGGCCGGCGTCGCCGCCACCGCGATCCGGCCGCGATAGCCGCTGGTCGCGTGGCCTGGCGTGAGCGCGTCGCTGTAGGGCGCCAGGGCGCTGCCCGCGAGGACGAGCTCCGGCCCCACGTCGAGCGCGACTGCGCCCGCGGAGGCGAGGACGACGCCGACTGCCGCCAACCCTCTCGCAAGGCCGAGCATGGGAGCCCCCCGTTCCTGACCGCGGGTGGAACGCGAGGACACCTATCACCGGCAATCGTGCTCAATCGCAGGCATGTTGCCGTCCCCCCACCAGGGATCGCTGCGCAACCGGGATTGCGCCTCCTTCGGCGGAGCCGGCTTGATGCGCGTCACCGCGCTGCGTCCCCGAACGTCGGGACGCGGCCCGGTCAGAGGGTGCGAGGCGCCCCTCAGCGCGAGGCCTTCGACGCCTTCGACGGGCGGTCGCCCGCCACCGGGGCGCCGTGCTCGTCGCCCCAGGGCGAGATGCGGGCGAGCGCGGCGCGCTCGTGCGGCATGGCGGCGCGCGGCGAGCGGAAGTACTGCATGGGCGAGTAGAAGACGAAGTTCGACACGCGGCTGGTGTAGAGGCAGGCGTAGTCCTCGATCTGCTCGCCGAAGCGGGAGTTCTCGTTCCCCTCCTTGAACGTGAGCCCCCAGTACCGGTTGAAGCCTCCCTCGACGCCGAGCTGCAGCTCCTCGATGCGCGCGTTCGCGTCGCGCTGCGCGCGCCGGAGCGCCTCGAGCTCCGCCTTGTCGCGGCGGCGCTCCTGCTCCAGCCGGTCGCGCTCCTCCGGCGTGGGCGCCTCGCGATCGATGCGCCGGTCGAGCTGGTTCAGCGCGGCGCGGTGCAGCGCGAGCTCGTCCTCCACCCGCACGCGCAGGTCCTCGAGGCGCGAGAGCTCCGCGAGCGGCGCCTGGTTCCGCTCCAGCCAGGCCAGCTCGTCCTCCAGCTCCTGCACGATCATGCAGGTGCGCCAGAGCGAGCTCTTCTTCGACCGCAGGATGTCCCCGTAGATGTGGTCGCCCACGTACAGGATCCGGTCGCCGCCGATGCCGAGCAGCCGCTCCAGCGTGGGGAGGTCGCCGCCCTGGTAGAACCGACCGCGCTCCAGCGCGGCGGGCCCCTCGGCCAGCTCTCCGCCGGGGCCGACCTCGTACAGCGGCCGCCGCTCCGCGAAGAACGCCGGCTTCGCCGCCCCGGTGATCACCGCGTCGAAGTAGTTCCGCCAGCTCGGGTACTCGGGGAGCACGCCGTCGAGCACGTAGGACATCACCGCGTCGGTGTAGTCCCAGAGCGAGTTCGTGAGCACGAACAGCTTCTTGCCGCCGGACCGCAGCTTGTGGAGCGCGGGCCCGAGCTCCGCGTCCTTCACCAGGTACCGCGGCAGCTCCTTCTTCACCTCGGCCTTGAGCGTTCCGTCGCGGTGGACGGTGTCGATCGCCTCGCGGATGTCGTCGTAGAGTCGGGCGTAGTCCACCGTCCGGCCGAGCCCCTCGAGCAGCTCGATCACGAGCGCGAACAGGCAGGCCTCGGGCAGCGCGAACAGCGTGTCGATCCAGGCGAAGCGCGGCAGCGAGAGGTGGATCTTCTCGTCGCGGTACAGCCGCTTCAGCTCGTCGAACGGCAGCTCCCGGCGCCCGTGGTAGCAGCGGCCGACGTGGTTGTGCCGGTCCATCTTGAAGATGTTGCCGTGGAGCTTGTCCACCACCAGGCCGCGGATCACGAACTCGGGATCGTATTGGAGCGCCCCGAGCGCGGGCGGATAGCCCATCACCGAGATCATCCGCGCCAGCGTCATCTGGAACGCGAGCGTCTCGAGCTGGCGCAGGTGGTAGATCGCCAGCGTGTAGTCCATGTCGAAGCCGACGGCGTCGATGCGGTTCATCCGCAGGTTGCGGTTGACGAACACCTGCCGCGCGCGGGGGACCTCGCGGTGGGTGCCGTGCGGCTCCGCCAGCAGGGCGCGGACGTCGGGGCTCTCGTAGGCACGGCCCTTCGGGCCGGCGGCGGGTACGTCGGTGCGAGGAAGATCCATCCCGCGCCGAGATAACACGCCGGGGAAGGGGTCTCAACGCGCGGCCGGGCCGCGCGGCCCGGCGCAGGGCCGGGCCGGCGGGGGCCGGATCCTTGACCGGGCGGGGCGGCGTGGCAGGCTCGGCCTTCCGTGGCCGCCCGGAAGCGCCAGCCCTCGCCGGACCTGCTCGCGCGCCTCGCGGCGCTGGAGGAGCGCGTCGCCCGCCTGGAGGCCGGCAAGGCGCCGCCGGGCGACGGCCGCGCCGCGGCCGTGGAGCGGTCACCCAAGGTGAAGAGGTGTCCCGGCTGCGGCCTGCCGCTCCGGCGCAGCAAGGGGCGCTGCGCCGCCTGCGGCCGGCCGCTGGATCCGATCTCGCCGGGCCGGTCGCGCGCGGCCCGGCCTCCCCCTGGCCGCCGCTAGTCCTCCGCGACGATGCGCGTCGCGGGGATGCCCAGCGCGCGCGCGATCGCGACCACGGTCGTGTACGGCGGGTTGCGCCCGCCGCGCTCGATCAGGCTCACGTACGCGACGGAGAGGTCGAGCGCCTCGGCCAGCGCCTCCTGCGTCATGCCGCGGCCGCGGCGGTGCTCGCGCACCCGCTCGCCGAGGCGGCGCAGCTCCTCGCGGCGGGGGTCCCGCTGCGTCTTCGTCTTGGTCGCCATCGCTTCTGGGATCCTCACGCTTGAACCCGGGTCGTTGGGTTGACGGCCAGTCGCCCGAACGGAACGTGGCAGTGGCCGGATTTTGTAAAACCGAACGGATTGTCGGGTCCACCGACCTACTGTCGATCACCCGAGGCAAGTGAACGTCCCCGGACCACGCGACTATTCCGGTGGAGGGCGGTGGCGCGCGCGGCGAGGGGGCGGGCGGGCGCCGGGCCGTCCGCGCGATGGACGGGGCGTCCGGCCACGGCTATGTTCCGCGCCGGATGCCCAGCCAACCCGAGTCGCCCGCCCTGCTCGACCTCGCGCAGGTCCGCGCGCACACCCTGCCGAACGGACTGCGGGTCCGCGTCCTGCCCGAGCGCAGCACCCCGACCGTCAGCTACTACACGTTCTTCCAGGTCGGCTCGCGCAACGAGCAGCTGGGCCTGACCGGCATCAGCCACCTGTTCGAGCACATGATGTTCAACGGCGCGGCGCGTTACGGCCCGAAGGAGTTCGACCGGGTCCTGGAGGCGCGCGGCGGGCACTCGAACGCCTACACGTCGAACGACGTGACCGCCTACTACGAGGACTTCGCCGCCGAGGCGCTGGAGACGGTGGTGGATCTCGAGTCGGATCGCATGCGCTCGCTCCGCCTCACCGAGGACTCGCTCGAGCAGGAGCGCGAGGTCGTGAAGGAGGAGCGCCGGCTCCGCACCGAGAACTCGATCTTCGGCCTGATGGAGGAGCAGCTCGAGTCGCTCGTGTTCCTGTCGCACCCGTACCGCTGGCCGGTGATCGGCTGGATGGAGGACATCCAGCGCATCGCCCGCGAGGACTGCGAGGCGTTCTTCCGGACGTACTACGCGCCCAGCAACGCGGCGGTGTACGTGGTCGGCGACGTGGACCCGGACGACACGCTGCGGCTGGTGGAGCGGTATTACGCCGACATCCCGGCCGGCCCGCGGCCCGCGCCCGTGCCCCAGGGCGAGCCGCCCCAGCGCGGCGAGCGTCGCGCCACCGTCCGCTATCCCGCGCAGGCGCCGGCGCTGCTGGCGGGGTGGCGCGGCCCGGCGGCGCGCAGCCCGGACTCCGCCGCCCTCGACGTGCTGCAGGTCTGCCTGGCGGTGGGCGAGTCGTCGCGCCTCCGCCGCCGGCTGGTGCAGGAGCTGGAACTGGCGGTGTCCGTCTCGATCAGCTGGGGCTGGCGCATCGACCCGGGGGTGTTCCTGGCGTTCGCCGAGCTCGCGCCGGAGGTGTCGGTGGCGAGGGCGGAGAAGGAGCTGTGGGCGGAGCTCGCCAAGGTGGCCGCGCGCGGGGTGACCGCCGCCGAGGTTCGCCGCGCGAAGGCGCTCCTGCGCAGCTCGGTGCTGCACGAGCTCGCCACCCACCACGGCGTGGCGCACGCGCTCGGCCAGGCGGAGGCGCTGCTGGGCGACTGGCGGGAGGCCGGCCGGGCGCTCGAGCACTACGCAGCGGTGGGCGTGCGGGACGTGCGACGCGTCGCGGCCGAGTACCTCGATCCGACCCGCCGCTCGGTGGTGGTGCTCGACCCGGAGGTGCGGCGGTGAGCCCCTCGATCGCGCTGCCGCCCATCCGCCGCGAGACGCTGCCCGGCGGCCTGCGGGTGATCGTCGCCGAGCGCAAGGGCATCCCGCTCGCCGCGGTGCGCCTGGTGCTGCGCGGAGGCGCCTCGCTCGATCCGTCCGGGCGCTCCGGGCTGTCGCACCTGGTCGCGCTGGCCGCCCGGCGCGGCACGCGCCGGCACACCGGCGAGGAGATCGACCTCGCCATCGAGTCCATCGGCGCGGAGCTCGGCGCCGGCGTGGACGAGGACGCGTCCTACTTCGGCCTGTCGGCCCCGGTGGAGGTCCTGCCGCGCTGCCTCGACGTGCTCGCCGAGATGGCCGGGAGCCCGACGTTCCCCGCCCGCGAGGTGGACCGCCTGCGCCGCCGCGAGGTGGCCGCGCTCGCCCACGACCTCGACGAGCCCGGCGTGGTGGCGGACCGGGCCATGCTCGCCGCCGGCTACGGCTCGCACCCGTACGCGCGCTCCGCGGAGGGGACGGTGCGCTCCCTGGGCGCGGTCCGGCGGCCCGACGTGGCCGGCTTCCACCAGCGCTACTACCGGCCCTCGGCCGCGTTCCTGGTGGTGGTGGGAGCGGTCCGCGCCGACGAGGTGCTGGCGCTGGTGCGGCGCCGCTTCGCCGGGTGGCGCGCCGCGGAGCGCCCGCTGCCGCCGCTCCCCCCGACCAGCGCGCCGCGGACCGCGGTGGTGGTGGTGGACAAGCCGGACGTGACGCAGAGCCAGGTCCGGATCGCCTCGGAGGGGTTCGCGCGCCGGAGCCCGGACTACTACCCGGGCATGGTGGCGAGCGCGGTGCTCGGCGGCGGGTTCACCTCGCGGCTCATGGAGGCGATCCGCGTGAACCGCGGCCTCTCCTACGGCGTGCGCAGCCGCTTCGCCACCAGCGCCGTGGGCGGCCTGTTCTTCGTGTCCACCTTCACCAAGGTCGAGACCACCGCCGAGATCGTGCAGGTCACGCTCGACGAGACCGCGCGCTTCTGCGCCGAGGGCCCGTCGGCGGAGGAGCTGGAGCGGACCCAGAGCTACCTCTGCGGCCTGTTCCCGCTCTCGCTCGAGACGCACGACCAGCTCGCCGAGAAGCTCGCCGACCTGGAGCTGTACGGCCTCGACGACAGCGAGGTGGGCGAGTTCCGCGAGCGGGTGCGGGCGGTGACGCCCGACCAGTGCCGCGAGGTGGGGCGGCGCTACTTCCCGCTGGAGCGCCGGGTGGTGGTGGCGGTCGGCCCGGCGCGGGCCATCGCGCGGTCGCTGGAGCGGTTCGGCCCGGTGAAGGTGATCCCCGCCAGGAAGATGGTGTGACCGCGGGGGTCGCCGCGCCGGTGACGGTGCTCCACGAGGACGCGCACCTCCTCGCGGTGGACAAGCCGGCGGGGCGGCTGGTCATCCCGGGCCGCGACGGCGGTGAGCCGAGCCTGCGCGAGGAGCTGGAGGCGCGCTTCGGCCGGCTCTGGGTGGTGCACCGGCTCGACCGGAACACGAGCGGCGTGCTGGTGCTCGCGCGCACCGCCGCGGCGCACCGCACGCTCAACCTGGCGTTCGACCGGGGCGAGCCGCGCAAGCGCTACCTGGCGCTGGTGCGCGGCGTCCCTCCGGCGGAGCAGCGCATCGAGGTCGCCATCGCGCCCGGGCGCAAGGGGCGCATGCGCGCGGCCGCTCCGGACGATCCGCGCGGCAAGGCCTCCGCGACGGTGGTGCGGCGGCTCGACGCGTTCCCGCGGCACCCGCTCGGCGGCGGACCGCTGGCGCTGGTCGAGGCGCTCCCGGAGACCGGGCGCACCCACCAGATCCGCGTGCACCTCGCCGCGGCGGGCACGCCGCTCGCCGTCGATCCCGCCTACGGCGACGCGGCCCCGCTGCTCGGCCCCGGCGGCGAGGCGGTGCTCGCGCGCACGCCGCTCCACGCGGCGCGGCTGGCGCTGCGCCACCCCGCGGACGGGCGGGAGCTGGTGCTGGAGGCGCCGCTGCCCGCCGACCTGGCCGGGACGCTGGCGCTGCTGCGCGGGGCGCCGGGCGGCGCCTAGCCGCGGGCGTGGACCAGGATCTTCACGTCGGAGCGGAAGGTGATCTCGATCTTCCCGCCGTCGCGGAGCGCCGAGACGAACCCGCGCCCGAACAGCGGGTGATCCACCACCTCGTCCAGGCGGAACGTGGCCTTGGGCGAGTAGGGGCGGGCGCTCGACTGATCCTTCGCGCCGAGCAGGTCCTCGAACGGCACCGCCGCAGCCTTCTCGCGCGGGGCGCGCGCCGGCCGGGCGCCGGCCGCACCGGAGGCGGCGCGCGGCGCCGCGGCGCCGGCCGGGCCCTTGTACCGGTGTACGCCGTGGCAGGTGTTGCACTCCACCTTCACCGGCTTGCCGGCGACCACCGCGTGAACCGTGTGCGCCAGCATGAGCTGGCACTTCGTGCAGAACGAATCGACCTCGCCGCCGACCTTGACCATGGGGGCGCGGAGTATAGCCGCGACCCCGCGCGGCGCCTCACGAATCGGCGCCGCACGCGACCGGGCTGCGCGAAAGCGGGCACGGCGGTCGCTGCCGTGCGAGAATGCGCCCGCATGCTCTCCCGCCTCAGGGACGCCTTCGAGGACTTCGGCCGGATGATCCTGTTCGCCGGCGAGATCGTCGCCTGGGCGTTCCGGCCGCCGTTCCGGCCCGACCAGATCCTGGCGCAGATGGCCTTCATCGGGGCCGGCTCCGCCTTCATCGTGGGGGTGACCGGCACGTTCGCCGGGATGGTGTTCGGCCTCCAGATGAACTACGCGCTCCGCCAGTTCGCCGCCGAGGGCTACACCGGCGGCTCGACGGCGTTCGCGCTGGCGCGGGAGCTCTCGCCGGTGTTCACCGCGCTCATGGTGACGGGCCGCGCCGGCAGCGCCATCACCACCGAGCTCGGCACCATGCGCGTCACCGAGCAGATCGACGCGATGGAGACCATGGCGGTCTCGCCCATCCAGTACCTGGTGGTCCCGCGGGTGGTCGCGTCCATCCTGATGTTCCCGGTGCTGACCATGCTGTTCAACGCGCTCGGGTACGGCGGCGCGTACGTGATGGGCGTGTTCGTCTCCGGGATCCCGGAGGGCCCGTTCATCCAGCACACCCGGGAGTTCCTGGGGCCGAACGACATCTTCCACGGGCTCGGGAAGGCGGTGCTGTTCGGCTACATCGTGGCGGTGATCACCACCTGGCGCGGCTACGCCGCGAGCGGCGGGGCGCGCGGGGTGGGAGAGGGGACCACGCGCGCGGTGGTGGCCAGCTCGGTCGCGATCCTGGTCGCCGACTACGCCGGGACCGTCCTGAGCGTGGGGACCTGAGCGTGATCGAGGTCCGCGATCTCTGGAAGTCCTTCGGGACGAACCAGGTGCTGAAGGGCATCACGCTCGACGTGCCGAAGGGCAACACGTACGTGGTGCTGGGCGGCTCGGGCTCGGGCAAGACCGTGCTCATGAAGCACGTCATCGGCCTGCTGAAGCCGGACCGCGGCACGGTGCGCGTGGGCGAGCACGAGATCTCGAGCCTGACCGGCCGTGAGCTGAACGAGGCCCGCCGGATGTTCGGGATGGTGTTCCAGGGCGCCGCCCTGTTCGACTCGATGAACGTCTTCGACAACGTGGCGTTCCCGCTGCGCGAGAAGCGCCGCGGGACGCGGCTGGCGGCGAGCGAGGTGCGCAAGCGGGTCATCGAGAAGCTCGCGGTGGTGGACCTGGGCGAGGAGGTCCTCGGGCGCTGGCCGGCCGAGCTGTCCGGCGGCATGCGCAAGCGGGTCGCGCTGGCCCGGGCGCTGGTCTCCGACCCGCAGGTGGTGCTGTACGACGAGCCCACCACCGGCCTCGATCCCATCACCACGAACTACGTGGACGAGATGATCGTGCACGCCAAGGAGCGCCTCGGCATCACCAGCATGGTGATCTCGCACGACATCGCCAGCGCATTCCGGGTGGCCGACCGGCTGGCGGTGCTCTACGATGGACACCTCGCCGCGGAGGGGACGCCCGCGGAGGTCCGCCAGAGCAAGGATCCCTTCGTGCAGCGCTTCCTCTCCACCTGGTTCGAGAAGCAGTGAGCCCCGGGGACCGCCCGTGAAGCCCGCCGTCAACAAGGCCCTCGCAGTGGGCGTGCTCGTCGCCGTCGGCCTGGCGGCGTTCCTGTTCGCGTTCACCTTCTTCAAGAAGGGCGGGTACTCCGAGGCGGACAGCTACCTCGTGTACGCGCGGTTCAGCGACGCCACCGGCCTCACCTGGAAGAGCAAGGTGCAGATCGCCGGCATCCAGGTGGGCGAGGTCGCGAAGATCTCCCTCGACAAGAACAAGGCGCTGCTCCAGATCCGCATCGACCGCTCGGTGCCGCTCCACACCGACGCCTGCCTCTACAAGAGCTTCCCGTCCGCGCTGCTCCCCGACGCGCTGCTCGAGGTCATCGCCGGCTCCGACGCAGCGCCGCTCCTCTCGTCGCTGCCGGAGGCCGAGCGCGAGATCAAGTGCGTGCGCGAGGCCACCAGCGTGCAACAGCTGCTCGACTCGATGGCGAAGATCGCCAGCGACGTGCAGCTCGTCACCGGCGACCTCGCCAAGACCGTCCAGGGCGACCAGGGCAGCCTGCGCGAGATCGTGGAGAACCTGGCCCGCATCACGCGCCAGGTCGATCAGGTGGTGGCGCAGAACAGCGCCAACCTCTCCGAGCTCATCGCGAACACCCGCGACTTCACCGCCGACCTGCGCGAGATCTCGGCGCGCGACAAGGACCGCATCCACAGCATCCTCGCGAACGTGGACGAGCTCACCGCGCGCCTGAAGGTCGCGGCGGGCAGCCTGCAGGGCATCCTCGACGGCGGCGGCTCCGGCGCTCCGGGCGGCGGCCCGGCCGGCCCGCCCGGCGTCCCGGGAGCTCCGGGTGCACCTGGCGTCCCCGGCACGGTGGGCGCGACGCCGGCGGTCGCCAGCCAGCAGGCGCAGGCGAAGGGCGTGCAGCAGGCGGTGGCGCGCCTCAACGACAGCCTCTCCCGGCTCGACCAGCTCCTCGCCAAGGTCCAGGAGGGCAAGAGCGTCGCCGGCCGGCTCCTCACCGACGAGAAGATGGGCCGCCAGCTCGGGACCGCGGTGGAGGGCGTCTCCGACTACGTGGACCGGCTGCAGAAGATGCAGATCGAGGTCCAGCTCCGCTCCGAGTGGCTGCTCAACCAGAGCGTGGAGGACGGCCGCCCCGGCGCGAAGGTCTACTTCGGCGCGAAGCTGCTGCCGCGCCCCGACAAGTACTACCTGCTCGAGGTGGTGAGCGATCCGCGCGGCGTCGACACGGTCACGACCGACACCATCACCACCCGCACGCCGGGCTCGGTCGGCGACTCGACCACGGTCACCACCCGGACCCGGCACGAGGACAAGGTCACGTTCTCGCTGCAGATGGCGAAGCGCTACGGCCCGGTCACGTTCCGCGGCGGCGTCATCGAGAGCTCCGGCGGCCTCGGCGCCGACCTGCACCTCATGAAGGACCGGCTCCAGGTCTCCACGTCGCTCTACCAGTTCTCGCGGCCGTACCAGGACGTGTTCCCGCGCGCCAAGGTCTGGGCGAACTACAACTTCCTGCAGCACTTCTACGTCACCACCGGCGTCGACGACTTCCTGAACCGGTGGCGCAGCGCCGCCTCGCCCGACGGCCGCAGCTTCAACATCGGCACCGACGTGTTCTTCGGGGCGGGCCTCTACTTCACCGACGACGACCTGAAGACGCTGCTCGTCTCGGGCGCCGGCAGCGCCGCGAGCGGCGCCGGGAAGTAGGCCCGGCGGAGGCGACCCGGTGGGCGGGGTCGGGCGCGAACCCACCCGCCGGCCCGTGGCTCCCATGAAGCAGGCCCCCGCCCGCGTTAGGAGTCCTCCGCCCATGAACGGTCGCCTCAAGCTCGTCCTCGTCGCGCTCCTCGCCGTGGTGGCGTTCCAGGTGTTCTTCCGCGGTCGCGGCGCGCCCCGCTCGCAGGGCGGTGGCCACCCCGCGCCCCCGCTCGCGCTGCCCGATCTGGCCGGGCGCACCGTGGACCTGGAGGCGCTCCGCGGCAAGGTGGTGGCGGTGAACTTCTGGGCGAGCTGGTGCGGCCCGTGCCGCGCCGAGATCCCGGACCTCGCCGAGGTGTGGAGGGCGCACCAGGGCAAGTGCTTCGAGCTGCTCGGGGTGGCGGAGGAGTCCGGGCGCGAGGACGTGCTCGCGATGGCCCGTGGCATCCCGTACCCGATCCTCATCGACGCCCGGGCCACCGCGCTCGAGCCGTGGGGCGTGCCCGCCTACCCGCGCACCTACCTGGTGGACGCGCAGGGCACCGTCCAGCACGTGTTCGCCGGGACGCTGGACCGGGAGACGCTCACCGCTGCGCTGCAGCCGCTGCTCCCGGCGTCCTGCCCGAAGGGCTGACGAACGGGTTGGCGCGACCCGCGCGGGCGCGGTAGATCCGCGGCGTGTCCACCCCGAAGTGCCCCATCTGCGGCCGTCCCGCCGCGCCGCGCCCCGGCAACCGCGCGTTCCCGTTCTGCTCGGATCGCTGCAAGCTCATCGACCTCGGCAAGTGGCTGGGCGAGGAGTACCGGATCCCCGGCCCGCGCGCCGGTGACGGCGCCGACGCGCCGGCGCGGCCCGAGGAGCGCGAGGACGACGAGCCGTGAGGCCCGCGCTCGTCCTGGCCCGGCCGCTGCCGCTCGCCGACCTCGGCGCGCTCGCCGGCCGGTTCGAGCTCCGCGGCGGCGAGGTCGCGCTGTCCCGGGCCGAGCTCGGCGTGGCGGTGCGCGAGGCCGAGGTGCTGGTGGTCACCTACCTCGACCGCGTGGACGCCGCGCTCCTCGAGGGCGCACCGCGGCTCCGCCACGTCGCGTCGTACGGCATCGGCGTGAACCACCTCGACCTCGGCGCCTGCCGCGCCCGCGGGCTGTGCGTCACCAACACGCCGGACGTGGTGACCGCCGCCACCGCCGATCACGCCTGGGCGCTCCTGCTCGCGGCCGCGCGCCGCGTCGCCGAGGGCGATCGGGTGATCCGCGCCGGCGGGTGGACCGGCGTCGATCCCGCCTGGATGCTCGGCACCGAGGTCAGCGGCAAGACGCTCGGCCTGGTGGGGTTCGGGCGCATCGGACGGGCGGTGGCGCAGCGGGCCGCCGGCTTCGGCATGCGCGTCCTCTACGCCGCGCCGCGCGACGCCGCGGTCCCGGGCGCGCGACGGGTGGACCTCGACGCGCTGCTCACCGCGTCCGACCTCGTCAGCCTGCACGTGCCGCTCACGCCCGCCACCGACGGCCTGATGGACCGGGCGCGCCTGGCGCGCATGAAGCCCGGCGCCATCCTGGTGAACACCGCGCGCGGGCAGGTGGTGGACGACGCGGCGCTGGCCGAGGCGCTGGCCTCGGGCCGGCTCGCCGCCGCCGGCCTCGACGTCTTCCGCGACGAGCCGAGGATCCCCGAGGCGTTCCTGCGCCTCCCGAACGTCGTGCTGACGCCGCACCTCGGCTCGGGCACGCGCGAAACGCGCGCCGCGATGACGCGGATGGTGATCGACGAGGTCCTGCGGGTGGCCGCGGGCGACGCGCCCCGTCACCCGGTGCCGTAGCGCGCGACCCGCGCGCCCGCGGGTCGCCGGCATGGTATGAGGGGCAGCCATGCCGGACGCCGCAGCCAGCCCACCGCGCGCCAGGAGCCACCGCGCGGCGCAGGTCGTCGCCGGGCTGGCGATCTCGGCGGTCGCGCTCTGGCTCACGCTGCGCGGCAAGGACCTCGGCGGCATCGGCCAGGCGCTGCGCGACGCCGACTACCGCTACCTCTGGCTGTACCTGCCGTTCCTGGCAGCCATCCACCTGCTGCGCACCGTGCGCTGGGGCCTGCTGCTCGAGCCGGTCGCGAAGGTGCCGTTCGGGCGCCTCAACGCCGTCTCCGCCGTCGGCATCATGGCGCTCTCGCTGCTGCCGTTCCGCCTGGGCGAGTTCGCGCGGCCGTACCTGGTCGCCGATCGGCCGAGGCTGCGCGTCTCGAGCGCGCTGTCGTCGGTGGTGGTGGAGCGCGTGGCCGACGGGATCTTCACCGGGCTGCTGCTCATGGTGTCGCTGCTGTCCGTGCCGGAGGGCACGCCCGGGCTGCGCGTCATCCGCACCGCCGGCGTGATGGTGTCGCTCGCGTTCGTGGCGCTGCTCGCGTTCCTGGTGGGCGCGTACCGCAACCGGGCGCTGGCGGTGTCGCTCGCCACGCGGATCGCCACCCCCATCTCGCCGCGGCTGGCCGCGCGCGGGGCGGGGATGCTGGACGCGTTCATCCACGGCCTGCGGCTGGTGCCCTCGGGGCGCAAGGTGGCGCTCTTCTTCGCGCTCACCGCGATCTACTGGTTCGTGAACGTCTGGGGCATGCAGGTGCTGGCGCGCGGCTTCGGCTTCGACCTGGGCCCCGCGGCCGCATGCACCGTGCTCGGCGTCCTGGTGGTCGGGGTGATGATCCCCGCCGGCCCGGGCATGGTGGGCACGTTCCAGGGCGCGGTGGTGCTCGGCCTGGGCCTGGTCGCGCCGGGCCCGGGGGTCGCCACCCACGGCGTCGCCTACGCGAACGTGCTGTGGGCGGCGCAGATCGGCGCGCAGGTCGCGGTCGGCCTGCCGTTCCTGTTCTCCCGGCACATCGAGCTCGGGCGGCTGTTCTCGGCGCCGCGCGAGGTGGAGGCGGGCCTCGAGGACGAGGAGACGGAGTACCGCGCCGGCCAGGGTCGCTGAGGCCGGGAAGCTCGATCAGCGCAGCGCCGGGGCGGGATCCGGCAGGACGGCCCGCGCGGCGCGATCGAGCACGTCCTCGAGCTCGGCCAGGAACCCGGCGTCCACCGCGCGATCGATCTCGGCCAGGAACGGGTCCAGCTCCGAGGCGGCGGCGTCCTCGAACGGCAGGAACAGGGTGCGCGGGCGGGGGGCCATCACAGCTCCTCCTCGAGCCAGCGGAGCAGCGCGTCCTTGATCCGGTCCGCGGCCCGGTTGCGGGGGAGCGGCGCCGGCGGCGGCGCCTCGGGGGCGCGAAGCGGCAGCTCGGGCGGGGGAGCCTGCTCGGTGCGCGTAGCCAGCCGCTGCGCGGTCTTCCGCATCCGGTATCCTCCGATATCGGATCCTTCGTACCACGCTCCGGGGACACGTCAAGGAACCGTCCGCCCGGGTTCCGGCGCGGGGTGCGAGAATGACCAGACTGGCCGGGAGGAGCCGCCCATGTCCGTTCCACGCCCCCTCGCCGTCGCGCTCGCCGCCGCCCTCGCCGCGACCGCCGCCTGCCGCGGCGGCGATGCCGGCAGCCGCCGCGCGCCAGCGCTGCCGCCGCCCGCCGCGGTGGACCGCTCGCCCAGCCTCGCCGCCGCCCCGAGCTGCGAGGCGCTGGAGGCGGCCATCGAGGACGCCCTGGTGCTGCAGATGCGCAGCGAGCTCGAGCAGCTCCGCCTGACCTGGGCTGGCTGGGGCGGTCTACCGGTCGGCGGGGCCCCGGGCGGTGACGCCGGCTCGCCCGCGCCGTCCGGCTACACCACCACCAACGCCCAGGTGGCCGGCGTGGACGAGGCCGACTTCGTCCAGAACGACGGCACGCGCATCGCGGCGCTCGCCGACGGCCGCCTGCACCTGCTCTCGAGCTGGCCGGCGGACGCGCTGGCGGAGCGGTCGTCGGTCGAGATCGAGGGCTGGCCGCGCGAGCTGTTCCTGGCCGGCGACCGGGCGGTGGTGTTCAGCACGCTGTACGTGCCGCGCGCGCTGGAGGGCGACGCGCCGGTCTGCGCCGGTCCGGCGGTGGGCGCGCCCGCGCCGGGCGCGGCGCCGGACGCGATCTGGTGCGGCTACCACGCGAGCAACGTGACCAAGGTGACGACGCTCGACGTCGCCGACCTCGCCGCGCCGCGCGTGACCGCGGAGATCTACCTGCCGGGCAGCTACCTCGCCGCCCGGCGCATCGGCGCGCGCGTGCGGCTCGTGACGACCGACGACCTCCCGTACCCGGAGGGCGTCGCCTACTGGCCGCCGCTCCCGCCGGGCGCGGGGCAGGCCGAGCGCGACCGGGCCTTCGCCGAGCTGGAGGCCGCGAACGAGGCGCTCATCCGCGCCCGGCCGCTGGAGGACTGGCTGCGGCGCGGCGCGGTGGAGCGGGCCGACGGCTCGAGCGCGCCGGTCGCCTACGCGTGCACCGACTTCGCGCTGAGCGCGGCGCCGGTCCGGCCCGGCATCCTGACCCTCGCCACGCTCGATCTCGACCGGCAGGCGCTCGCCTCCAGCACCTCGGTCCTGGCGCAGGCGAGCGTGGTGTACGCCTCGCGCGACACGCTCTACGCCGCCGCGAGCCACTGGTGGTGGTGGCCGATGCCCGGCCAGGCGGACGCGACCTACCTGCACGCGTTCGATCTCCGCGACCCCGACCGCGCGACCTGGCTCGGCTCCGGCGTGGTGGACGGGACGATCGACGACCCATACCAGCTCGACGATCACGAGGGCGCGCTGCGCGTGGCGAGCACGCTCTCGACGCGGGTGGAGGGGAGCGATCCCTGGGGCAGCGTCGAGCGCGCCAGCCAGGTGACGGTGCTCGGGCTCTCCGACGGCGCGCTGCGCACGCTCGGGAAGACCGCGCCGTTCGGGCGTGACGAGACGCTCTTCGCGACCCGCTTCCTCGGCCCGCGCGGCTTCGCGGTGACGGCCCGGCAGATCGACCCGTTCTTCACGTTCGATCTCTCGGATCCCGCCGCGCCGCGGCTCGTGGGCGAGCTCGAGCTCCCGGGCTTCATCGGCTACCTGCACCCGCTCGACGCGACGCACCTGCTCGGCGTCGGCCGCGAGCCGGGGGCGAGCGGGATGATGCAGGTGAAGGTGCAGCTCCTCGACGTCACCGACCCCGCCGCCCCGACCGCCGTCGCGACCGCGCTGGTGGGGGAGGGCGGGAGCTGGTCGGACGCGCTCTGGGATCCGCACGCGTTCACCTGGTTCCCGGGCGCCGCGGGCGGCGGCCTGCTCGCGATCCCGTTCGTGGACTACGGCACGGGCGGGCTCGTCTCCGACCTGCGGCTGTTCCGCGTGGACCCCGCGTCCGGCATCGCGCCGGCCGGCACGCTCTCCATGGGCGACGTCTACGCCGGCGTCTCGGGCCCGGACTGGAGCTTCGCCTGGTCGCCCTACGTGCGGCGCAGCGTTCTCGCCGACGACGCGGCGGCCGGCGCGTTCGTCTACGCGGTGAGCGACGCCGGCGTCCGGTCTGCGCGGGTGGCCGACCTGCCGGCGTGGCTGCGGACGGTGGAGTTCGCGCCCCTCGCCGTCCGGTGAGGTCGGCCGGCGGCGCCGGCAGCGGCCGGGCCCGGGCGCTCCGCGCGGCGCCCGTGCCGACGGCCGCGCGCTGGTCCGTCTGTTGCTCTCGCCGGACGGGTCACCCATGTTCCAGCTGCCGGCGGGCCTCCGCACCCCTCCGCTCGCCCGGGCAGGAGCGTCGCCATGCGCGCCCGAGGCCGCCGTCTCCCCCGAACCGCCGCCCCGCTGGTCCTGCTGCTCGCCGTGCTCGCGCCGTCGGTGGCCCGGGCGCAGCAGAAGCTCTCCGGCATCGGCGACAGCATGATGCAGGGGGCGAACGCGCGGCTGTCGTGGTGGCCGCCGCCCGGCGACCAGATCCAGTACAGCTTCGGGCAGGGCTGGGACTCGACCGTGAACCCGGTCTACCGGCGCTACCGGCTGCTGGGCAAGCTGCCCGCCGGCGAGCAGTTCGTGTCGGTGGACGGCGCGGAGATGGTCGGGGGCCGCAACAACGCGCCCGCGCAGGCGCAGCGGGTCTGCGCGCAGCTCGCGAAGCCGGACCGGATCGTGCTTCTGCTCGGCGCGAACGACGTCTGCAACCGCTCGTCGGTCTCGACGCTGTACGGCGCCGACACGTTCCGCGCGGCGCTGGATCAGGCGCTCGCCATCCTCGGCAGCCCCACCTGCGGGCTGCCCGCCGGCACCTGGGTCCACGTGATGACGGTACCGCCGGTGAACTACCTCTACTCGGCGGGCCTGGAGAAGCAGTGGTCCACCGGCACGCCCTGCCAGGCGATCTGGTACACGGCCAGCATCTGCCCCACGGTGACGCGCGGCTCGAGCACGGATCGCTGGATCGTCGCGCAGCGCATCGCGCAGTACAACGCCGCCATCGCGGCCGCGGTCGCGGACGCGCAGGGGCGCTTCGCGCCGGCGGTCCGGTTCACGACCGACTGGAACCCGGCGCCCGAGGCCTGCGTCGGCACGCACCGGTTCCGCGGCCGCGACCTGTCCGACATCGATTGCTTCCACCCAAAGTGGAACACCGGCCAGCGCACGCTCGCCTGCGCCACCTGGGCGTCGTGGGAGTCGGTCGCTCTCGGCGGCTCGGGCGACGAGGCAGGCTGCTTCCTGCAGTGAACCGAGGCCCGCCATGACCGCCCGCACCCTTCATCCCCTCCGCCTCGCCGTCGCCCTCGCGGCGCTGACCGCCTCGCCCTCCGCGTCGCCGGCTGCCTCCGGCGATCGCGCCGCCGCGTCCGCCCGGGCGCGCGCCGCCGCCGCGCTCGCCGCCCCGGTGTCGCCCGCGGAGGTGGCCGCGCTCGCCGCGCCCGAGCCCGCCTCGACGCCGGCCGACTACCGCGCGCGCAAGGTGACGCTCCACGTCCTCGGCGTCCAGCAGCCCGGCACGCCCGGGGCGTTCGCCACCGTCGCCGACGTCGCCACCTGGGAGACCCGCGACGTCCGCGTGGGCGACGCCATCGGCCGCAACCTGGTCGTCCGCGCCATCGCGGCGGACGGCGTGGTGACCGCGGAGGGCGCGCGCGAGGTCCGGCTCGAGGTCGGGCGGGACGTGGCGGTGCGCGTGGTCGAGCACGCGTTCGACGCCGCGGCGACCCCGCGCGGCGCGCACGACCTCGACGTGGATCCGGCCGTCCTGGCGCGCCTGCGCGGCGCCCACGGGACCGGCGCCACCGGCGAGGTCGTGGTCATCGACCAGCCCGCGGTGAAGCTCACCGCCGTCGATCCGCGGGGGGTGCTCGCGCACCTCGGCCTCCGGCAGGGCGATCTCCTCTGGCGCTTCGACGGGCAGCCGGTGGGCCCGGCCGACCTCGATCGGATCGCGACCGCAGTCGCCACGCCGGGGAGCGGCGTGCACGCGCTCGACGTGACCCGCAACGGCGCGGCGTTCACCGTGTCGTACTACCCGCGGTGACGCGCGGCGGCGTCCCGCGCTCGCGGCGGGCCGATCCCGGGCGCCGGCGCCGGCCTAGCGCTCCTTCCAGGTGGGCGCACGCTTCTCCAGGAACGCGCTCACGCCCTCCACCGCGTCCTGGGTGGCGGCGAGCGTGGCGAACAGATCGTCGGCGAGGTCGATGCGCTCGAGCGCGGGCAGGTCCGGCAGCCGGTTCAGGCCCTCCTTGCCGATGCGCAGCGCGAGCGGGCTCTTCGCGGCGAGCTTCTGCGCGAGCTTCAGCGCCTCGTCCGCGAGCGACGCCTCCGGCACGACCCGGTTCACGAGGCCGAGCGCCAGCGCGTCCGCCGCGCTCACCAGCTCGCCCGTCAGCAGCAGCTCCGCCGCCTTCTTCCGCCCGACGAGCCGCGCCATCGCCGCCGCGGGGCCGAGGCAGATGAGGCCGACGTTGATGGCGGTGGTGCCGAACCGCGCCGTGTCCGCCGCGACGGTGAGGTCGCAGGCGAACGCGAGCCCGGCGCCGTTCGCCACCGCGTAGCCCTGCACCGCCGCGATCGTCACCGTCCGCATCCGCGCGAGGGTCCGGTAGAACGCGTCGATCCGGTGGAGGAGCTCGCGGTACTCGCGTTGCGTCCGCGGCGTGAACTGCTCGAGCGCGATCCCGGTGCAGTAGTGCTTCCCCGCCGCGTCCACGACGACGACCGTCACCTCCGGATCGTCCTCCATCCGCCGCAGCGCCTGGTCGAGCTGGTCGGCGAACGCGACGATGAAGGTGTTCATCGCCTCCGGCCGGTGGAGCGTGATCCAGCCGATCCGGCCTTCCTTCCTGGTCCTGACGAGCGCGTCGTTCATGGGATTCCCTGGGCGGTGGAGCGGGTGGAGGCGGCGTACTCGCCCCCGAGCTTTTCACGACCGGCGCACCGGGCGCGCGCCACCGGTTGGGCCGCGCCGTGCGGAGCGCCCGACCGAGCCGGGGCCGGGCGCCGCATTCGTCCTTGGTTCCGACAGGTTGCGGCGATCGGGCGGGGCGCGCGGCCGCGCGCTCACCGCGGCGAGGCCACGCGGGGGAGCGCGAGCACGAAGGTGCTGCCGTGGCCCGGCGCGCGCTCCACGTGGACGGTCCCGCCGTGCGCGGCCGCGATGGCGCGGACCGCGTGCAGGCCCAGGCCGAGGCCGGCCGAGTTCCGGCACGACACCGCGCGCTCGTAGGGGAGGAAGATTCGCTCGCGATCGTCCGGGAGGATCCCGGGGCCGTGATCGCGGACCAGCACGCGCGCGGACGGGCCGTCCCAGGCCACCTCGATCTCGACGGGCCCGGGCGCGTAGCGGGCGGCGTTCGAGAGGAGCCGCTCGAGCGCCTGGTCGAGGAGCGCCGGATCCCAGCAGCCGGTCACCTCGCCCACGACCGTCACGGTGGGATGGCAGCCCTGGCGCTGCAGGTCGTCGCGCCGCCGCTCCACCGCGCCGCGCACCAGCTCGCCGAGATCGACGGGCTCCGGCGCCGGACGGATCGGATCCCGCAGCAGGCGCGCGCCGTCGAGCAGCCGCTCCACGACCGCAACCACGCGGCCCACCTGCGCGTCGGCGCCACGCAGGCTCGCGCGGAGGCGGGCCGGATCCAGCTCGCCCTCGGTCCGATCGAGCAGGCGCTGCACCGCCTGCAGCTTCGCGCGGAGCGGCGTGAGCGGCGTCTTCAGCTCGTGGGAGGCCACCGTCAGGAAGTCGTCGCGCGCGTGGAGCGCGCTGCCGGCCACGTGCATCATGAGGTCGGCGTGCGCCCGCGCCGCCTCGGCCTCGAGCCGGCCCTCGATGACCTGGGCCACCGCCTCGGCGGTCGGCAGCAGCGACGCGTGATGGGCGGTCCAGGGCGAGGTGATGTCGACCGCGCCCACGACGCGCCCGCCCAGCCGGACCGGCGCGCTCGCGCAGGTCCAGGGTTGCAGCACCTCCACGAAGTGCTCCGCGGCGAACACCTCCAGCGGCCGCCCCTCCACGAGCGCGGTGCCAGGCGCGTTCGTGCCCGTGACGCCCTCCGCCCAGCACGCGCCGGGCGCGAAGTTCACCCGGTCGAGCGCGCGCCGCGTCCGCGGGTCGCCGTCGCACGCCAGCATCACCCCGTCCGCGTCGAAGTAGGCGACGACGTGCCCGCCGTCGCGCAGCCGCTCGGCGTAGTGCGCCACCACGCCGGCGGCGATCCGGGCGGCGTCGTCGCCCTCGCCGCGCGCGACCACGTCCTCGGGCCCGACCGCGAGCGGGGAGGCGCGCAGCCGCGGGTCCACGCGCGCCTCCTCGCGGACCCGGAGCCACGAGCGGCGGATCTCGGGACGGATCCGCGGCGGCAGCCGTCCGTCCACGAGGAACGCCTGCCAGGCCGCCGTCAGCTCGGTTCGTGCGCGCAAGAGCTCCATCGACGCGCGAACAGGGCCGGTGGCCGCTTCATGCCGCGAGCAGGACGCTGCCCCTACCGGTACGACACCCTGCGTCAGGGCGCGGGCGGACGGCCGTCGAATGCGACGCACGCACCCGCCACGTGCCGCCGGCGAGCGGCGACGCGCGTGCCGGGCGTGGTGACGGGCGCGCCGGGCGTGGTGACGCGGATCCGGCGTGGCGATCGGGAGCCGGCGACCGCGTGCACGCGCCCGAGCTCGCCCCGGGCGGCGCGGGCGTCACGACCCGTGATCCTTCCGCGCCGGAGCCGGAGACCGCCGTCGCGCCCCGAGGAGCGCGCCCGGCGCGCGGCGGCAACGCGCGAAACGAAGAAGAGCCTCGGCGCGCCGAGGCTCTTTTCTGCTGCGATCACGGCTGCTTGTGGAGTGGTGAGGGGGAGAATCGAACTCCCGACCTAGGGATTATGAGACCCTCGCTCTAGCCGACTGAGCTACCTCACCGGTCCTGCGGAACGCGGGTTCATATCCCTCTCGCCGGGAACGCGTCAAGCGCGGCGCGCGCCCGGCCGCCCGCCAGCGGGGAGGGCGGCGGCAGGCGACGGCGCGGCGCGGCGCGGAGGCGTCCGCACCGCGGGTCCCGGCGGCCCCGCGAGGCGACCTGACCTGCCGTCCTCCCTCGGGTTAGATCAGCGAGGCAGCCAGCGCTCACAGCGAGGGGAATCCATGGGCTCGAAGCCGGCGAAGGACCAGACGCGGCGGGTGGAGAAGCGGGGCGACACGCCGAAGGCGCCGGATCGCGCCGAGCGGCCGCTGTTCGCCCGCGACGAGATCGCGCGGGTGCTGGAGGCCCGGGACCGCTGGACGCAGGAGGAGCTGGCGGAGGCGCTCGCGCGCCTGCCGCGCCGCAAGGCGGCCTTCCAGACGGACTCCGGGATCCCGATCCCCGACGTGATCGACCCGGCCCACCTGCGCGAGCACGACTTCCTGCGCGACGTGGGCTACCCGGGCGCGTACCCGTTCACCCGGGGTCCGCAGCCGACCATGTACCGGGGCCGGCTCTGGACCATGCGCCAGTTCGCGGGCTTCGGCACGCCCGCCGACACGAACCGGCGCTTCAAGTACCTGCTCGAGCACGGCGTGAACGGGCTCTCCACCGCCTTCGACATGCCGGCGCTCATGGGCTACGACGCCGACCACCCGATGAGCCGCGGCGAGGTGGGCAAGGAGGGCGTCGCCATCTCCACGCTGGAGGACTTCGAGATCCTGTTCGACGGGATCCCGCTCGGCGACGTCACCACCTCCATGACCATCAACGCGACCGCGGTCATCGCGCTCGCGATGTACGTGGCGGTCGCGGAGAAGCAGGGCGTGCCGCGCGCGAGGCTGGGCGGGACGCTCCAGGCGGACATGCTGAAGGAGTACATCGCGCAGAAGGAGTGGATGATCCCGCCCACGCCGGCGGTCCGCATCGTCTGCGACATGATCGAGTTCTGCGCGAAGGAGATGCCGCGCTGGAACCCGGTCTCGATCAGCGGCTACCACATCCGCGAGGCGGGGGCGACGGCGCTGCAGGAGCTGGCGTTCACGCTCGCCGACGGCATCGAGTACGTGCAGGAGTGCGTGGACCGCGGCATGGACGTGGACGCGTTCGCCCCGCGCCTCTCGTTCTTCTGGGACGTGCACAACGACCTGTTCGAGGAGGTCGCGAAGTTCCGCGCGGCGCGCCGGATCTGGGCGCGGACCATGAAGGAGCGCTTCGGCGCGAAGAAGCGCGAGTCGCTGCTGCTCCGCACCCACGCGCAGACGGCCGGCGTCTCGCTCACCGCGCAGCAGCCGTACAACAACGTGGTCCGCGTGGCGCTGCAGGCGTTCGCGGCGGTGCTGGGCGGCACGCAGTCGCTGCACACCAACTCGCTCGACGAGACCTACGCGCTGCCCACCGAGGAGGCGGTCACCGTCGCGCTCCGCACCCAGCAGATCATCGCGCACGAGTCCGGCGCCGACCGGGTGATCGACCCGCTCGCCGGCAGCTACTACGTCGAGTACCTCACCGACGAGATGGAGCGGCGCGCCATCGAGTACCTCCGCCGCATCGACGACATGGGCGGCATGCTCCGCGCGGTGGAGGAGGGCTACCCGCAGCGCGAGATCGCCGAGAGCGCGTACCGCTGGCAGCGCGACGTGGAGAGCAACGATCGGCTGGTGGTCGGCGTGAACGCGTTCCAGGCGCGCGAGGAGCAGCAGATCCCGCTGCTCCGGATCGACGAGACGGTGGCGCGCGAGCAGGTGGAGCGCCTGAAGGCGCTGAAGGGCCGGCGCAGCGCCGCGCGGGTGGCCGAGGCGCTGGCGGGCGTGGAGCGCGCGGCGCGCGAGGGGACGAACGTGGTCCCGCCGGTCATCGAGGCGGTGAAGGCGTACGCGACGCTCGGCGAGATCGCCGACACGTTCCGCAAGGTCCACGGCACCTACCGCGAGGACGGCCGGTTCTAGGCCGGCGCTTCCGGTACACTGGCCGGGTGGACGGCTCCCCGGCGCCGCACTGGTCCGACGGCTACTACGGCCCGCTCTACCTGGAGCCGGTCGCGGACCTGCTCACCCCGGGCCTGACCGCGCTCGAGGCGGACGTCATCGCCGGCCTGCTCCGGCTCGGCCCGCGCGACCGCGTGCTCGACCTCGCCTGCGGGCACGGGCGCCACGCGCGGGCGCTGGCGGGCCGCGTCCGGGCGGTGGTGGGGCTCGAGCGCAGCGCCGCGTACCTGGCGCGCGCCCGGGCCTCGTCGTCGGCAGGCGGGGGGCCCGGCCCGGCCTGGCTCCGCGCCGACCTCCGCGCGCTGCCGCTGCGGCCGGGCGCGTTCGACGCCGCGTTCTCCTGGTACGCCTCGCTGTTCATGTTCGACGACGCGCGGAACGCCGCCTGCCTGGCGGCGCTGGCGACCGCGATCCGGCCGGGCGGACGGCTCCTCGTCCACCACGCGAACCCGCTCCGGCTCGCGCTCCAGCCGCGCGACGCGTCGCGTCGCACCCTGCCGGACGGCTCCCTGGTGGAGGAGACCTCGGAGTTCGACCCCGCCGCCGGCGTGGACCGCTGCCACCGCCGCCTGGTCCGCCCCTCCGGCGCGGTGTTGGCGGGCACGGCGGAGTTGCGGTACTACAGGCCTTCCGAGTGGAGGTCCCTGGCCGCTGGCGCCGGCCTCCGCGTCCTGGAGCTGACGAGCACGACCGGCGCGGGGGAGCACCCGGGCCGTGAGCTGGATCCCGAAGCGCCGGATCTCATCGCCCTCTTGGAGAAGCCGACCACATGAGCCCCGCCACCGAGCGCCCCCTCCGCATCCTCGTCGCCAAGCCCGGCCTGGACGGCCACGATCGCGGCGCCAAGATCATCGCCCGCGCGCTGCGCGACGGCGGCTTCGAGGTCATCTACACCGGCCTGCACCAGACGCCGGAGATGATCGTGGCCGCCGCCGTCCAGGAGGACGTGGACGCGATCGGCCTCTCGATCATGTCGGGCGCCCACATGACGCTGTTCCCGGCGGTGATCGAGCTGCTGAGGGAGAAGGGCGCCGTGGACATCGTGGTGTTCGGCGGCGGGATCATCCCGCAGGACGACGTTCCCCGCCTGAAGGAGAAGGGGACCGCCGAGGTGTTCCTGCCCGGCTCCTCCACCCAGGCGATCATCGAGTGGATCCGCGCGAACATCCGTCCGCGTGCCGCGGCCGCCTAGGCGCGAGCCGACCCTCGCCCCTCCCCGCGAGGCCCGCACCGGGCGCCGGGCGTCTGCCCGGCCGCCCGCCGGCGCGCGGGGTCGCACGCGTTCGGCAGTGACCCCATCGGTGCCCCCGGAGCGCCCTCCGCCCGCCTAGTGTCTCCTGCGGGAGGCGCTCATGCCTGCACGCGTGGAGGAGCGGCTCGTCGCGGGCGGCGAGGGCGGCGCGCTCGTCGTCCACCACCTGGTGCTGCGCGGCTCGAACCGCGCCATCGGCCACCACCTCGGCGAGATCGCCCGGACCCGCTACGGCCTGGAGGCGACCACGGCGCGCGACCCGCTGCGCGTGCGCGTGCAGCAGGAGTGGCTGCGCCGGAACGCGCCCGTGCTCCACGAGCGCATGCGCGGCGCCGCGGACGCCTTCGGGGTGGACGCGGACGACGACGCCTACGACGTCTCGCGCCTCGGGGCGCCGCCGCGGGTGGCGGGCTGCTCCGCCGCGTTCGTCCCGCCGCGCGACGCCGCCGGGGGGCACCCGCTCGTCTCGCGCGCCTTCGACTTCGCGCTTCCGTGCGTGAGCAGACCGCGGGGCAGCGGGCCGGGCGCCGACCGGCCCTACCTGCTCGAGCTGCACCCGACCGACGGGCACGCCACGCTGGCGGTGGTGGCGTTCGAGCTGCTGGGCGGCGCGCTCGACGGGATCAACGCGGAGGGGCTGGTGGTGGTGGCCGCCTCCGACGTCGAGGCGGCCGAGGCGCGCCCGCTCGAGCCGGAGGCGGAGACGGTGGGCCTCGACGAGCTGCAGCTCGGGCGGCACCTGCTCGAGACCTGCGCGAACGCGATCCAGGCGCGCGAGGCGCTGCTCGCGGCCAAGCACCACTACGCCGCGTACCCGGTGCACTGGCTGGTGGCGGACCGCCACGGCGACGCGTTCGCGTTCGAGGTGGGCCTGGGCCGCAACCGCGCGCACCTGCTGGACGCGGCCGGCCTCCCGCTCGTGCTCACCAACCACGCGCTGCACCGCCACCCGGAGCGCGAGCCGCTGCCGGCGGGCCCCGGCCCGGCGGGCACCTACGCGCGGTGGCGCGCGCTGCGCGGCGCCCTGGCGGAGGCCTCCGAGCCGTGGACCCCGCCGGCGCTCGCCGCCGCGGCGGCGCGCGCGTTCGTGGAGCCGCCGGGCGGCCCCGGCGAGCTCACCGACGAGCGGACGCTCTGGCACGGGGTCTACGACCTGCGGGAGCGCGCGCTCGAGGTGACGTTCTTCGAGCGCGACGAGCCGGATCCGCTCCGCCGGGGCGGGCTCCGCTCGGTGCGCACCCCGCCGCTCCGCTTCGAGCTGCGAGACTGACGACCGCGCTACCCGCCGGTGCCGATCATGGGCAGCAGCCCGTCGCCGCCGCGCTCCATGTCGTGGCGCTCGCCCTTGCCGAGCAGCGCCGCGCGGATGGCCGCGGCGATGTCCGCGTCGCTGGCGGCGCCGCGCAGCAGCTCCTTCAGCCCGAGCCGCTCGCGGCCGCCGAGGCAGGCGCGCAGCGAGCCGTCGGCGCCCACCCGCACGCGGTTGCAGCCGTCGCAGAAGTTCTCGGTCATGGCCCCGATGAAGCCGACCAGGCCGGTGACGGTCCGTCCCTCGTGCTCGGAGGTGCCGCGCATGTGGTAGGCGGGCCCCCAGCCGCGCGTCGCGTCGGGCTCGAGCCGGATGCCCTGCGCCTCGAGCAGCCGCTTCACCTCGGCGGTGGGCACCGGCTTCCCGGGGCCGAACGGCATCAGCTCGATGAACCGCGCGGTGGCCCCGAACCCCCAGGCGAAGCGGGCCAGCGCGCCCAGCTCGTCGTCGTTCTGCCCGCGCACCACCACCACGTTCAGCTTCACCGAGGCGAAGCCGGCGCGGTAGGCGGCCTCGATCCCGGCCACGATCCGCTCCAGCGTCGCGGCGCGGCCGGCGATGCGGTGCAGCTTCTCCGCGTCGAGCGTGTCGAGCGAGACGTTGAGCCGCGTGACGCCCGCCTCGCGGAGCGGGCCGGCGAGCGCCTGGAGCAGGTGGCCGTTCGTGGTGAGCGCCACCTCCTCGATGCCGGGGGCGCGCGCCACCTCGCGGATCACGTCCAGCACGTCGCGGCGGAGCGTGGGCTCACCGCCGGTCAGGCGCACGCGCCGGATGCCCAGGCCGCCGAAGATGCGGACCAGCCGCGCGACCTCGTCGCGGGCGAGCGGATCCTCGTGCGTCTCCGGTGCGGCCGGCGAGCAGTAGCTGCACCGGAAGTTGCAGCGGTCGGTGAGGGAGAGCCGGAGGTAGACGATCCGGCGGCCCTGGCCGTCCACGAGCGGCGCGGCGGCGGGGGAGGGGGGTTGCTGGAGCACGGCGCCTCATACCACCACCGCGGGGGGAGGAGAAAGCCACCGGGACGCCTGCGCGGGCCCGCGCAGCGCCGCCCGCCGCGCGGAGCGTCAGATGGGCCGCTCGTCCGACGGTCGCGACAGCTCCAGGAGCTCGTCCTCGCCGAGCGACAGGAACGCGTCGGCGGCGCGCGGGTCGAACTGCGTCCCCGCGCAGCGCAGGATCTCCTTGCGCGCGTTCTCGGTGGAGGTGCGCTTGCGGTAGGGCCGGTCGCTGGTCATCGCGTCGAAGCAGTCGGCGATCGCGAAGATGCGCGCCGAGAGCGGGATGGCGTCGCCGGAGAGGCCGCGCGGGTAGCCGCCGCCGTCGAAGCGCTCCTGGTGGCAGAGCACCATCTCGGCGGGCACCTGCAGGAAGTCGACGCTCTTCAGGATGTTGAAGCCGATCTGCGGGTGCTTCCGCATCTCGGTCCACTCCTCCGGCGTCAGCTTCCCCGGCTTCAGCAGGATCGCGTCGGGCACGCCGATCTTGCCGATGTCGTGCAGCAGCGCGCCGCGGCCCACGTCGGGGAGCGCGGTCTCTGCGAGCCCCACCCGGCGCGCGATGGCGAGCGTGTAGCGCACCACCCGCTGCGAGTGATCGCTGGTCTCGTGCTCTCGCGCGTCGAGCGCCGCCACCAGCGTCCAGAGCGTCTGCGAGTAGGTGCTCTCGAGGTCGTGCAGGGTGCGGGAGAGCTCGGCGGTCTTCTCCTTGACCCGGTTCTCGAGGCTGCGGCGGTACCGCCCGCGCGCCAGCTCCAGGCGCCGCCGGCCGAGCGCCCGCTCGATCGCCCGGATCAGCTCGGTGACCTTGGGCGGCTTCAGCAGGTAGTCCGCCGCGCCGTTGCGCAGGCACTCGACCGCCGCCTCGGTGTCGCCGTAGGCGGTCAGCATGATGACCGCGGTGTCGGGCGAGGCCTCGCGCATCTGCTCGAGCAGCCAGAACCCGTCGCGCGCCGGCATCCGCACGTCGCTGATGACGAGCGGGTAGTCGGTCTTGCGCGCCTCGTCGAGCGCCGCCTCGGCGCTCGCCACGGTGGTGCAGACGTAGCCTTCTTCCCGCAGGAGCACCGTGATGACGTCCCGGACCGCGGCGTCGTCGTCCACGATGAGGATCCGGGTGGCTTCGGGGGCGATCTCCGTCATTGGTAACCGGGGCGGACTGGGCGAACCCAAGAGGGGAGAAGCGCGCGGAGTATAGCATGCAGGTACGCTCCCCAATGTGTAGGGTAGCAGAGGGCGGGCGGGCAAAGGAGCGGCGCGTCTTGACCCGGCTCGAACCCATCGCTACATCGGCGGCGCAATGAGCGTACCCCGCAGCAGCCTGCCGGTCCTCGGCACCGACGCGCCCACCTCGCGGCGCGACATCGCGAGCGCGATGCGCGAGCGCGGCGTCCCCATGGACGCGAAGAAGCCGAGCTGGCTCCGGGTGAACGTGCCGGGGGGCGAGCGGTACCAGAAGGTCCGGGAGACGCTGAAGGGCCTCCAGCTCCACACCGTCTGCGCCGAGGCGCACTGCCCGAACGTGGCGGAGTGCTGGGGCGGCGGCACCGCGACCGTCATGCTGATGGGCGACGTGTGCACCCGCGGCTGCCGCTTCTGCAACGTGAAGACGGCCGCCCACCCGCCCGCGCTCGATCCGGACGAGCCGCGCCACCTGGCCGAGGCCATCGCCGAGCTGGCGCTCGACTACATCGTCGTGACCAGCGTGGACCGCGACGACCTGCCCGACGGCGGCGCCGCGCACTTCGCCGACGCGATCCGGCGGCTGAAGGAGATCCCGGGTCTGCTCGTCGAGGTGCTCACGCCGGACTTCCGCGGCGACCCGGAGGCCGTGCGCACCGTCGGCCGCGCCGCGCCCGACGTCTTCGCGAACAACCTCGAGACCGTGCGTCGGCTCACGCCCGCGGTCCGCGACGCGAAGGCCACCTACGACCAGACGCTCGGCGTCCTCGCGCAGCTGAAGCGCGAGTTCCCGCAGGTGGTCACCAAGTCGTCGATCATGGTCGGCCTGGGCGAGCAGGAGGCCGAGGTGGTCGAGGCGATGCGGGACCTCCGCGCGCACGGCGTCGAGATCCTCACGCTCGGCCAGTACCTGCGGCCGAGCGCCTGGCACCTGCCGGTGGTGGAGTACGTGTCGCCCGAGCGCTTCGCGGCGTACCGGGACCAGGGGCTCGCCCTCGGGTTCCGGTACGTGGCGAGCGGCCCGCTGGTCCGGTCGTCGTACCGCGCGGCGGAGCTGTTCCTGCGCGGCGAGATCGAGTCGAGGACGAAGCCCCGCTGACGACAGGAGCGAGCATGCGCCGAGAGCACGTGGTGGGTCCGCCGACGAGGCATCACCCGCGCGAGGCACGGGACTACGAGCCCGGCCGGTTCCTGAAGGAGTTCCCGCTCCACACGGTCATCCGTGAGGACGGCTCCGCGGATCCGGACGAGGTGGTCCTGCCGGACGCGGAGGCGCTGCGGCTGTACCGGTGGATGGTGCTGAACCGCGCGCTCGACGAGCGGATGATCACGCTCCAGCGCCAGGGGCGGATCGGCTTCTACATCGGGTCGATCGGCGAGGAGGCCACCGTGCTCGGCACGGCGGCGGCGATGGACGAGCGCGACTGGATCTACCCGTGCTACCGCGAGCACGGGGCCGCGCTGCTGCGCGGGATGCCGCTCGTCACGTTCGTCTGCGACCTGTTCGGCAACGGCGGGGACGCCATGAAGGGCCGGCAGATGCCCTGCCACGAGGCGTGGCGGCCGGGCCGCTTCACCTCGATCAGCTCGCCCATCGCCACCCAGGTCTCGCAGGCGATGGGCGGCGCCTGGGCGGCGAAGCTGAAGGGCGAGGAGATGGTCGCCATCACCTACTTCGGCGAGGGCGCCACCAGCGCGCACGACTTCCACACCGGCCTGAACTTCGCGGCGGTGCGGAAGATCCCGGTGGTGTTCGTGTGCCGCAACAACGGCTGGGCCATCAGCGTGCCGCGCGAGCGGCAGACCGCCTCCGAGACCATCGCGCAGAAGGCGATCGCGTACGGCATGCGCGGCGAGCGCGTCGATGGGAACGACCTGCTCGCGGTGTACGCCGCCACCCGCCGGGCGCGGGCGCGCGCCGCCGCCGGCGAGGGCCCGACGCTGCTCGAGTGCGTGACCTACCGCATCGAGGGGCACTCGACCTCCGACGACCCGCGCGCGTACCGGCCGGCCGAGCTGGTCGAGCCCTGGAAGCGCAAGGACCCGATCCTGCGCATGCGCCGCTACCTCTCGCGGCGCGGCGCGCTCGACGAGGCGCAGGACGCCGCGCTCCGCGACGAGCTGCGCGAGCAGATCCAGGCGGCGCTGAAGGAGGCCGAGGCGTTCCCGGCCAAGCCGTCCATCGAGACGCTGTTCGCCGACGTGTACGAGGAGCCGCTCTGGCAGCAGCGCGAGCAGCTGGCCGAGATCGAGGCGGCGGTCGCCGCGGACCCGCGCGCGGCGAACCCGCGCCACTCCGACGCGTGATACAGGGGGCCGCATGCCCACCATGAACATCATCCAGGCGGTCAACGACGCGCTCCGGATCGAGATGCGCAAGGATCCGGACGTGGTGGTGCTGGGCGAGGACGTCGGGAAGTTCGGCGGCGTGTTCCGCGCCACGCAGGGGCTCTACGACGAGTTCGGCGCCGACCGTGTCATCGACACCCCGCTCGCCGAGGGCGGCATCATCGGCACCGCGGTGGGCATGGCGCTCTACGGCCTGAAGCCGGTGCCGGAGATCCAGTTCGCCGACTTCATCTTCCCGGCGTTCGACCAGATCGTGAACGAGGTGGCGAAGTACCGCTACCGCTCCGGCGGCCAGTACGCCTGCCCCATGGTCATCCGCACGCCGTACGGCGGCGGCATCAAGGGCGGCCACTACCACTCGCAGTCGCCCGAGGCGATGTTCATCCACACCGCCGGCCTGAAGGTGGTCGTCCCGTCCAACCCCTACGACGCCAAGGGGCTCCTCATCAGCGCCATCCGCGACCCGGACCCGGTGCTGTTCTTCGAGCCGAAGCGCGTCTACCGCGCCGCCAAGGGCGACGTGCCCGAAGGCGAGTACGCCGAGCCGCTCGGCAAGGCCAGGATCACGCGCGCCGGCAACCAGGTGACGGTGATGGCCTGGGGCTCGATGTGGCACGAGGTGGACCAGGCCGCGCGCGAGGCGGCGGCCGAGGGGTTCGACTGCGAGGTCATCGACCTCCGCTCGCTCCAGCCGCTCGACCTCGAGACCATCGTGGCGTCGGTGTCGAAGACCGGGCGCGCCATCGTGGTGCACGAGGCGCCGCGCACCTGCGGGTTCGGCGCGGAGATCGCCGCGCTGGTCCAGGAGCGCTGCTTCCTGCACCTCGAGGCGCCGGTGGCGCGCGTCACCGGCTTCGACACGCCGTTCCCGTACACGCTCGAGAACGAGTACCTGCCGCGCGCGCCGCGCATCCTGAAGGCCATCCGCGAGGTGGTCGCGTACTGAGGGGGAGTCGTCCATGGCCTACAAGCTCGAGCTCCCCGACATCGGCGAGGGGGTCGTCGAGGCGGAGGTCCAGCAGTGGTTCGTCGCCCCGGGCGACGCGATCACCGAGGATCAGCCGCTCGTCGAGGTGATGACCGACAAGGCGACGGTGGTGATCCCGTCGCCGAAGCGCGGCACGGTGGTGAAGCTGTTCTGGAACGTGGGCGACGTCGCCAAGGTGCACTCGCCGCTGGTCGAGATCGAGCTCGACGACGCGCCGCCGCGCCCGGCGCCCGAGGCGCCGGTGCGCGCCGCCACCGCGGCCGCGACGGCCCAGGCGGCCGCGGCGGCGAGCGTCGCCGTGGGCCGGCCGGCCCAGGCCGAGCCGCCCGCGGCGGCGGCGGCCCCCTCGGCGGCGGCAGGGCCCGCGGGCGCGAAGGCGCTCGCCACCCCCGCCGTGCGCGCCATGGCGCGGGAGCTGGGGATCGACGTGAACACGGTGCCGGGCACCGGCCCGGGCGGCCGCGTCACCAAGGACGACCTGTCGCGCGCGCGCGGCAAGGTGAACGGGCACGGCGGCGAGACGGAGGTGCCGGCCCCGGCGCCCGCCGCGGCCCGCGCCCCTGTGCCGGCGCCGTCGCCGGCCGGCCCGCCGGAGGCGGACGAGCGGATCCCGCTGCGCGGCATGCGGCGGAAGATCGCCGAGAACATGGCGCGCTCGAAGCGGACCGCCGCCCACTTCACGTTCGTGGAGCAGGCGGACGTCACCGAGCTGGTCCGGGTGAAGGACCGGATCGCCGCCGCCGCGAAGGAGGAGGGCGTCCGCGTCACGTTCCTGCCGTTCGTGGTGAAGGCGGTCGTCGCCGCCCTGCGCAAGTTCCCGAAGCTGAACGCGTCGCTCGACGACGAGCGCGGCGAGATCGTGGTGAAGCACCGGTACGACCTCGGCGTCGCGTCGGCCACCGACGCGGGCCTGGTGGTCCCGGTGATCCGCGCGGCCGATCGCCGCTCGCTCCTCGATCTCGCCCGGGAGATCGAGCGGCTCTCGCAGGACACCAAGGCCGGGCGCATCCGCCCCGAGGACCTGGGCAGCTCCACCTTCACCATCACCAGCCTGGGCGCGCTGGGCGGGCTGTTCGCCACCCCGGTGCTGAACCACCCCGAGGTCGGCATCCTGGGCATCCACCGCATCCGGCCCACGCCGGTGGTGCGCGACGGGCAGATCGTCGCCCGCGACGTGATGCACGTCTCGCTCACGAGCGACCACCGCGTGGTGGACGGGCACGAGGCGGCCGCGTTCACCTACCAGGTGATCAGGTACCTCGAGGATCCCAACCTGCTGTTCATGCAGATGGTGTGATCGACTCGCACTGCCACCTCGACGCGCGCGCGTTCGACGCGGACCGGGCCGAGGCGCTGGCCCGGGCGCGCGCCGCGGGGGTCACCGACGTGATCGTGCCGGCGGTGGGGCCGGATGCCTGGGCGCCGCTGGCGGCGTGGGCCGCCGCGACGCCGGGCGTCCACCACGGCCTCGGCATCCACCCGCAGCTCCTGCCGGAGCTCGATCCCGGCGGCGACGACCGCCGGCTCGCCGATCTCGAGGCCGCGCTCTCGCGCGGTGGCGCGGTGGCGGTCGGGGAGTGCGGGCTCGACGCGCCGAGCGTCGAGGCGGGCGCGCCCATGGACCGCCAGGTGGCGGTGCTGCGCGGCCACCTGGCGCTGGCGCGCCGCTTCCGGCTGCCCGTGATCCTGCACTGCCTGCGGGCGCACGAGCCGCTCCTGGCGCTCCTCGCCGAGGCGCCGCTCCCCGCGGGCGGCGTGCTGCACAGCTTCTCCGGCAGCGCCGACCAGGTCCGCGCCTACCTGCCCTCGGGCCTGCACTTCTCCTTCGCCGGCCCGCTCACCTACGAGCGCGCCCGGAGGCCCATCGACGCCGCGCGGGCGGTGCCGCGGGACCGGCTGCTCGTGGAGACCGACGCGCCCGACCAGACCCCGCGCCCCAACCGCGGCCGCAACGAGCCCGCCTACCTCCCCGGCATCCTGTCCGCGCTGGCGGGCGCGCTCGGCACCGGCGCGGCGGAGGCCGACGCGCTCACCACCGCGAACGCCCGCGCGCTGTTCCGGCTCGCTTGAGCGGCGCGCGAGGCCGCGCTACACCGGGCCCGCATGGCCGGCGACCGCCCCGTCTCCCCCCGCCTCGATCGCACCGCGCGGCTGCTCGGGCTCGAGGCCATGGGCCGGCTGGCGCGCGCGCACGTGGTGGTGCTGGGGATCGGGGGCGTCGGGACGGTCGCGGCCGAGGCGCTGTGCCGGGCCGGCGTCGGCCGCCTCACGCTGGTGGACGGCGAGCGCGTCGAGGAGATGAACGCGAACCGCCAGCTCCACGCGCTCGACGGCGCGTTCGGCGCGCCCAAGGCGGAGGCGCTGGCGGAGCGGCTCCGGCGCGTGATCCCGGGGGCGCGGGTGGACGCGGTGGTCGGGCGCTACGACGAGGGGAGCGCGGCGCGCCTCGTGCCGGAGGGCGTGTCCTGCGTGGTGGACGCGATGGACACGGTCGTCGCGAAGCTGCACGTCATCGCGCGCTGCCTGGAGCACCGCATCCCCATCGTCACCTCGCTCGGCGCGGCGCGGCGGCTCGACCCCACCGCGATCCAGGTGACGGACCTCTGCGAGACGCACACCGACCAGCTTGCCAAGGACGTGCGCAAGTACCTGCGCCGCCGCTTCGGGATCTCGGCCACCGCGCCCACCGGCGTCACCGCGGTCTGGTCGATGGAGGCGCCGCGGCCGACGCTGGCGCTGCCCGGCGACGAGGACGGCATCCCCGGCACGCGCCCGCGGCTGCCCGGGGAGCGGCGCCGCGAGCCGAAGTGCTACGGGAGCGCCATGTTCGTCACCGGCGCGTTCGGCCTCGCCGCGGCCGCGGCGGTGGTGCACGCGCTCGGCGGTGTGGCCCCGGTCGCGCCGCGCACGCTGTCCGAGGCGGAGGCGAAGCGCCGGCGCAAGCCGCGCGCCCGGTGACGCAGCGCGGGGACGCGGGCCGCGCGGCCGCGCGCACCGGGCGGCCGGTGCCCGGACGGCCGGGCGGCGAGGACGCGGCTCGCGGGCCGCACGCGCACCGCGGCGCCGCGGCGCCGCGGCGCGGTGCCCTGTCCGGGAACGCGTTTTGCGTTTACCCGGCCCCATCCCGCCGTTAGAGTCCGCGCGTGCGCGGGGACACCCGCGCTTCGCTCTTCCAGGTCCTCCTTCATCGAGGGAACGCCATGCCCACCCAGACCTACGACGCCATCGTGATCGGCGCCGGCACCGGAGGCTACCCGGCCGCCATCCGCCTCGCCCAGCTCGGCAAGAAGGTCGCGCTCATCGAGAAGGACGCCACCCTGGGCGGCGTCTGCCTGAACTGGGGGTGCATCCCGTCGAAGGCGCTCATCGCGGCCGCCAACCTGGTGGACGAGATGCGCGGCGCCGCCGATCGCGGGATCATCGCCGAGCCGCCGCGCGTCGACGTGGCGAAGCTGCGCGAGTTCAAGGACGGCGTGGTGAAGAAGCTCACCGGCGGCGTGGCGCTGCTCGAGAAGGGCAACGGCGTCGAGGTGGTGCGCGGGACCGCCACCGTGGTCGCGCCGAACGCGGTCGAGGTGGCCGGCAAGGACGGGCAGAAGACGCGGCTCGAGGCCGGCGCGATCCTGGTCGCCACCGGCGCGCGGCCCATCGAGATCCCGGGGTTCGCGTTCGACGGGAAGGACGTCTGGAGCGCGCGGGAGGCGGTGGATCTCCCGGAGGTGCCGAAGCGCCTGGTCTGCATCGGCGGCGGCATCATCGGCATGGAGCTCGGGACCGTCTACGCGAAGCTCGGCGCGCAGGTGACCTTCGTCGAGGCGCTGCCGCAGGTGCTCACCGGCGTCGATCCCGACGCGGTGCGCCTGGTGCAGAAGGGGCTCCGCCAGCGCGGCGTGGCCGTGCACGTGAACGCGAAGGCGAAGGGGTACGAGCGCCGCGGCAAGGAGCTGGTCGTCAAGATCGAGATCGAGGGCAAGGAGCAGGAGATCCCCTGCGACAAGATCCTGGTCGCGGTCGGCTTCAAGCCGAGCTCGGCCGGCTTCGGCCTCGAGCAGGTGGGCGTGAAGATCGGGCCGAAGGGCTTCATCGAGGTCGATCAGCAGTACCGCACCAGCGTGCCGACCATCTTCGCCGCCGGCGACGTGACCGGGCCGCCGCTGCTCGCGCACAAGGCGTCGAAGGAGGGCGAGATCGCCGCCGAGGTCATCGCGGGCCACAAGACCGTGCGCGACTGGGTGGGGATGCCCACCGCCATCTTCACCGACCCCGAGGTCGCCGCGGTGGGCCTCTCGGAGGAGGAGGCGCGCAAGCAGGGGTACGATCCCATCGTCGGCAAGTTCGCGTTCGGGGCGCTGGGTCGCGCCATCGCCATCCACCACACCGAGGGCTTCGTGAAGGTGGTGGGCGACCGCAAGACGAAGCTCCTGCTCGGCGCGAGCATCTGCGGGCCCGAGGCCGGCGACCTCATCGCCGAGGCCGCGCTGGCGCTGGAGATGGGCGCGTACCTGGAGGACGTGGCGCTCACCATCCACGCCCACCCGACGCTCCCCGAGGCGCTCAACGAGGCCTGCCGCGCCGCGCTCGGCGAGGCCATCCACATGCTGAACCGCCCGGAGCGCCCGAAGAAGGGCGAGGCCGCCGCGGGCGCCCGGGCCTGACGCGCGCGCTCCGCCGGGCACCGGCGCCGCCACCCGGCGGTGCGCGGTCCCGCGGGGAGGGATCGATGCCGCGCGTCCTGCGCACCTACCGCCTCGGCCGCGTCGAGTACGAGGACGGGCTCGCGCTCATGCGGCTCGCCGCCGACGCGGTCCGCGCCGGCACGCCCGCCGCGACCGACTTCTTGTTCCTGCTCGAGCACCCGCCGGTGCTGACGCTCGGCCGCAGCGCCGGGCGCGAGCACATCGTGGCCGCGCCGGCCTGGCTCGAGAAGCAGGGCTTCGAGATCCACGAGACCGACCGCGGCGGGGACGTCACCTACCACGGGCCCGGCCAGATCGTCGGCTACCCGGTGCTCGATCTGAACGGCCGCAAGGACGTGCGGCGGTACGTGGGGGCGCTCGAGGAGGCGATGATCCGCACCTGCGCCGACTTCGGCGTGGAGGCGGGCCGCCACCCCGAGCACCGGGGCTGCTGGGTGGGCCGCCGGAAGATCGGCGCGATCGGCGTGCACCTCTCGCGCTGGATCACCTCGCACGGCTTCGCGTTCAACGCCCGCACCGACCTCGCGCACTTCCAGGTGATCGTCCCGTGCGGCATCGCGGATCCCCGCCTCGGCGTGACCAGCCTCGAGGCCGAGCTGGCGGCGCGGGGCCGGGCCACGCCGGAGCAGGCCGAGATCGAGAACCGGCTGGCCGCGCACCTCGCCGACGTCCTGGAGCTGGCCCGCGCCGACGCCGGGCCCGACCTGCGCACCATCTCGGTGGTCCCGGTGCGGCCGGACGGGCGCGTGCTGCTGCTCCGGCGGAGCGTGGAGCGGGGCGGCTTCTGGCAGCAGGTGACCGGGCGGATCGAGCCGGGCGAGGCGCCGGAGCAGGCCGCGCGGCGGGAGCTGCGCGAGGAGACCGGCGCCGATCTCCCGGTGGTGTCCCTCGGCTACCGGCACGCGTTCGGGCTCGACCCCAGCGTCAACCGCGTCCGGCCCGGCGCGCTCGTGGTGGTCGAGGAGGTGGCGTTCGCGGCCCGGGTGCCCGACGGGTTCGAGCCGCGCCTCTCCGGCGAGCACACCGAGCACGCCTGGGCCACCGGGGAGGAGGCGGCCGCGCAGCTGCGCTTCCCCGGGCTGCGGCGGGCGGTGCGGCTCGCGCTCAGCGCCCGGCGCTGAGCCCCTCGAGCGCCTGCGCCGTCGCGACGAAGCCCCCCGGCGCGTCGCGGACCCACTCCGCGATCCGGAACACCGCACCGCCGGCGCGCCGCTCGTCCGGGCCGAGGCGGATCTCGCCCGCGTGCAGGCACACCTCGACCCGGCAGCGCGCCCCGGCCGCGCGGGCCAGCGACTCGCTCAGCCCGGCCCCGAGCTCGGCGGCCTCGGCGCGCGCGGCGCGCGCCGCCTCCGGCGCCGGCGGCAGCACGCGCGTGGCGAGCAGCGTCCCGCTCGCGCGCACGTCGATCTCCCATCCGGCCGCGGACAGCCGGCCCGCGGCGGCGTCCTCCAGCTCGAGCAGCGCCAGCACGTCCGCGGGCTCGAGCCCGCCCGCCGGCGCGAGCGACACGTGCAGGACGGCGGCGCGCGCCGCGTGCTCCTCCGCCTGCCCGGCGAGGCCCGCCGCCGCCCGCAGCGCCTCGAGGAACGCCGGCGCCGAGCCGAAGCGCTCGTCGGGGCGCTTCGCCAGCGCGCGCTCCACGACCGCGTCCACCGCGGTCGGCACCGGCGCGAGCCGTCCGGGCCGCGGGGGCGGCGCGCTGAGGTGCAGCCGCTCGAGCTCGAACTGGTCCTCCGACCAGAACGGCAGCTCGCCGGTGAGGAGCTGGTACAGCAGGACGCCCAGGGCGTAGACGTCGGCGCGCGCGTCCACCGCCTCGCCGCGGATCAGCTCCGGCGCCATGGCGTGCGCCGAGCCGAGCCGCTCGCCCGTGACGGTGATGCTCGGATCGTCCGGGCCGGCGGCGTGGGCCACCCCGAAGTCGAGCAGCTTCACCCGGGGCGGATCGCCGCTCTCCACGAAGACGTTCGACGCCTTGACGTCGCGGTGGACCACGCCCGCCTGGTGCGCGGCGTCGAGCGCGGTGCACACCGGCGCGAGCAGCTCCACCGCCTCCGGCAGCGACAGGCGGCCGCGGGCGAACACGAGCTCGAGGAGGCTCCGCCCCTCCAGCAGCTCCATGGCCACGAACGGCCGGCCGTCGGCGAGCGATCCCAGCTCGAGGATCTCCACGACGTTCGGGTGGCGGAGCCGGGAGAGGATGCGCGCCTCGCGCACGAAGCGGCTCGCCATCTCCGGGGAGGCGGCGTAGACGTGCGACAGGACCTTCACCGCCGCGCGCCGCCCGGTGGCGCGGTGCGCCGCGAGGTAGACGACGCCGTGACCGCCGGCCGCGAGCGAGCGGACCAGCTGCCAGTCGCCGGCGAACGCGCCGGCGGCGAGCGTCTCCGGCGCCGGGGCGCGGCCTCCGACCGGGGGGGTGGCGCCGGGGAGGGGAAGGGTGGCCTTTTCCTCGGGCATCCTCGATCCCCGGTTTAGCATGGGCGCGTGAGCCTCACTCCCCGCGCCGTGCTGGCCGGCTCCGTCTTCGGCCTGCTCCTCGCGGCGGGCAACGTCTACATGGGGCTCCGGACGGGGTTCTGGGAGATCGGCATCGTCACCGCGACGGTGCTCGCCGCGGCCGTCTACCCGCTGCTGGGTCGACGCCTGGACGCGACGGACGCGACGATCACACAGTCGATCGCGACCGGCACCGGCGCCGCGCCCGCCGTCGCCGGGCTCCTCGGCGCGGTCCCCGCGCTGGAGCTCATGGGCGCCGCCCCGCCAGCCTGGACGGTCGTCGCGTTCGGCATCGGGGCCGGCGTGCTCGGGCTCCTGCTGGCGCACGGCCTGCGGCGGCGGTTGCTCGAGGAAGAGGCGCTCCCGTTCCCGAGCGGGATCGCGGCCGCCGAGGTGCTCCGCACGCACGCCGGCTCCGGCGCGCGCGCGCTCACCGTGAGCGGCGTGCTCGCCGCCGCGCTCACGGCGCTGCGCGACGGGCCGGGGCTGGTCCCCGCGATGCTCCTGACGGGCGGGCGGGCGGGCGCCCTGGGCCTCGGCGTCGCGCTTTCGCCCATGCTGGCAGGGGCGGGGGCGCTGGTGGGGGTCGCGAACGCGAGCGCGCTCGCGGCCGGCTCGGCGCTCGCCTTCTTCGTCATCACGCCCATCCTCGTCCGGACCGGCGCCATCGCCGACGTGACCTTCGTCTCGTCGGCTGCGTGGCTGCTCTGGCCCGGGGTGGGCCTGGTGCTCGGCGGCTCGGTCGTGTCGCTGGTCGCGGACCTCCGGGCGTTCGGTGCCGGCGTCGCCGACCTCGGCGCGCTGCTCCGGGGCGCGAGCCGCTCCAGGGTCGCGCTCGCCTTCACGGTGGGGGCGGCGATCCTGATGGTCGGCGCCGCCCACGTCGGCTTCGGCCTGCACCTCGGGGTGGCGGCGCTCGTCGCGGTGCCCTCGCTGCTCGGCGCGGTCGCCTGCGCCCGGGTGGCGGGGCGGACCGACGTCGCGCCCATCGGCGAGGTGGGGCAGGTGCTGCAGGGCGGCGCGGGCGCGCTCGGCACCGGGGCCGTGGCCGCCACCGCTGCCGGGGCGCTGCCCTCCTCGGTGGGGGGCCAGGCGGCGATCTCGCTCTGGTCGCTGCGCGCGGGGGCCCGGCTGGGCGTGCCCCCTGCGCTGCAGCTCCGCGCACAGATCCTCGGCATCGTGCTCGGCATCGCGGCGGCCGTCCCGCTGTACCGCGCGTTCGTGCACGCGCACGCGCTCGGCTCGGTGGAGCTCCCGGCGCCGACGGCCCTGCGCTGGCGCGCGCTCGCGGAGGCGGTGGGCGGGGGCGGGCACCTGCCGCACGGCGCGCTGCTGCTGCTGGTCGCGGGGACGCTCGCGGGGGCGCTGCTCGAGGTGGCGGGTCGCGGCCGCTTGCGCGGGAAGGTCCCGACGCCGGGCGCGCTCGGGCTCGGGTTCCTGGTGCCGGCGCACTACGTCGGGACGATGCTGCTGGGCGCGCTGCTCGGCGCGTGGCAGGCCCGGCGAGGCCGCGGCACGGCGGTGGAGCCGGTCGCGGCCGGCGCGATCGTGGGCGAGTCACTCGTGGCGCTGATCGCCGCCGCCGTCGCCAGCGGCGCCGGGCCGCGCTGACGCGCCGTGCTCGCGGCGGTCAGGCGGGGCGGTCGCCGAGCGGCGCCGCCGACGCACGGGCGCGGGCGAGCGACGCCTCCAGGCGGCGCCGCATCACGTTGGGGATCCCGTCCGCCAGGCGGAGCGCCTCCTCGAGGACGGCGAGCGCCTCCGCTCCCCGCCCGTCGCGCAGCGCGGCGAGGCCGCGCAGCTCCAGCACCTCGAGCGCCTCCTGGTCGATCGAGGTGCCGCGCGACCTGGCGCTCAGCGCGTCCCACTCCGCTGCCCCGGCCCGCCGGGCCGTGAGATCCACCATGGCCGCGAGCACCTCGTCGGAGGGCGCGAGGACCGCGCCGGCGCTGGAGCGCGCCTCCACCTCGCGCACCTCCGCCAGCCAGCCGCGCGCGCCCTCGGCGTCGCCTCCCCAGGCCAGCAGGCGGGCCATCAGCAGCCGGGCCAGCGGCTTGCCCGCGATCTCCGGGTGACGCCGCTCCAGCTCCACGGCGCGGTGCACGTGAGGGAGCGCCCGGTCGGGCGCGCCGGCCTGGTACAGCAGCTCGCCCATGTTGAACTGCCCGACGTACTCGATCCCGATCATCCCGAGATCGCGGCCGATGCGCAGGAACGCGGCCTCGTCCTCGAGCGCGCGCTCCAGGTCGCCGCGGGCGATCCAGACGTTGCGCCGGTTGTTCAGCGCGGACGCGAGATGGAGCGCGTCCCCGCGATCGCTCGCGAGCGCCAGCGCGCGCCCGAAGGTCCGCTCGGCGTCGGCGGTCCGGCCGAGGCTGGGCAACACCGCGCCGCCCATCACCAGCGCGACCATCAGCGTCTCGTAGCCCTCGTCGCCGAGCGGCTCGGCGAGGGTGGCGGAGGCCTCCACGGCCGCGGCGCCCTCCCGGACCCGCGCGCGCCGCAGGAGCGCGCGGCCCCGCGCCAGCGTGAGGCGCACCGCCACCAGCGGGCCCGGGCTCTTCCCGGCGATCCGCTCGGCCTGGGCGAGCCGTTCGGCCGAGGCCGCCCAGTCGTTCATCCAGTCCAGCGCGGTCGCCTCGTCGAGCAGGCACTCCACCTCGCCGACCGGATTCCCCACGGTGCGCGCCACCGCGGCGGCCGCGCCCAGATCCACGATGGCGTCCCGGTACCGGCCGAGCCGGTAGCGCACCAGCCCGCGGCCGCGCAGCGCCACGAACCGCCCGCGATCGTCCTCCGCCGTGAGCTGGGTCAGCACGCGGGTGTAGTGGGTCTCCGCCTCCAGGTAGGCGTGGCGCCCGCGGAGGCCCTCGGCGATCCGGAGCCAGAGCGAGGCCGCCTCCGGGCGCAGCCCGCACGCCTCGGCGTGCACCGCGAGGCGCGGCAGCCGCTCGCCGTCGGGCAGGGTGGTGACGAGCAGGTAGTAGCGGAACGCGGCGCGGTGCACCGCCCGGCGCTCGTCGTCGGAGGCGGACGCGGCCACCGCGTCGCGGAGCAGCGGGTGCCGGAACGCGACCCGGTCTCCGCGCTCGACGAGCACCCGCAGCTCGAGCAGGCGGCGGGTCGCGACCTCGGGGTCGAGGCTCATGGAGCGCCCCAGGCCGTCGCGGTCGAGCTCGGTCACGACGCCCGCGACCTCGCTGCGCGAGACCTCGTCCGCGAGCAGCGCCACCAGCCGCGCGTGCGCCGCCAGCGCCTCGGGCAGGAGCGCCATCTCCTGCCGCGCCAGCCAGTCCACCAGCGGCAGGTCGGGCACGCGCTCCAGCTCGTCGGTCGCCACGTACCAGTTGCCTTGCGGTCCCTGCTGACGGACCAGCCCCTGCGCGCGAAGCCCGCGCACCAGCTCGACGAGCAGCACCGGGATCCCGCGCGATCGCTCCACCAGCCGGGCCACGGCGCGCGCCGGGACGTTCTCGGCCGGGAGCAGCAGCCGCCGGCACAGCTCGCCGGACTCGTCCGGCTCGAGCGGCCCGAGCACGATCCGGTGCTGCTGCGCGGCGCGCTCGCCCAGGCCCGGCCGCGCGATGCCGAGCGCCGGGCGTGCCAGCGCGCACACGAACAGCGGCACCTCCGCCTCGGCCAGCGCGGCGAACTCCAGCGCGTCGAGCGCCGCGGCGTCGGCGAAGTGCGCGTCGTCGACGAGCACGCAGACCGGACGGGCGCGCGCCCTGGCCCGGAGCGCCTCTCCCGCGGCGCGCATGGCCGCGGTCCGCAGCGCGCCGGGGGCCGCGCGCCACTGCCGGAGCACCGGCTCGTCCGCGTCGATCCAGCCGAGCGCGAGCGCGACCGGCGCCCAGGACTCGCGGCCGGCATCCGGCAGCAGGTTCGCGAGCGCGGCGCGCCCGCGGTCGGCCGGCGGCGGCGCCCCGGGGGGGCAGGCGCAGGGCCCAGGCGAGCAGCGCGCGCAGCGTCTCGTCCTGGCCGACCATGCCGTCTCGCGCGCGGACCTCGAAGACCTCCGGCGTGCTGGGGAGCGCGCGCAGCCGTGCCGCCAGCTCGGCGCCGAGGGCCGTCTTGCCCATGCCGGCCTCGCCGGTGACCGAGACCACCCCCGGAGCGTGCCCGGTGAGCGCGGCCGCGGCCGCGGCGACCAGCCGTTCCAGCACCGGGGCGCGGCCCACCAGCATGGGCAGCGGGGCGTCCACGTCGTCGTCGTCCAGCAGCCGGAGCAGCCCGTCCGGCCGCCGCGCCACGCGCGCGGACGGGACCGCGGCCGCGGCGCGCGCGGTCAGGAAGATCTGGGCGCCCTCCGCACCGCCGTGCAGCGGGGGCCAGGGCTCCGGAGGCAGGTAGTAGCGGGGCCCGGTGGCGAGATCGACCAGCGACACGCTGGCGAGGTCCACGACCGCGCGCGTCGCCACGGCGTCGCGCACCAGCGCCGTCGCGCCGTCGAGCGCCAGGCGCACCGCGTTCTCCCGCGCGCCGGGCTCGAACACCACCGCGGCGGAGCGCGTGTCGAACTGCGCCAGCCGGCCGCCGGCGGCCTGGGCCACGCGCTGCAGCCGGAGCACGTCGGAGTCGAAGCCGACCCGGAGCAGGCCGACGTTGCGGCGCCGCACCCCGGTCGGCTGCGGCGCGTCCGCCGGCGGGCGCACCTCGGCGGTGATCGCGAACGCCGCCTGCAGGGCGGTCCGGAGCGCCGCTCCGTCGGCGTAGCGTCGCTCCGGGAGCTTCGCCAGGCAGCGGAGGATCACCTCCTCGAGCCCGGCCGGCACCGCGGCACGCTCCGATGGCCGCGGCGGTCGCTGGGCGAGGTGCGCCTGGCGCAGCTCGCCGGGAGCGCCCTCGAACGGCGGCGAGCCCGTGGCCAGCTCGAACAGGATGGCGCCGGCGGCGTAGACGTCGGCGCGCACGTCGAGCGCGTCGCCCCGGACCTGCTCCGGCGACATGTAGGCCGCCGTTCCGGCGGAGGCGCCCGGCGGCGCGTCCGCCGGAGCCTGCGTCGCGGGCCCCTCCGCGAGCCCGAAGTCCACGAAGCGGGCCGCGCCCGACCGGACGAACACGTGGCGGGGCTTGAGGTCGAGGTGGCGCCAGCCGCGGCCGTGCAGCAGCGCGAGCGCTTCGGCGAGCGCGAGCGCGACCCGCCGCAGCTCGTCCGCCGGCAGCGGGCCGCGGAGCGCGTCCAGCCGGTCTCCGAGCGAGGGGCCCGGCAGCAGCTCCAGCGCGAGCCAGGCGCGGCCGTCGTCCAGCACCCCGCTGCCGAGGAGCGCAGGGGCCAGCGCCGGCCCGACCGCGCGGACCGCGTCGGCCTCCCGGAAGAGCTGGTCGCGCGCGCGCGGCGTCGAGCCCTGCGCGATCTTGACCGCGGCGGCGACCCCGTCGCGCGCCCGCCGGGCGGCCAGCGTCTCGCCGAACCCGCCACGGCCGATCACGCCCTCGATGTCGAACCCCGGGATCGGCGGAAGGGCCGGTGGAGGCGGTCCGGACGCATTCACGGAGCGCATCATACGACGCGCTCACGGGTGGGTCGCGCGAAACCCGTGAACGGGTGCGCGATATCCGCTTGGAGTAAAGCCACGTGATCCTTAGGGACGCAGATCTGCCCCTTTCACGTACAGTATACCCCCTACGAGTGTCACATGATCAAGGGATATCGTACCCGTTTGAAGGGACAAAAAGTGGTGCGGATCCGTGCCCAAAGGTGCGCGAGGGGGAGTGGCGGTGGGGACCCCTGCGTGGACAGGCGACGGAGGAGGAAAGCTCATGCACGTCTACATCCGCTCGCTCCTGATCGCAGCTCTTCTCACCGTCGCCGCGCACGCCCGCGCAACCACCAGCGAGAACGGCCTGGTCGGGAACGGCATCAACACGAACGGCATCAACACGAACGGGATCAACACCAACGGGATCAACACCAACGGTCTCGTCGGCAACGGCATCAACACGAACGGCATCAACACGAACGGCATCAACACGAACGGCATCAACACGAACGGCATCAACACGAACGGGATCAACACCAACGGTCTCGTCGGCAACGGCATCAACACGAACGGCATCAACACCAACGGCATCAACACGAACGGCATCAACACGAACGGCATCAACACGAACGGCATCAACACGAACGGCATCAACACGAACGGCATCAACACGAACGGCATCAACACGAACGGCATCAACACGAACGGCATCAACACGAACGGGATCAACACGAACGGCATCAACACGAACGGCATCGACACGAACGGCATCAACACGAACGGCATCAACACGAACGGCATCAACACGAACGGCATCAACACGAACGGGATCAACACGAACGGCATCAACACGAACGGCATCAACACGAACGGCATCAACACGAACGGGATCAACACGAACGGGATCAACACGAACGGCATCAACACGAACGGGATCAACACGAACGGCATCAACACGAACGGCATCAACACCAATGGCTTCCGTCCGCTCGACAACGGCCTCGCCTTCGGCGCGGGCACGTCGGGGATCGCGGCCGCGGGCCTGACCGGCTCCGCGATGGCCGCCCCGGCGTTCGCCGCCTGGTTCGACCGCGACGCCGGGTACTCGGACATGGTCATGAAGTACGTGGCGCAGTGCGCGCTGCCGGCCGGCGCCACGCTGTCCTACGCGCACGCCGGCAAGTCCTACGCGTGGTCGGGCGTGTTCGGCCTGGCGCCGCGGTGGTCCGCGGGCGCCGCCATCCCCGCCGCCGAGCAGGAGCTCGTGAGCGCCTGCGTCGCGGCGCACACGAACGCCTTCGGCAAGCACGTCCAGATCTCCGTCCGCGGCTACGACCCCAGCGGCGCGGCCATCCCCGTCACCGCCGAGGAGACCGCCGGCTGGCGGTTCAGCGAGGCGACGTACTTCGGCAACCTCTTCGACGGCTCCGGCGTGTACGTGGCGCTCTCGGCCGAGTCGCTCGATCCGCGCGTGTCCACGCCCCGCGGCTGCGCCGCCGAGCACGGCGTCCCGGGCTCCTGCGGCCCGATGGTCCAGGCCGGGCTGGCCGCGGACCGCTGCACGGCGGGCGCGGACGGCGTCACGCACGCCTCCTGCTCGGTGAACGGGCGCGCGTTCCGGCCCGTGCAGGTCTTCCTGACCACGGCCGACGTGTCCATCTCGGAGTAGCCGAGGAGGTCCCCATGCTCGCCACCTTCGAACCCGCAGGAACCGCCCCCGCGCCGTCGCTGGTCTGCAGCTTCGCCAGCCACCTCGACGCGTTCGGGCGCGTGCTGCGGCTGTCCGACGGCCTGACCATCGGCCGCGCCGAGCAGGCCGACCTGCCCGTCGACGACCGCGGCGCGTCGCGGCTGCACGCGCGCATCGCCCGCCGGCCGGACGGCGCGTGGATGGTCACCGACCTCGGGTCGACGAACGGCACGTTCGTGAACGGCGTGCGGATCCGGTCCGCCGTCCTCAGGGACGGCGACGAGATCCGCGTCGGCGCGGTGACCGCGTTCCGGTTCTCGGCGCGCGGCGACCTCCGCCGGACCGCGCTCGCCGCCTAGGCTGCCACGCGCTACCCCGGCGCCCGGCGCCCGGATCCTCGACGCCCGAGGGTCCGGGCGCCGTCGTCTCGGGCCCGCCGAGGCGTCTCCGGCCCAGGGGCCGCCCGTCCGGATCCCGGGCGGGTGGCATGTGGCGCACGTTTGGGTATCATCGCGGACCGTCCATCCCAGGCCACGAGTCCCGCACCGCCACCCAGTCCCCCGGAACCCTTCGCATGATCAGCGTCGAGAAGATCGGCGGCACCTCGATGTCCCGCTTCGACGAGGTGCTGCGCAACATCATGCTGCGCGACCCGAGCCGCGTGTACGGCCGGGTCTACGTCGTCTCCGCGTACGCCGGCGTCACCAACCAGCTCCTCGAGCACAAGAAGACCGGCGAGCCCGGCGTCTACGCGCGCTTCGCGAACGGCGGCGACTACACCAGCGCCATCGAGGCGCTCACCGGCAAGCTGAAGGCCATCAACGCCGGCCTCGCGCCGCTCGGGCTCGACCTGGCCCGCGCCGACGGGTTCATCGAGAAGCGCATGAAGGAGCTGCGCGCGCTGCTCGACTCGATGCGCCACGTGCTCGCGAGCGGCTACGTGCGCCGCGACAGCGTGCTGCTCGCCGCGCGCGAGATGCTCGCGGCGGTGGGCGAGGCGCACAGCGCGTTCAACAGCGTGGAGCTCCTCCGGGCGAAGGACGTCGAGGCCTCCCTGATGGACCTCTCCGGCTTCGACGACGACGACCCGCTCACCATCGACGAGCGCATCCACAAGTGCTTCACCGGCGTCGACGTGACCCGTCAGGTGGTGGTGGTCACCGGGTACACGAAGGGCGTCGAGGGCATCATGCGGGAGTTCGACCGCGGGTACTCCGAGGTCACCTTCAGCAAGGTCGCCGTCGAGCTGAAGGCCGACGAGGCGGTCATCCACAAGGAGTACCACCTGTCCTCGGCCGACCCGGAGCTGGTCGGGGCGCAGAACACGGTGGTGGTCGGGATGACCAACTACGACGTGGCCGACCAGCTCGCCGACGTCGGGATGGAGGCGATCCACCCGAAGGCCGCGAAGCCCATGGAGCTCGCCGGCATCGCCATCCGCCTGAAGAACACGTTCGAGCCGGAGCACCCCGGCACGCTCATCACCAAGGACTACGTGGGCAGCCAGGCCCGCATCGAGGTGATCGCCGGCTCACCGAAGGTGAGCGCGGTGGAGATCCACGATCCGTCGATGGTCGGGACGGTGGGCTTCGATCTCGGGGTGATGGAGATCTTCCAGCGCCACGGGATCTCGTACATCCTGAAGGCCACCAACGCGAACTCGATCACGCACGTGGTCTGGGAGAAGTCGATCTCCTCGGCGTTCCTGGAGGAGCTCGAGAACCAGTACCAGAAGGTGACGGTGGTCCCGTCCGCCATCGTCTGCGTCATCGGGAGCAACATCGCCTTCCCGGGGGTGCTGGCCCGCGCCACCCAGGCGCTCGCCGAGAACGGCATCAACGTGAACGCGTTCTCGCAGTCGCTCCGGCAGACCAACATGCAGTTCGTGATCGACCGCAAGGACTACAAGCAGGCGGTGATCGCGCTGAACCGGGCGCTCTGCCTGAACCCGCCGACGCAGGCGGTGGCGTAGGGAGGCTGCCGGCGCCGCCGCCCGTGCGGGCAGCGGCCCGGGCCAGGCTCACGGCTCCAGCGCGCCCTCGTCCACGAGCCGCGACACCGCCTCGATGTCGCGGTGCAGCGCGCGGTCCTCGGACAGGTGCGGGACGCGCTCGCGCAGGCGCGCGTGCGCCTCGGCCACGCGCTGCGCGGGCCGGAGCGGGGCGCGGAGATCGAGCGCCTGGGCCGCGACCAGCAGCTCGATGGCGAGGCAGGTGCGGACGTTCTCCACCACCTGGCGCGCCTTGAGCGCCGCGGTCATGCCCATCGACACGTGGTCCTCGCGGCCGGCGGAGGACGGGATCGAGTCCACCGAGGCCGGGTGGCAGAGCACCTTGTTCTCCGAGACGAGCGCCGCGCTGGTCACCTGCGCGATCATGAACCCCGAGTTCAGCCCGTGCTGGGGCGCCAGGAACGGCGGGAGCCCGGACAGCGACGGGTTCACGAGCTGCTCCACGCGGCGCTCCGAGATCGCGGCGAGGTGCGAGGCGGCCACCGCGAGCACGTCGAGCGCGAGCGCCACCGGCTGGCCGTGGAAGTTGCCGCCCGAGACGATCTCCCCGGTGTCCGGGAAGACCAGCGGGTTGTCCGTGGCGGCGTTCACCTCGCGCGCCAGCACGCCGCGGCAGAAGTCGATGCCGTCGCGCGCGGCGCCGTGCACCTGCGGCATGCAGCGGAGCGAGTAGGGGTCCTGCACCTTGTGGCAGCCCGGGCCCTGGTGCGAGGCGTTCAGCTCGGAGCCGGCCAGCAGCGCGCGCAGGTGCGCCGCCGCGGCGATCTGGCCGGGCTGCCCGCGGGCGGCCTGGATCTCCGGCGCGAACGGCCGGTGCGAGCCGAGCAGGCCCTCCAGCGTCATGGCGCCGGCGAGATCGGCGAGCGCCGCCAGCCGCTCCGCGCGGAGCAGCGCGAGCGTGCCGACCGCGGCCATGGCCTGGGTGCCGTTCACCAGCGCCAGCCCCTCCTTCGGCTGCAGCACGACCGGCTCGAGCCCGGCGCGCCGCAGCGCCTCGCCGCCGGGGAGCCGCTCGGGCCGGCCCGCCGCGCCGGGCGGCGCGAGGAACGCCTCGCCGTCGCCGATCAGCACCAGCGCCAGGTGCGCGAGCGGGGCGAGGTCGCCCGACGCGCCCACCGACCCGCGCTCCGGCACCACCGGCACCACGCCGCGCTCCAGCATGGCGAGCAGCAGGTCCAGCGTGTGCTCGCGGATCCCGGAGACGCCCTTCGCGAGCACGTTGGCGCGCAGCAGCACCAGCGCGCGCGCCTCCGGGAGGGGCAGCGGCGCGCCCACGCCGGCGGCGTGCGAGAGCACCAGGTTGCGCTGCAGCCGCTCGAGGTCGGCCCGCGGGATGCGGACCTCGGCGAGCGTCCCGAAGCCGGTGTTGATGCCGTAGTGCGCCTCGCCGTCCTCGAGCCGGGCGTCCACCAGCGCGCGGGAACGCCGCACGCGCTCGCGGGCCGCGGGGGCGAGCGCGGCGCGGGCGGCCCCGGTCGCGACCGCACGGACCTGCTCCAGCGTGAGGGTCTCGCCGTCGAGGAGGAGGGTTTCCATGGGCGCTCCGTGCTGGGATGGACCGGCGGCGCCTTCCTACACCGTCCCGGCGTCGGCCGCCGTCGCTTCCGGCCGGGGCACCCGCCGTGGTGTGCGGTCCGGCCCGGCCCGCCCCGGCTCCCGGGTTGCAGCGGGCGCGTCGCATGCCACGCCGCGTCGCGCTCGCCCTCGTGCTCGCCGCCACCCTGCTGCCGGCGCGCTTTCGCGTCCAGGTGGAGTCCCCGCCGCCCCCGCCGGCCTGCGCGCCCGAGGGCCGCGGCGTGCCGCCGCGCCACTGGCTCGGCTGCGCCGCGGACCCCGGGGGTCGCCGCGCGCTCGCGGCGGACGAGCGCCTGGTCCTGGCCCTGCCCATCGATCCGAACACCGCCGGTGCGCGCGAGCTGGCTCACGTCCCCGGGCTCTCCCGGCGGCTGGCCGAGGCGGTGGTTCGCAGCCGGGAGCAGGACGGGCGGTTCCGCAGCGCGGAGGACCTTCGCCGCGTGCGCGGTATCGGCCCGCGGCGCCTGGAGCAGGCGCGTGCCGCGCTGCAGTTCGAGGCTGCTGCGCCGTAGCGACCCGCCCGGCCCTGGGGTAGGCTCCTCCACCCGGGGGCGGAGGAACGTCGTTTTGCTGATCCGATGCGAACGCTGCTCGACGCTCTACGAGCTCGACGAGGCGCTGCTCGCGCCCGAGGGCTCCGCGGTCCAGTGCACGCGGTGCCAGCACGTGTTCACGGCCCGTCCGCCGGAGGCCGCGCGTCAGGCCGCGCCGCCTGCATCGAACCCCGAGCCGCCGGCCGCCCCGCCGCCACCACCGCCCGCGCCGGAGCCCGACGACGAGCCGGAGCGCGAGCCCGAGCCGCCGCGCCCTGCCACGCGCGCGTACGCGCCCGAGCCCTCCCGCGCGGCCCGGTCCGGGCCGACGGTGTACAAGCCCCAGCCGACGCAGGCGGCGGTGACGCGGGCGCCCGTGCTCCGCAAGGACACCGTCGGCACGTTCGAGGCCCGGCTCCGCTGGAGCGCCCGGCGCAAGTGGCTCATCCCGCTGGTCGTCGTGGCCGTGGCCGCCGTGGCCTCGGCGGGGTGGCTGCTGCTCTCGCGCCGCCACGCGCCGGAGGCCGGCCGGCTGCGCGCCGAGGGGCTCGCGCTCATGGCGCTCGACGACGCCACCAGCCTGGATCAGGCGCGCGCGCGCTTCGACGAGGCGCTGCGCCTGGCGCCGCGGGATCGGGCGCCGGAGGCGGACCGCGCCGCGGCGGAGATCCTGCGCGCCGCCGAGCTGAGCGAGGGCGCTTCCGCGATGCAGCTGCGCGCGGCCGCGCGCGCCGCCGAGCGGGATCGCCTGCGGGCCGAGCAGCAGCCCGGCTGGGAGGCGGCCGAGCAGGCGGCCGGCGCGGAGGCGGACGGCCTCGCCGCCGACGCCCGCGCGCAGGCCGAGCAGGCCCGCACGCTCGCCGCCGGCGCGGCGGAGGCGCTCGGGCGGTTGCAGGCGGCGCACGCGGCGCCGGCCGAGGTGGCCCGGGCCCAGGCGCTGCTGGCGGCGTGGTCCGGCGATCGCGCCGGGCTCGAGCGCGCCGTGGCCGAGGCGCGGAAGCGGCTCCCCGGCGATCCCTGGCTCGCCCTGGCCGAGGCGGCGCTCGACGCGCGCGCGCAGGATCGGGCCACGCAGGAGCGGGCGGCGGTCGCGCTCTCGGCGCTGCTCGCGCACGACCCCGAGGTCCTCCGGGCACGGCTCCTGCTCGCGCGCACCCAGGGCGCGCTCGGGCGCCGCCAGGAGGCGATCGGCACGCTCGACGGCTTGCTGGCCGCGAACCCGCGGCACGAGGGCGCGCTCACGCTCCGCGCGAAGCTCGCGGCCGCGGCGGTGCCCGAGCCGGCGACCCCGTCCGGCTTCCTCCCGGCGCCTGCGCCCGGGCGCGCCGGCGCGGCGGGCGGGCAGGGGGCGCCCGCGGCTGGGAACGGCGCGTCCGCGCCGCGGAACGGCGTTGCCCAGCGCCCGGGCGGCCCGGCGGCGCCGCCGGCCACCGCGCCCCCCGTCACCGGCGCGCCCCGGCCCGCGACGGCCCCCGCGCCGGCACCGGGCGCGCCGGCTCCCACGGGCGCGGCGCCCTCCGCGAGCCCTGCCGCCGCCCCGTCCGCGCCGCCGGCGGGCGCTCCGCCCCGCCCGCGCCCCCGCCCGGCACCGTCCCCGGAGCCGGTGGAGTTCGGCGGGGGCCACTAGCCCCGAGAGGCGGCCGATGGCTGGCGCGCGGGTTGCTCGCCCGCTGCCGCCATGGAAGCGATCTTCTGGCTCGCGCTCGCCCTCGTCGCGTTCAGCTACGTCGGGTACCCGCTCGTGCTCGCCGTCTGGGACGGGGCGCGCGAGGCCCTCGCCGCCGTCCGCTTCGTGTCCGGCGGCGACGACCGCCGGGGGCGCGCCGCCGAGGGCTGGCCCTCGGTGACGCTGCTGTTCTCGGCCTTCGACGAGGAGGCCTGGATCCGGCGCAAGATCGAGAACTGCCTCGCCCTCGACTACCCGCCGGACCGCCTCGAGATCGTGGTCGGCTGCGACGGCTGCACCGACCGCACCGCCCAGATCGCGCGCGAGGTGGGCGGCGCGCGGGTGAAGGTGCACGCGCTCACGCCCCGCGCCGGGAAGGCGAGCGTCCTCTCGCGCCTCGTGCCGCAGGCGCGCGGCGACCTGGTGGTGCTCACCGACGCGAACGTAATGCTGGAGCGGGGCGCGCTGCGCGCGCTGGCGCGGCGCTTCCGCGAGCCGGGCGTGGGCGCGGTGGTGGGGCGGCTGCGGCTCTTCAACCCGACCCGCCGCGAGTTCGAGGAGAGCCTGTACTGGAAGTACGAGACCGCCATCAAGTTCTACGAGGGCAAGCACGGCTGCGTGCTGGGCGCGAACGGCGGCATCTACGCCATCCGCCGCATCCTGTTCTCGCCGCTCGCGCCCGACACCATCGTGGACGACTTCGTCATCCCGGTGCGGATCGCGGCCCGTGGGTGGGAGGTGCCGTTCGAGCCGGAGGCGGTCGCGTTCGAGGAGACCACCGAGGACGCCGGGCACGAGTTCGGGCGGCGCGCGCGCATCGGCGCGGGCAACTGGCAGGCGCTGGCGCGCGTGCCGGAGCTGCTCGACCCGCGCACCGGCTTCCTGTGCTTCGCGTTCGTCTCGCACAAGCTGCTGCGGTGGTCCGCGCCGTTCCTGCTCGCCGCGGCGGCGGTGGCGAACGGCCTGCTCGCCGCCGCGCCCGGCGCGTGGGGCTACCGGGCGCTGCTGCTCGCCCAGGCCGCGTTCTACGGGCTCGCGCTGGCGGGCCGGCACGGCGCGGCCGGCCTGCGGGGGCCGGTGCGCCGGCTCGCCTCGCTGGCGCACTACTTCGTCGCCATGAACGCCGCGCTGGCGGTGGGGCTGTGGCGGTTCCTGCGCCGCAGCCAGCGCGCCGCCTGGCAGCGCACCGAGCGCGCCGGCCCGAGCATCCCGGCCGCCTGACGGCCGGGCGCGGTCGGGTCGTCCTCTGCTCGGGCTCGAGGGGCGCTCGGCGAGTCGTCGGCGGTCCGGCTCGCCCCAAGGCCATCCCGCCTCGACGCGCGGGCCGGGTGACAGGCGGTCCCGGCGGCGCTACACAGCCCCGTGCGCCCCCGAGCGGCGCGCGCCGGGGGCTCCATGGACGATCTGCTGGTGATCGGCACGCTGCACACGCTCGACCCCGCGCGGCCGCGCGCCCGGGCCGCGCTCGTGCGCGACGGTCGGTTCGTGTGCGTGGGCGAGGCGGCCGAGTGCGCCGCGCGCGCGGCCCCGGGTGCGCGCCGCATCGAGCTGGGCGGCGGCAGCGCCGTGCCGGGCCTGGTGGACGCGCACGGGCACGTGCTCGGTCTCGCCCGCGCGCGGCGGGAGGTCCGCTGCGAGGGGGCGGCGAGCGCCGAGGCCTGCGCGGCGCGGGTGGCGGAGCGCGCCCGCGCCACGCCGCCCGGGCGCTGGATCCGGGGCCGCGGCTGGGACCAGAACCGCTGGCCCGGGGGCGGATTTCCGGACGCGGCGGCCCTCACGCGCGCGGCGCCGGATCACCCCGTGGTGCTGTTCCGCGTGGACGGGCACGCCTGCTGGGTCAACGCCGCCGCGCTCGCGGCCGCGGGCATCGGGCCGGCCACGGTGGATCCACCGGGCGGACGCATCCTCCGCGACGCCGCGGGCCGGCCGACCGGCGTGCTGGTGGACGCCGCCATGGACCTCGTCATCGCGCGGCTGCCGCGGCCCGGCCCGGCGGAGCTGGAGGAGCTGCTGCTCGCCGGGCTGGAGGAGCTGGCGCGGCTCGGGCTCACCGGCGTGCACGACGCCGGGGTCGAGCCGGACGTCCTCGACGCCTACCGTCGCCTGGCCGAGGCGGGCCGGCTGCCGCTGCGCGTGTACGCCATGATCGACGGGCTGGCGCCGCGCCCGGTGCTGGACGCGGAGCTGGCCCGGTGGCGCGGGACGCCGGAGCTGGGCGGCCGGCTCGAGGTGCGGGCGGTGAAGCTGTTCGCCGACGGCGCGCTGGGCAGCCGCGGCGCGGCGCTGCTCGAGGACTACGCCGACGACCCGGGGAACCGCGGGCTGCTGCTCACCGCGCCCGAGGAGCTGCGGGCGCGCCTCGACGCCGTGGTCCGGGCCGGCCTGCAGCCCGCGGTGCACGCCATCGGCGACCGGGCCGTGCGCGAGGTCCTCCGCGCGTTCCGGGGCGCCGGCCCCACGCTCCGGGCGCTGCGCCCGCGCATCGAGCACCTCCAGATCGTCCAGCCGTCGGACCTGCCGCTCCTCGCCGACACCGGCGCGGTGGCCTCGATGCAGCCCGTCCACGCCACCAGCGACGCGGGCTGGGTGCCGGCGCGGCTGGGGGAGGGGCCGGGGCGCCTCCGCGGCGCCTACGCCTGGCGCAGCGTGGCCGGGGCCGGCGCGGTGCTGGCGTTCGGCTCGGACTTCCCCATCGAGTCGCCCGACCCGCGCGCCGGGCTGTACGCCGCCGAGGCGCGCCGCGGGCCGGACGGCGCGCCCTTCCAGCCGCAGGAGGCGGTCTCGCGGGAGGTGGCGCTCCGGGCGTTCACCGCCGGGGCCGCCTGGGCCGCGTTCGCCGAGGGGCGCCGCGGCATGATCCGCGAGGGCATGGACGCCGACCTCACCGCGTTCGACGCCGACGTGCTCGCTGTCCCGGCGGAGGCGCTGCCGGGGCTGGGCGTGGTCGCGACGCTGGTGGGCGGGCAGGTGGTGGCAGGAGCGGTCGCCGGCGCTCAGAGCGCGTGAATCCATCCCCGGACCGAGCCAGGCGGTCGAGCCGCGAGCAGCGCGAGGCGCGACGACCGAGCATGCCCGTCGGCATGTGAGGGAGGAGCAACGACGCGATGCGACGCGGATCGGCCGCCGCGGCGACGGGAGGGGATGGGTTCACGTGCTCTCAGAGTAGCCGGGCGTAGCCCACCAGGAGCCGTCCGGCGGGGAGCCGGCCGCCGCCGACCACCAGCAGGTCGTTCACGGTGCGACCGTCCTCGCCCTTCAGCTTCCAGGCCTTGCCGAGGTTCACGCGGAACCGCGCCACGCCGTGCTCCGTCAGGTGGAGCACCACGGCGGTGCCGTCCCCGGCCGCGGACTCGACCAATCCCACGTGCTCGACCGGCCCGCCGGGACGGTCGGCCAGGAACGCCAGATCGCCGGCCGCAGGCGCCCAGCGCCGGGCGGCGCCGCGGTCGCGGGCCAGGGCGTGGAGCTCCCGCGGGTCGGCCTCCGCCGGGAGCGGCGCGCCGGCCTGGGCGTAGGCGGCGCGGACCAGCGCGGCGCAGCGGTCGCCGTACCGGACGCCGTCCACCGCGATCTCGCGGGCGCCCACCAGGCGCGCCGCGGTGCCCACCGCCCGCTCCACCGCGAGCGCGCGCGGCAGCGGGCGGGTGACGGCGCTGGCGCGGACCGGGGCGACACCTCGAGCCGGGCCGGCATCCGGTTCACGGATGCCGGCCCGGCCCTGGGCGGGCGGGGGCAGGGGGTTGTCGCGGGCGGCGCGCATCGGGCCCGCGCAGGCGGCCAGCAGGCCGGCCAGCGCGACGGGCAGCGTGCGCAGCGGCGACATCGGGGTGGGATGCTAAGCGGCGGGGTGAGCGCCTCCAACTTTTCGGCCGCAATTGACGCATCGTGAAGTCGTCGCCCGCGGAAGCGACCGCCGGTTTGACCCGGCCGATATCGCCTGCTAGGTTGCCTGCCCTGAACGCATGTCCCGGCATTACCAGCTCAAGGCGGCCTCCCCGCCCGCCCGCGCGCTCAACTACCAGGGGCTGCTCAACGACCAGCAGATCGCCGTGGTCGAGGCGGGCGACGGCCCGATCCTGGTGATCGCCGGCGCGGGCTCCGGGAAGACGCGCACGCTCACCTGGCGCGTGGCGCGGCTGGTCGCCGATGGCGTCGCGCCGGAGGGCATCCTCCTCCTCACGTTCACCAACAAGGCGGCGCGCGAGATGCTCCGCCGCGTGGAGGAGGTCTGCCGGGTGGACACCCGCCGCATCTCCGGCGGCACGTTTCACCACGTGGCGCACGAGGTGCTGCGCGAGCACGCCGCGGAGCTGGGGTACCAGCGCGGCTACTCGATCCTCGATCGCGAGGACTCGCGCGACGTGATGACCGCCGCCATCGCGGAGTGCGGGCTCGCGGTGGGCGCGCGCCGCTTCCCGAAGGCGGACGTGCTCATCGACCTCGTCTCGATGGCGGTGAACACCCAGACGCCGCTCGCCGACGTCCTCGCCGACCGGCGCCCGCAGTTCGTGCCGCTGACCGACGACGTGCTGCGGGTGGCCCGCCGCTACGCGGAGCGCAAGCACGCGCTCAACGCGATGGACTTCGACGACCTGCTGCTCAACTGGAAGATCCTGCTCGCCGAGCGCGAGCACGTCCGCCGCGCGCTGGCCGGGCGCTACCGGCACGTGCTGGTGGACGAGTACCAGGACACGAACCGGCTGCAGGGCGACGTGGTGGATCTCATCGCCGCCGAGCACCGGAACCTGTGCGTGGTGGGCGACGACGCGCAGAGCATCTACTCGTTCCGCGGGGCGCACTTCGCGAACATCCTCGAGTTCGAGAAGCGCTACCCGGACGCGCGGCGCTTCGACCTCACCGTCAACTACCGCTCCACCCCGCAGATCCTCTCGCTCGCGAACGCGTCCATCGCCGCGAACGTCCGCCAGTTCAAGAAGGAGCTGTCGAGCGTCCGGCGCGACGGGACGCTGCCCGCGGTGGTGCCGTGCCGCGACGTGCAGCAGCAGGCGGCGTTCGTGGCGCAGCGGGTGCTGGAGCTGCGCGACGAGGGCATCCCGCTCCCCGAGATCGCGGTGCTGTACCGGGCGCACCACCACTCGATGGAGATCCAGTTCGAGCTGGCGCGCCGCGGGATCCCGTTCGTCGTCCGCAGCGGGGTCCGCTTCTTCGAGGCCGCGCACGTGAAGGACGTGCTCGCCCACCTGCGCTTCGCGCGGAACCCGGGCGACGAGCTGGCGCTGAAGCGCTGCCTCAAGATCACCCCCGGCGTCGGCACCGCCACCGCCGACGCGGTGTGGAGCGCGTTCTCGCTGCGGCGCAGCCGCGGGCGCGGCACGCTGGACGAGCTGCTCGCGCCCGACGTCGCCTCGCACGTCCCGGCCAAGGGGCGCGCCGGCTACACCCGGCTCGCCCAGCTCCTGCGCGCGCTGGGCCGCCCGCCCACCTCCGACCTGCCGGGCGAGGCCATCGAGAAGGTGCTGGACGGCGGCTACGAGGAGTACCTGCGGGCCGAGTTCCTGAACGCCGATCAGCGCGTCGAGGACGTCCAGCAGCTCGCGCAGTACGCGCGCGGCTACGAGGACACCGAGGCGTTCCTCTCCGAGATCGCGCTGCTCACCGAGATCTCGGCCGAGACCGTGTCGGAGGGCGGCGAGCCGGACGAGAAGATGATCCTCTCGTCGGTGCACCAGGCGAAGGGCCTCGAGTGGCGGGCGGTCTTCGTGGTGTGGCTCGCCGACGGTCGCTTCCCGTCGGCGCAGGCGCTGAAGGACACCGACGGCGAGGAGGAGGAGCGGCGGCTGTTCTACGTCGCCTCGACGCGCGCGAAGGACGAGCTGTACCTGACGTACCCGGTGGTCGCCGCGCCGCGAGACCGCGAGCGGGTGGTCATGAAGGCCTCGCGCTTCCTCGAGGAGCTGCCCGCCGAGCCGGAGCTGTTCGAGCGCTGGCAGCTCGACGATCCCGGCCTCCCGGCGGCGCTGGGCGCGGCGCCGCCGCCGGCGGCCGGGCTCCCGCCGCGCGATCCGAGCGTCGTCCCCGCGCTGTTCGGCGAGCCTGCGCCGAGGCGCGGGCCCGCCGACGTCGTCGCGCCGGTGGAGGCGGACGGCGGGGACCCGGGCGGCGGCGACGACGTGCCGTTCTAGGGCGGCGGCGAGTCCGGGGCGGGTCGCGCTCCGGGTTCGGGTGTCGCCGGTTCCGTGCTAGGTTTCGGGGCCATGGCAGGCGCGCGGGAAAAGCCCATCATCGGCATCGACCTCGGCACGACCAACGCGTGCGTCGCGTACGTGCGGAACCGGATCCCAAAGGTCGTCCCGACCGACCGCGGCAACTTGATCCTGCCCACCGTGGTGGCGCTGAGCGAGAAGGGCGACGTGCTGGTGGGCGGGGTGGCCAAGGACCAGCTCGTCACGAACCCCAAGAACACCATCTACGGCGCGAAGCGGCTCATCGGCCGCAAGTGGAACTCCAAGGTCGTGCAGGAGCTGCGCAACTACTACTCGTACGACATCGTGGAGGGGCCGAGCGGCGAGGCGGCGGTGCTGCTCGGCGGGCAGGTCCACACGCTCCCGCAGATCAGCGCGCTGGTGCTCGCGCACATCCGCACCATCGCCGAGGCGTTCCTGCAGAAGGAGCTGGCCGGGGCGATCATCTCGGTGCCGGCCTACTACTCCGACGCCCAGCGCCAGGCGGTGCGCGAGGCGGGGCGCATCGCCGGGTTCGAGGTGAAGCGCATCGTCAACGAGCCCACCGCGGCGGCGCTCGCGTACGGCTTCTCGCGCGGGCTCGATCAGAAGGTGCTGGTCTACGATCTCGGCGGCGGCACGTTCGACGTCTCGGTGCTGCAGCTCTCCGGCAACGTCTTCGAGGTGCTCGCCACCGGCGGCGACACGTTCCTGGGCGGCGTGGACTTCGACAACCGGATCATCGACTACGTGCTCGAGGACTTCTGGCGCCAGCACAAGATCGACCTGGCGCAGTCGCCCATCGCGATGCAGCGGGTGAAGAAGGGCGCGGAGTCCGCCAAGATCGACCTGTCCCTCATCCCCAACGTCGTCATCGACCTGCCCTTCATCGAGGAGCGCAAGGGGCGGCCGCTCGACGTGCGGATGCCGCTCTCGCGCCAGCAGCTCAACGAGCTGACGCTCGACCTGGTCGAGCGCACGTTCGAGATCTGCGACCAGGTGATGGAGGAGAAGGGGCTGCGCCCGCAGGACATCGACGAGATCATCCTGGTCGGCGGGCAGAGCCGCATGCCGCTCGTGCAGCAGAAGATCCAGGAGCACTTCGGCAAGCCGCCGCGCAAGGGCGTCCACCCCGACGAGTGCGTGGCGCTCGGCGCGGCGCTGCTCGGCGACTCGCTCGACCAGATCGACTCGGTGACGCTGGTGGACGTGCTCTCCATGCCCATCGGCATCGCCACCCCGACCGGCCACTTCCGCAAGGTGCTCGAGAAGAACACGCCCATCCCGGCGAGCAAGAGCTTCCGCCTGCCGCCGCCGCGCGAGCCCGGGCAGCCCATCGAGATCGACATCTACCAGGGCGACTCCGACTTCCTGGTGGACCACGAGTTCCTCGGCTCGATCCGCCTCCCGGCCGCGGCCACCGGCCGGCGCATCGACTTCAAGCTCGACGAGGAGTGCCTGCTGAAGGTGAGCTTCGACGATCCGGTCAAGGGCATGACCGAGATCGGCCTCGCCACCCGCGACACCCCCGAGGCCATGAAGCGCGCGCTGGCCGAGGAGGCGCGGCGCCGCCAGGCGGCCGGCGAGCAGGCCGCGGCCGCCGCGGCGGGCGAGGAGCGGCGCGGCGGGTTGTTCGGCTGGCTGAAGCGAGGCTGACGGATGCGGTTCGGCTCGCGCGAGTGGATCGACGCGCTGGTGGCCGCGCTGAACGCGCAGCCCGGGCTCGGCACCGCGCTGCGCGGGCTGGGCACCACCGCGGCGGTGGTGGTGGAGGCGGATCCGCCCGCCTGGCCGGGCACGGTCGCCGCCTGGGCCGAGCAGCGGGGCGGGCGCATCGCGCGGTGGCGGCTGCTCGCCGACGAGGACGAGCTCCTCGAGCTCGAGCCGGATTACGTCATCCGGGCGCCGTACCGGACGGTGAAGGCCATCCTGCGCGGCGCGGACGCGGTGCAGGCGGCGCTGTCCGGGCGCGTGAAGGTCGAGGGCGACCTCGAGGCGCTCATCCGCCGCGCGCAGCACCGCGGGGTGGTGGACGCGGCGCTCGCGGCGGTGCAGACGGAGCTACCGTAGGGAGGGCGCATGGCACGGGAAGGGAAGGGCATCGCCGGCTCGCTCCTCGACGCCGGGACCAGGCTGGTGGCGCGGGCGGCCGAGACCGTCATCAAGGACCCGCGCGGCCAGGAGGCGGTGGCGCGCGCGGTCGGCCTGGCCCAGCGCGGCCGGAAGCAGGTCGAGGCGATCCAGGAGCGGGTGATGGCCGCCGCCGGGATCCCCGGCCGGCAGGACTACCAGGACCTCGCGAAGCAACTCGCCCGCATCAAGCGCAAGGCGCGCGAGCTCTCCGAGAAGCTCCAGGAATCCGGGCGCGGCGGCGGCGGCGCGCCGCCCGGCAGCCCCGGCGACGGCTCGCGCTGATCCCGTTGACACTCCCGGGGACCGACGGCATACTTCGCCGCCTCGCAACACCAGGGCGCTTGGCTCAGCGGTAGAGCACTGCCTTCACACGGCAGGGGTCGCAGGTTCGAACCCTGCAGCGCCCACATTCAGCACCGAGGTTGTGAACAGGCCCAAGCCCGCAAGGCGTCGGGCCTTTTCCATTTCCGGGTCCGCGGCTGCAGGTGCGACTGCGATCCCCCCTGCGACCTCCCCATCGGTATCGTTTCGCGTGACCCCCGGCGTCGCCGGCGAGGGCGCCTCGAGCTCGATCGCGAGCACCGCCCGGCACAGCGCCGGCCAGACCTTCTCCAGGCGCGTGTAGACGTCCTTAGCCTCGCGCGGCGACGGGTGCGTGATGAGGTCCAGGTCCGCCCGCTGCGCGCCGCCGGCGATGGCGAGGGACCGGAACGTCGCCCGCGTCTCGTAGTGGCTGCGGCCGGGCGGGAGGCCCAGGCGCTCGGTGTCTGCCTTCCATCGCTTGTTGCTGTGGCCGTTCGTCCGCACCCCGCCGCCTCCACGCGGCACGACCAGGTCGTCAGGGGTGGGGTCTCGGCCCTGGAACCTCCTCCAGCCCTCGGCGTACCAGCTCCGGAGCAGCTCCCGGAGCAGCGGGTGGACCGGGACCACCTTCTCGACGTCCGTCTTCGTGCTCTTCTCGGTGCTGTTCCGGCTGTTGATGGCCGTCCCGACGTGCAGCCGCCAGAGCGGCTCGGCGGTGGTGTCGAGGTCGCGCCAGCGGCGCGCCGCGACCTCGCCCGGGCGCATCCCGGTGAGGAGATCGAGCGCGTACATCACCCGGCGGTCCTCGCCGATCCGCTCGTCGTGGATGAGCTGCCAGACCTCGCCGGGTTCGAGGCCGCCCTGGTTGCGCTTTCCGCCCTTCTTGTCGCGCTTCGCCGGGAGGTCGCGCTTCGGCCGCCAGGTGCAGGGGTTCACCTGGATGTGGTCGACGTCCACCGCCTCCTGCAGGAGCCGCTTCACCGTGCCGGCGACGTGGTGGACGTACCGCGGCGACAGCAGCTCGCCGGTGTTCTCGGTGCGGCGGGAGGGGAGGGAGCGGACCCACTCCAGCATGCGCGCCCGGGTGAGCTCCGCGAGCGGGATGGCGCCGAGGTCCGGGAAGGCGTGGTAGGTGAGCTGCGCCTCCTCGTTCGCGACCGAGATCACGCCACGCTTCTTCCGCTCGGCGATCCAGGCCTCGCCCCAGGCGCGGAACGTCAGCGCGCCCGGCCGCGGCGCCGCGGCGGCCGGCCCGCGCAGCTCCTCGAGGAGGACGTCGAGGAACCGCTGCGCCTGCTCCTCCTCGCCGACGCTGAACCCGGTCGCCTTCGGCCGCTTCGTCCCGTCGGCGAGCACGAGCACCGCCTCGAGCTTCCGGCCGCGCGGGCGGATGTAGCCGCGGATCTCGCTCATGCCGCCCTCCGCCTGGCGAGGCCCAGCTGCGCGTTGGACGGCTCCTCGCCGGGGCGGGCGCGGTACCACCCGCGGCTCCGCGCGATGCGGATGAGGTCGAAGGCGACGCACTGGCCAGCGTCGAAGCTCGCGCTCCCGTAGGTGCCATCCTCGGCGAGGAGGTTCGCGCTGGGCGAGCAGGCGATGATCAGGTGCGCGTCCGCCGCGGTCGCGATGTGCTCGGCCGCGATCTCGTCGATGACGCGCTCGATGGGCACGCGGTACTCCCAGTCCATCCGCGCGTTGGCCTCATCCCGGAGGGCTGAGTACGCCTCGTCGAACCCGTGGAGCTCGCCGCTCCGGAACCTGTCCTGGTAGACCCTCTCGGCGAGGGCTTCGACCCAGCGCGCGTACCGATCGCGTAGGTAGAGGAGGTCGGCGCGGCGGCCCTTCTTCGTGACGGCGGTCATGCTGCCCTCCGCGCCGCGCGCGCGGCGGCGGCCTGGCGCCGCACGTTCTCCTTGATGACGGGCAGCATGTGCTCCGTCCACTCGACCATGACGCCTGCCTTGTGCGCCGCCGCGATAGCCGGGACCGGCTCGCGGTCCTTGGCCGCCGCGTCGAGCGCGTCCGCCTGCCGTCGCAGCGCGTCCGCGGCCCGCCGGGCGTGGTCGCGCGCGATATCCTTCCTGAGCCTCGATCCGGTGCGGTTCATGCTGCCCTCCTGGTGTCGCCGCGGCTGAGCTCGGCGACGACCCCCGCCATCACGTGCGCGAGCGCCTCCGCGGTGCGCGCGCTGTGCGCGACCACGTGCTCCGGCTCGCGCCGCCACAGCTTCGCGCCGATCTTGTCGGCAGCCGACTGATCGCCCTCTGGCAGAAAGAGGCCGTTCAGGTACAGGCGGACGAGCTCGCTGCGGTGATGCGCCTGCGCGAGCCACGGCTCCCCTCGCGGCCCCGTGGTGAGGGCTCCAGCCTCGATGGACGCGAGCGCCCGCCGCCTCGCAGCATCGTCGAGTCCGGGCCTGGCGGGCATGCGCATCACGGCCAGCATCTTCCGCTCGACCGCGCCGGCGAGTTCGGCGAATGCCTGCGCCGTCTGCTCGGCGTTCGCGAGGATCTCCGCATCCCGCTGTGCGCGGGTGGTCTTGGTCGCCTTCATGCTGCCTTCCTGGTCTCCTGCGCCGCCGCCGGCGCCTCGGGCGCGGGCTGCGGGTTGGTGGTGGGGTTGCCGCTCAGAATCTCCGCCGTGCCCCAGCGCCGGCGGGCCTCCTCGAGCTTCGGCTGCTTCTTCGACTCGTTCGCCATCGTGCCTCCGTCCGGCCGCAGGTACCTTCTCTGCAACCCGTGTAGCGCAAGATAGCCGGATATTAACTTAGACTGCAAGTCCTCCCTGCCGGGGTCACGCCCAAGCGCTACTCGTCGAGCCACCCGCCGTCCTCGAGACGCTCGCGGATCACCCGGTGGACTCGGCTCATTACCCGCCGCACGTCCGCCTCCTCGCGCCCCGCCTCCTCCGCGATCCACGCGTACGCCCGGCCCAGCGCGTAGTGCTCGGCCAGCCAGCGGGCGACCGGCGCGGCCTCGCCTCTCGAGCGCGCGTCCCGCTCGGCCTCCCCGACCGCGAACGCGACCGCCGCGAACTGCTCGTCGCCGACGGCGCGCCGCACGGGGTCGTCGCCGATCCTCCCGTTCGCCGGCTCGAGACGGGCCGGGCGCGGCGTCGAGCGGCGGCGGAGCTGGCGGAAGTACCACCCCAGCGCGTCGCCGGCGCCCGACCACGCGCGGCGCCCGGTGTGCTTCTCCCGGATGCGCCGGATCGCGCTCTGCAGCATCGCGGCCGCGAGCTGCGCGCGCTCGATCTCGACGCGGCAGGTCTGCCGGTGCTCGGCCTGGCCGCAGGTGCAGCGCGGGTCGGCGGTGGCGGTCATATCCGGGCCCTCCGCGCCAGCCGCGCGACGTACTCCGCGAACCCCTCGAACCGCGCGGCCTCGGCCCTCGCCGCGCTTCCTTCGGGGAGGCGCTCCTCGACGAGCCGCGCCTCCTCGACGAGCTCCTCGAGGCGGTCTCGGAGCTGCGTCCGCGCCCACTCGCGCCGGGCGCGCCTGTCCGCCTTGCGCTCCCGCTCGGCAGCGTCGGCCCGGCGCCGCTCGACATCTGCAGCGCGGCGCTCGGTCTCCTCGCGGTAGCGCTGCTCCGCGAGCAGCGTCTGCAGCACCAGCCCCACCGCGTTCGCGCTGCGGGGGTCGAGCTGGCGCGCGAGGGTGGCCCTGCCCACGTCGCGGAGCGCGCCGAGCACGTCCTCGCGCGTCTCGAGCTTCGCCCACGCGGGCGGCGCCGACGCGGGGCGGCGCGCGATGGTGCCCGGCGCAGCGTGGCCGTCGAGGGCCTGTGCGGGCAGCACCTCGACCACGGGCCGGAGCGCGAGCATGCGATGCTGGCCGCCTCGGCGGCGCGCCTCGCGGGCCTGCCGCGTCGTCGCTGGCGCGTGCCAGAAGCACCGCCGCGAGCCGCGCATCGCGTCGGCACCGCAGCGCTTGCCCCTGGCGTTGCGGGCGGTGCACTTCACCGCCGACCCCGCCGACCCTTACCTTGCACGGGGGGACGGGGGCGCGCGTCCACGTCGGCCGGGTCTTCCCACGCGGGGAAGTCGAACCCGAGGGCGCGGGCCGCCTCCTCGAGCTTCTCGGAGGCCCGCTCCAGGTCCTCGGCCGTCATCTGCTCGCGCCGCGCGAGGATCTCCTCGATCTGCGCGTGCAGCTGCTTCACCTTCGGGTAGTCGACGCGTCGTGCCACGGTTCATCTCCAGGTAGAGCGCTCCGCCGCAGGCTTGGGACCTGTGGTCTTCCGCCGCCGCGGCGCCCTTCACCTGCAGCGGCGGTCCGTCGGGTCGATGATCCCCGACGCGATGAGGGCCCTGCGCCGCAGCTCCCCGGGCGTCGGCTCGCCGGCGAAGCCGGGGCCGTACATCATCGTGTCCCAGCCGGTGGTGGTCGGTGGCGCCCTCCAGGCCGCCTCCCACGCTGCCCACGCGGCGCTGCCCGCCTGCGCAGCCGTCTTCGCCGCAGCGAGGTCCTCGAGGCTCTGCTCGTAGCCCCTCCGGCGCCGCATCTCGTCGGCGAGCAGGTCCGCCTCCCGGACCTCGCTCGTTGAGAGGTCGAAGCGCCGCGCGACCTTGTGCGGCGGCTCCCCGGCCTCGAGCGAGCGGGCCGCCAGCGCGACCGCCTCCGAGCTGGGCGGCGCGGAGCGAGCCCACGACTCCACCCGCGAGCGAGCGCACTGCGCGCCCACCCGCGCCCTGAGGAAGACGATTTGCGGAGACGGGTTCGGCGTCCCGCTGCGGAGCTCCCTCAGCTCGTCGCTGGTGAGCGGCGCCAGGTCGTCTTCCGTCAGGGTCGGCGGGAGGGTCGGCATGGCGGCCTCAGCCCACGTGCGTCCGCGCCTCGGCGGCGCGGGCGTCGAACTCGTCGAGCGCGCGCTGCTTCGAGGCGGCGCTCGCGGCCGCGGCGGCGGCGGCGCGGGCGGTCTCGGCGTCGATCTCGGCCTGGGTGGCGAGGCGCCCGCCCTTGGCGACGTGCGCGGCTGCGGCCTCGTCGCTCACCTGGACGGCGACGTAGCCGGTGGGGACGCCGGTGGCGACGCCGCCGGCGTACTGCGGAGCTGCGATGAATGCGGCCATCTATCTGTCCTTTCCTGCGCTGGGGGACTGCTTCAGGCGCTCCGGTTCGCGTTGGGGAACCTGCGCGCGGACTCCTCGGCCGCGGCCTGCTGCTTCTGCTGCTCGGCCTCGATCGCCTTGAACTCCCCGAGCTCGCGATCGGCGCGCTCGATGTCGGAGTCGACGTTGGGGAGGCGCTCGACCTGGCCGGCGAGCTGCTGGCGCATCGTCTCGAGCTGCCGCTCGTTGTCGCGCCACGCGCGGACCTTGCGGACCGTCGCGTGGTCGGGGTGCGTCTTGTCGAGGCTCCGGCCGGAGTGGAAGCCCACCGTCTGGACCTCCTCGGCCGTCGGCGCCATCGCGGCGGTGGCCGCCTCGAGGTCCGCGACCTGCTTCGCGAACGCGGCGTGCGCCAGGTGGACGCGCTGCGCCCGCATCCGGGCGTGGGCGGCGCGCGCGCGCGGGTGGTTCGGGTTCATCGCCGAGAACTGCACCTCTTCCGCGGTGACCTGGTACTTCGACGTGCTCATCCGATCCTTCCTTTCGTGCCCTCGCGGGCGGGTTGGTGCTGCAGGTTGTCTGACTGCGTCAGCGCGCGAAGCGGCCGGCGAACGAGCAGCCGAGGTCGAGAACGCCGATGGGCGAACCCTGGTACGTGCTCGCGGACTCGAGCTGGTGGCGCACCGGCATCTCTTCCTGCTCCTCGTAGCGCTCGGGCAGGTTCGTCGGGTACGAGACGAGCTGCGACTCGAAGCGCACGCTGGGCGCGTCCTTCTCCGGGCGGGCGAACCACGACACGCCCGCCCAGTGCACGAAGCCGACGGTGCCCATCCGCCAGTCCTGCGGCGGGTTCGTCACCGCGTACGGCTGGAACCTGGTGATGGCCGCGAACTCCACCATCCGCTCGAACGCCCATTGCCTCGAGGACGTGACCGGGTCGTACGCGCCATCGCCGGTCGGGAGCCGCCGCACCATCCGCAGCCCCGCCACCGCGAGGTCATCGCCTCGCGGCGTGAGCGGGCCGGTGTAGACGTCGGGCCCGAGGTAATCGGCGTCGGGTGCGGCCCAGCCACCCGGACCGATCCCGGTGTGCAGGCAGTCGCAGACCGTCTGGCGCCGGCGGTAGCGGTACGCCCACAGGATGCCCTGCCAGCACTGCAGGAGGTCCTGGGCCCTGATCACGTTGCGCGAGACGATCGGGCCCGGCAGCGCGGGCGGGTTGAACGCGTCGCCGTACGTCTCGCCTGCGGGCATCCCCATCTCGACGTGCGACGGGTACTGCTCCCAGCACGAAACGGAGGCGAGGAAGAAGCCGTTGTCGCCTGGCGGCTGGTACACCCTGATCCGGAGCTCCACCTCGAACCCGCCGAGCCGCGCGGAGTGGTTGATCGGGAGGGTGTACGTGAGCCATCCGTATGCGCTCGGGCTCGCTTGCGCCTCGAGAGCGAGGAACGTCTCGCCGGCCGTGTAGAGCTCCGCCACCACCGTGGCCGCCGCGCCGACGTGCTTCACGAGGGTCTTCACGGTGAGCATCGCGGTCCCGGGTGACACCCAGATCCGGTAGCGCGCGACGACCTGGTCATTGATCCCGCCTGCGACGTACCAGGGCGTGTAGCTCTTGTTCACCACCGGCCGCGGCGCCCGCGCCGAGAGCAGGTTGCAGTTCAGCGTCATCGCGCTGAGCGCGTCCGGCGAGAGCGGTTCTCCCGGCGCGAACGCCGCCGAGCTCATCGGCTGGATGGCCGAGGGCACGTCCGCGTAGCGCGCACTCGTCCACGTCGACGGGTCCCACCAGCCGCTCAGCGAGTGGATGGTGATCCCGCACCCGAGGCGGGGGATCAGCGAGACCGTGACGGTATCGAACTCCGGCATGCCGATCGGCAGCGACCCTGACACCCACCCCGTCCCGCCGGGCACGGAGTCGGCGTTGAACTCGAGGTCCGTGACGTTTCCCGAGCCGGAGCGGAGGCGCACCACTGCGCCCGTCGCCGGAAGGGTGACCGTCGCGTACACGCGGATCGCGAGCGCCGCGAGCGGCGCCTGCGCGGGGGGTACGATGAACGTGCCGATCACCACCTCCGTCAGACCCGCCGGCGCCGTGTTGACGGGCGGGCGGATCCCGCCGGTCAGGTCCACGATCTTCGGGTCGCAGGGCGTCCAGGTGAGGTCGTAGTGCCGGGCGTGGTCGGCCCATCGCGCGAGCTTGCGGACGAGCTGCGCGAGCACCGGGCGGCTGGCGTGCGTCTCGGCAGCGGCGAACACCGGGCGGGCGTTGGCGATCATGTTGGTGCTCATCGTGCGACGCCCCTTCCTGCGGCGGCCACCGCTGCCGACGCCCTCCGAACGACGACGTCCCCGACCTGCGCCTCGACGGTCCCGGCCGCGGCCGCGATCGTGAGGCTCGCCGCTGAGTGCGCGACGACTGTCCCGACGCAGCGGGTGGTGCTGTGGTCCGGCGAGCAGATGCGCACCGGATCGCCCACCTTGAAGTGCAGCGCGTCCTCGGGCTGGTCCTCGCCGGTGAAGGCCCGACGGAGCGTGGTCACGCACGCGGTCGAGCGCCCCGACGCCGGCTCCGCCACCCGCGCCGACGGCGCGATCGTGTTGGCCTCGTCGAAGGTGGTGGTCTCACCGGCCATGGGGCACCTCGGCATGCGCCGGGCGGGCGCGCTGCAGGTCGGAGGTCTGCGGCAGCGGCCGCGCGGCGGTCGGGTCGGACGCGATCGAGCGGTGGCCGAACGGCGGCCACAGGTCGATCCCGCCGTCCTCGCGCACGCGGAGCTGCTCGCCGTGCAGGCCGACGATCACGGTCCCGGGCTGCGCGAGAGCGAGGTCCTCGAGGCGGAAGGCGCGGCGGGCGCGCGGATCGAGCGCCACCGGCCGGGAGTCGTTGCCTGTGTAGACGTCTGCATTGCTAGACCGCATCTGCGATTCCTCCTCGTTGCGGGTCGCCCCCTGCCATGGACGCGGCCTGCGCCTCGCGGCGCTCACCGCCTTGCCGTGGCTCGCCGGGCGCTCGGCTGCGCTCGTTGCACGCCACGGTTTCCAGCCATCCCGGGAGCGCTGCGAGCGAGCGGATCGGTCCGCTCCTCCGGGCCGCCATCTCGTCGGCGATCTGCAGCGCGGCTTCCGTCGCAACGCGCAGCCCGAGCCGCGCCACCTGCTCCGCGAGCGGCGCCGTGCCGGTTCGTCCGCAGCCGCCGAGGCGCTCCTCGGGACCGAGCCGCCCCCGGGAGCGCTCGTGCACCTCGAGCGCGGTGCGGAGCTGCTCCAAGTCCGCGCCCATCGCTCGCGCCGGCCGGCCGCCGCCGGACGCCGCCCGCGCCCGCGCGGGCCGGCCGGCAGGTGTTTCAGGTGCGGGTTCAGGGGTTCCTTCTTGGATGGGTGCGGCCGAGGGTGCGGCCGAGGTCGCGGCCTGGGTCGCGGCGGAGGTGGCGCCCGAGGTTGCGGGAGAGGTGGCGGCCTCGCCGTCGGGCCACAGAATTCCGCCCCACTTTCGGAAGTCTACGAGCGTCGGCGAGGTGGCGGCCGGGGTGGCGGACCGCGCGCGGCTGAGGTCGCAGATCCCGACGCGGGCGAGGGTGCGGAGGGCCCTGCGGGCAGCGTCCTCCGAGATGCCCAGCGCGGCGCCGATCCCGGCGTAGCTGACGAGGACCTGCCCGCGCTCCACGCGGAGCACGCGGCCGTCCGGGAGACGAACGTCACTGCCGCCCGCCTTGAACTCCGCCAGGTACAGCAACGCCGCGAGGACGTGCATGTTCACGGGCGGCCTGGCGTTCAGCGCGAGGGCCATCAGTTCGTTCGGCCAGGCGGTGAAACCGCCGCGGGCGCGGAAGCCGAGCACCTAACGGCGCCCCCCGTGCTTCAAGTCCGCCGCGATGCGCCGCGCGCGGGCCTCCGCCAGGTCGACCGCGCCCGCGGGCTGCTTCCGCTGCTCGCCGGCGAGGAGGGCCCGAAGTTCGGGCATGATCACGCGACCGCGGTGGCCGCGCGAGAGGCGCCCGGTGCCCTGCCAGCGAGCCAGGGTCGCGGGCGACAGGCCGACGGCGCGCGCAGCTGCCCGCCGCGGCAGCGTCTCGGGCTCTCCGGCCGTGCGGTCGCCGAGGACCTCGCGCACCACACCGCGGACGAGCTGCTCGAGCTCGCCGCGCTTCAGCTCGAGCAGCTCCTGCCGGATGAGGCCGGCGACGACGGCGACGGCCGCCTCGAGGGGCGAGGGGGCGCAGGCTGGCGCTCTGGGGCGCGGCTCCAGGTCGTCGGTCACCGCGCCAGCTCCTCGGCGCGCAGCCCGAGCGCTCCCGCGATCTTCTCGAGGGTCGCGGCCGACAGCCGCCTCCCGGCTTCGCCCTGCTGGATCGTCGCGTAGTGGACGCCGGCGGCTTGCGCCAAGCCGAGCTGCGTGAGTCGCGCGCGCTGCCGCGCCGCGCGGATCGGGTTCGTGTTCTCCGTGGTCGCCATCGGTCTCGCCTCCGTACGCTTCTGCATACGGGACGAGTTTCGACGGCAAGCTCGAACGGCCTCCACTCCAGGCAGCACCGCCCGGAAGAAACCGGGGGGTAAGACCTCTAGGTTTCCCCCTCGCCGCCGGCCGCCTCGACTTCGCGCCACCAGGTCGCCTGCTCCTCCAGCCGGATCGCCAGCTCCAGCTCAGCGGTCCAGCGCGTGTCGTCGGAAGCGAGCTCGTGCCAGGGGGCTAGGATCGGCACCGGCTCGCCGACCTCGCGGGCGATCTCGGGCGTGATGAAGGACGCGTACATCTCGATGTTCAGAGTCTCCAGCCGGTCCGCCGGCAGGTTCCGAAGGCAGTCCTTCACCAGGCGCGCGCCGTTCTTGGCGGCATGCGGCGCGAACGCCTCGGAGCCGACCGCAAAGCGGGCGAGCCGATAGACGACCCGTCGAACCTCGGCCCGCTGCAGCTCCGCCGTGGTGAACAGGGATGCGAGCCGTAGGATCGCTGCGTACGCGCGGTCGCGCCCGGGCCGCCCTCCCGGCGTGCTGACAAAATGGCGTGCGAGCAGCTCGGCTTGCTCGACCGACAAGCCGCCACGGAGGAGCGCGAGGCAGCAGCGGTGGTAGAGCGTCTCGGCCTGCTCCCGGCTCCGGGGGGACGGCAGCCACTCCGCCGGGTTCGTGAGCAGCCACTCGACATGGTCGGTGCGGAGCGTCAACCCTGCTGCAGTCGCCTCGGCGGCGAGCTCCCCCGCACGTTTCCGACGTTCCGCAGCCGCCCGCTTCTCGGCGACCACCGCGGCCCGCTTGGCCGCGCGCGCCCGACCGACGTCCTCGTACTCGCGTTCGCGGGCGTCCGATCGTGATGCTACCGTCTTCCGCATCGGCTCGGCCCTCCCACGCCGGTCGATCACGGGGGCGGCCGCTGGCAGGCGGCGCGCCCCCGCTTCCTACGCGGCCCTCACCAGCGACAGCGATCGCTCCCGCTCGCGGCGCAGGTACGCGAGCACCTCGGCCTCGGGTAGGCAGACCTTCCCCCCGACGCGCTGCCCGCCGAGCAGCTCGCCGGCGCGGATCCGGCGCGCCACGGTCTTCTTCGACACGCCGAGGCGGCGGGCGACGGCGGCCATCGGCAGCAGCGGGCCCTTCGTCCCGGGCTCCGGCGTCATCGGCGCCCCATCCAGCCGTCGAGGATCTCGCGCAGCACCGCCGACTTGTCCGGCCGGGCAGTCTCCGCCTCGGCGGCGCGCCGCAGGGCCTCTGCGGTGAGCGCCTTGTCCTGGCGCTCCTCGAGCCGGAAGAGCACCGGCTTGAATCCCTTGAAGTCGCTGCGGCGCTGCCGCTTCGGCTCCGCCTCGGTCTTCTGCGGCTTCTTCCTCATGCACGCCTCCCGGCACCACTCTCCCAGACGCATATCAAGCTAGCACGCTGGGGTGACGTGCGCTCCGGGTTGACGCAGCGTGCGAGACACGGTAGCCGTCGAGGCCTCCAGCAAGGGGGATCCAGATGCCTCGTCTGCGCGCGCTCGCCGTCGCCACCGTGGTCGCCGTCACCAGCTCGGGCTGCATCGCGCTCGGCTCGTCGATGGGGCTCGACATGGACAGCTCCATCGGCTCCAAGCCGTACATGGGCGAGAGCTTCAACGCGCTCTCCGAGCCGGAGCAGGACGGGTTCCGCCGGTGCCGGCCGCAGACGTACCGGGCGATGTGCGGCACCGACGAGAACCAGGTGTTCGCGAGCCTGTGCGTCAAGGAGCGCGGCGAGGAGTACGCCGGCCTGGAGGACGCCCGCGCGCGGAAGCTGTGGCTGCTGAAGCAGGGCTGCCCGCTCTCCATGGTCGACCCGGCCGCGGCGCTCGGCGAGCGCTGACGCGCGGCTCACGACCGCCCGCCGGCGACGACCCTCAGGCCGCCCGGCGCGGTCGCCTCGAGGACGCGGAGGGCGTCGGCGAGCAGGACCCGCGCCCGCGCCTGATCGTCGCCCAGGAGGGCCCGCGCGGCCTCCAGCGCGGCCGCCGCAGCGAAGGCCGGCGCGCCGGAGGGGAGGGCGCCGCCATCCGCGGCGACGCACGGGGCAGGGTCACAGGGCGCGCTCGGTGAGTGCGGCTGCGCGCACATGTCGACTGCCGGCGCTGCCGGATGAGTGCCGATGCGAGCCCCGGTGAGCGCGGGTGAGCACGTCTGAGCGGTTCTCCGTGCAGCTTCGAACCCTGCAGCGCCCACTCCGAGACGGGCCGGAAGCTCCGGGAGAGATCCCCGAGGTCTGGCCCGTTTCTCTTTGGCGCGCGGCGACGTCGCCGCTCCTCGCGTGAGTCGTACCACACGCTGAGCGAAGGGCCGCGCCCAGGCGGCCGACGCGCGCCGGCGGCGCGGGCGAGGGGGGGCGCGTGCTAACCTCGCGCCGTGCCCTCCGTTCGCAAGATCCTGCTCGCCGCGATGCTGTTCGCCCTCGGCTATCTGACGATGCAGGCCACGCGCTGCGAGTCGCGGTCTTCCGGCGCGCCCGTCGCGCGGTAGGACCCGCGGCTCGCGCGGCGTGCCCGTCCCTCGCGGCTGCCGGTGAGGCCGGAGGACCGGTGGCGCACACGCGCGCAGCTTCGCCGACCCCGGCGCCGCCCCGCGCGCGGGCTCGGCCGCGCGAGGAAGCACGCTACACTGAGGGGATGACCCGAACCCTCGCCGCCGCCGCCCTCGCCCTCGCCGCCTGCGGTCGCCTCGACCAGGTGGACATCACGCGCTCCGCGTCGGTGAACGTCCCCGGTGTCCCCGGTGCGCCCGCCGGCTCGATCCCGGCGATCCAGGCGCTCGACATCGGCGGGGGCGACCAGCTCCGCGCCGAGGGCATCGACCCGGGCGACGTGGACTCGGCCAAGCTCCGCCGGCTCAGCCTGGAGGTGACCGCCGGCGCCAGCCTGGAGGCCTGGGTGGACTCGGTCTCGATCTACGTCGAGACGGCCGGCCAGCCGCGGATCCTGCTCGCCTCGAGGTCGGGGATCTCGGCGCTGCCTGCGGGCACCACCCTGGTGGACCTCGACGTGAACCCGGGCGTGGACCTGAAGCCGTACCTGACCGCGGCCTCGGCGCCGCTCACCGTGGAGGCGACCGGCAGCGCGCCGGACGTGAACACCACGGTGAAGGTCACGGCGAGCATCCGGGTGGACGTCAACGTGAGCGGGCTGCTGAACTGACCCTGACCGCGTCTCGCGCGGGGCAGGCCGCCCCGATCGACGACGCCTGCTCGCGCGCGTCCCCGGACTCGTGCGAAGATGCGCGCTGATGACCGGCTCACCCGCGACCGTTCCACCGGCGACACCGGCCCCGGCGCGCCAGCAGGAGGCGCTCCGGTGAGGCTGGGCTGGCTCGGTGCGTTCCCGCTGCTGGCGCTCGCGATCCACGTGGCGGTGGTGGCGGCGCTCGGGCCGACCGACCAGGTCTGGTGGTCCCTGCAGGTGGGCTGGCAGGTGATCGGCGCGGCCGGATGCATGGCGGCGGCGCTCGCCTTCCGGCCCGGCGACCTGCTCTGGAAGGCCTGGGCATGCACGGGCGGTTCCCTGGCGCTGCCCACGCTGGTGCGGTTCATGAACGGCCCGGCCCGGAGCTGGGATCTCGTGCCGGCCCTGTCGGATCCATGGGTCCGCCTCGGCATCCTGGTCGCCATCAACGCGTTCTCGGTGGCGGGCGCGGTCCTCTTCCTGGCCGCCTTCCGCCGCACCGCGACCGGGCTCGGGCTCACCGACCGGCGCAGCGTCCGCACCAGCGCGGCGACGGTGATCGGCGCCCTGGTGATCGGGATCCCGGTGCTCGCGCTCGATCTGCGCGACGCCCTGGGCGGTGGCCTGTCCTCGGACGCGCTGGCCGCCGCGGTGTCGGTGACCGGCGACATGATCTGCTTCTCCGCGGTGGGCCCGCTGGCGCTGGTGGCGCGCGGCCTCGTCGGCGGGGCGCTGCAGCGCACCTGGACGCTGCTCGCGGTCTACAACCTCGGGTGGCTGTTCTACGATCTGACCACCACGACGGCGCGCATCACCGGCCACGTGGACGGCGGGACGCTGGTCGCGGAGGCGGTCCTGTGCGTGGCCTGCGTGGTGGTCGGCTCGGCCGGGTTCGCGCAGCGGATCGCGCTGCGCGACGTCTCGCGCCGGGCCGCGGAGCGCGCGTCGTCGCTGGCCGCCTGACGTCTAGGCCTGCTCGCTGCCGCCGCGCGGCTTCCTCGGAAGCCAGACCGTGAAGGTGGTCCCGTCCTCCTCGGAGGAGTGGACCTCCACGCGGCCTCCGTGTGCGTCGGCGATGCGCTCCACGATGAAGAGGCCCAGGCCCACGCTCCTCCCGGTCGGATCCGGCGCGGCCCGGCCGCCCGCCTCGAAGATCGTCCGGACGGTCTCGGCGGGGATGGGAGTGCCCTGGTTGTGCACCGAGAGCCGGACCTCTCCGTCCTCGGCGGCGATCCGGACCGCGACCGGCGTGCCGCGCGCTCCGTACTTGAGCGCGTTCGTCACCAGGTTCCCGATCACCTGCGCGATGCGGTCCGGGTCCCACTGTCCGTGCGTGTCGCCCGAGGCCTCCACCGAGATCGGGCGGTCGGGGTACGACGGCTCCAGCTCGTCCACCACCTGCTGGGCCACCTGGCGCAGGTCGGCCGGGCGGGGCTGGACGGGGATGCCGCCGCCGAGGCGCGCGCGGGTGAGGTCGAGCAGGTCGCGGATGAGCCGGGCGGCGCGCTCCGCGGCGGAGCGGATGCGCGCGATCGACGCGACGTTCCGGTCGGAGAGGTCCTCGCGCGCGAGCAGCGACGACGCGCCCAGCAGGATCGCGTTCAGCGGGTTGCGCAGGTCGTGCGAGACGATCCCGATGAGCTGCTGCTCGAACGCCTGGGCCTGCCGGAGCCGCTGCTCGTCGCGCATGCGCCGGGTGGCGTCGCGGAAGAACACCGCCACGCCGCCGTCGGTCACCGGGTACGCCGCCACCGCGGTCCACATGTCGAGCGGCTCGAAGTACGCCTCGAACTCGCTGGGCACGCGCTCGTTCATGACCCGGTGGTACTCGACCCAGTACGCCGACTCCGGCCGCGCCAGCTCCGGCCAGACCTCCCAGAACACCCGGCCCAGCGTGGTGTCCCGGCTGCGCTGCGAGAGCCGCTCCTGGTTCCGGTTCACCCGGACGATCCGCCAGGCGCGATCCAGCTCCAGGAACGCGTCGCCCAGCTCGAGCAGCTCGTCGGCGTGCCGCAGGCGCTCCAGCGCGGTCTGGGCGTCGGTGACGTCGAGGCCGATCGACACGATGGCAGGATCCTCGGGCGCGCTCGCGCCCGCGAGCGCGAACGTCACCGTGTGGAACGTCCTCAGGCCGCGCGGGGTGTCGAGCGTCTCGCGCTGCTCCACGGTGGTGCCGCGCCCGGCGCGCGCGTCCGCCCCCGCCAGGCGGCGGGCCACCGCCGGCGGGAGGACGTCCTCGAACCGGCGGCCCAGCAGCTCCGCCTGGGGTCGCCCGAGCGCCTCGGCCGCGAAGCGGTTCACGAACCGGAACCGTCCCTCCCGGTCGCGCAGCACCAGGGCCGCGGGCGCGTGATCGGCGACCGCCCGCAGCCGCGCGTCCGCGCGCCGGGAGGCGCCCTCGCGCGCCTGGACGAACCGGCGCACCGACTCGGCGATGGCGGCCTTGAGCGCGGCCTCGAGCACGCGCAGGTCGGCGATCTCCGGCCGGAGCCCCTGCTCCTCGGCGAGCTCCAGGATCACGTCGCTGACGACGCCGTACTCCCAGACGAGCTGCACCACGTCCACCGGCATGGCCGCGCGCTGCTCTCCGTGCTCGGTCGCGACCGCCGCCACCCGCGGCGGCTCGGCCGGCGCGCGCGGCGCGGGCCCGTGGCGCAGCGCGTCGACCAGGGCGTCCAGGAGGGCCGGGAAGGAGTCGAGCAGCTGCGGATCGGGCATCCGCGACTCGCGCAGCTCCCGGCGGGCGCGCTCCATGAAGCGGCGACCGAGCTCCTCCCGGCGCGCTTCGATCAGGTCGGCAAGGGGTGAGGGCGCGCGCGGCACGGTCCGCTGGAGGATGCGGCAGCCGGAGACGCGCGGCAGCGCCGCCGCCTCATGCGGGCACCCCGGTCCCCTCCGGAGAGCGGAGCCCGAGCGGGAAGCCATCGAGGCCGGGCGCACCATCTCCATCCGGCTCCACGACCGTGGGCCCGCTCTCCTCCAGGTCGAGGCCGAACGCCGAGAGCAGCCGCGCCTGTTCGCGCGTGCCCGCCCGGAAGCGCACGCGCTTCTCGCGCCGGTGCTCGCGCACCCATCCCGCGAGGACGCACGCCGCGAACTCGCACGCCTCCTCGGCGTGCGTGAGGTCGATCACGAACGCGTCCGCAGCGGATTCGTCCATCTGGACCCGGAGCGCCCACGCGGAGGCGCCGTCGAACGCGCCGTACACCGTGAGCACCTCCGCCGCCCCATCCGACCGCCGAACGATCGCCGCTCCCGTCATCGCGCACCGAAATTAGGCACGATCGTCGGGAGGGGATGGGGAATTTTCACTATGATGGCGGACGTGCCAGAACACCGCCGGATGGCGATCCTGTTCGATCTGGACGGGACGCTCGTCGACACCGTTCCGTTCATCCTCGCCTCCGTGCGCCACGCCTTCGACGGGTACGGGAGCTGCCCGACCGACGCCGAGTGGATCGCCGGGATCGGGACGCCGCTCCGCACCCAGCTCGCCTCGTTCGCCCGCTGCGCCGAGGACGTCGAGCCCTTGCTCGCGCGCTACCGCTCCTTCTGGATCGCGGAGCACGATCGCTGGACGCGCTGCTTCCCCTCGGCGCGCGAGACGGTGCTGACGCTCGCGGGCCGGGGCCATCCCCTCGGCGTGGTGACGGCGAAGACCGAGGAGGGCGCCTACCGCACGCTCCGCCACGTGGGGCTGCTCGAGCGGATGGGGGCCGTGATCGGGGCGGACAGCTGCGCCCGCTCGAAGCCCGACCCCGAGCCGGTGCGGCTCGCGCTGGCGCGGCTGGGCGTCGGCGCGGACGAGGCGGTGATGGTGGGCGACTCGCCGCACGACCTGGCGGCCGGCCGGGCGGCGGGCGTGCGGACGGTGGCCGCGCTGTGGGGCGCCTGCACGCCCTCGGTGCTCCGCGCCGCCTCCCCCGACCACCTCCTCGAGGACATCGCGGCCCTGCCGGCGCTGCTCGAGGCCATCACCCAGGGTGCATGAGGCGGCGCGCCCGCGCCGTTCCGTGATAGGAGTCGCGAGCATGCGCGTCGGATACCTCGGCCCCCCGGGCACCTTCAGCGAGGAGGCGGTCGCGCGCTGCGAGGCGGTCCGCGGCGCGGAGGCGGTGCCGTTCCCCACCTTCGCGGACGCGCACGAGGCGCTGCTGCGCGGGGAGCTCGACGCCGCGCTGCTGCCCATCGAGAACTCGATCGAGGGCGCGGTGAGCGCGGTGCTCGACCTGCTGGTGCACCGGCCCGGCGCCCGCATCCGGGCCGAGCTGCTGCTGCAGGTCCGCCAGCACCTGCTGGCCCGGCCCGGCACGCGGCTGGAGCAGGTGCGGCGCGTGCTCTCGCACCCGCAGCCGCTCGGGCAGTGCGCCCGCTTCCTGAGGGCGCGGCTGCCCGCGGCGGCGCTCGAGCCGGCGCTCTCGACCGCGGAGGCCGCGCGCAAGGTGGCCGCCGGCGAGCCGGACGCGGCGGCGCTCGGCCCGCGCCGCGCCGCCGAGCGCTACGGCCTGGAGGTGCTGGCGGAGAACGTCCAGGACTCCGACGAGAACGTGACGCGGTTCGTGCTGCTGGCGCGCGAGGACGCCCCGCCGAGCGGCGCCGACCGGACCAGCATCGCCTTCACGCTCGATCGCGACCGGCCGGGCGGGCTGTACGAGGTGATGGGCGAGTTCGCCCGCCGCGGGATCAACCTGTCCAAGATCGAGAGCCGGCCCACCAAGCAGGCCATGGGCCACTACGTGTTCTACCTGGACTTCGAGGGGCACCGCGCGGACCCCGCCGGCGCGAGCGCGCTCGAGGGCGTGCGCGAGCAGGTGCACGAGCTGCACCTCCTGGGCTCGTACCCGCGCACCGGCGCGCCGGTCTAGCCGGCCCGGGCGGCCGCGAGCAGCCGCCGGAGCGCCGCGAGGTGCCCGGGCCCGGCGCCGCAGCAGCCTCCGGCGACCCCCAGGCCCGCATGGACGGCGGGGCGGAGCGCCTCCGCGAACGCGTCCGGCCCGAGCACCTCGCCGGGCAGCCCGGGGCTTGGCTTCGCCACGAACCGCACCGCCAGCCGCCGCGCGGCCCAGGCGGCGAGCGCGGCGAGCGCCGGTCCCGGCGGCACGCAGTTCACCCCCGCCGCCGCGGCGCCGGCGTCCGCGACCGCCTCCAGGAGCTCCTCGGCCGGCGTGCCGTCCGGCGCCGCGAGCCGGCCGGCCGCCTCGCGCAGCGCGAACGTCACCACCACCGGAAGGCCGGTGGCGCGCGCGGCGTCGAGCGCGAGCCGCGCCTCGGCGAGGTCCCACTGCGACTCCGCCCACAGCAGATCCGCGCCGGCCGCCGCGAGCGCGCCGGCGGCCCGCGCGTACCGGGCGCGCACCGCCGCGCCGTCGGGGGGCGGGCGTCCGGGGCCGTACAGCGCGGTGGGCCCGAGGTCGCCGGCCACGCGCGCGCCGGGGGCGGCCCGGCGCGCGAGGCGCACCGCGGCGGCGCAGAGCGCGCCGACCCGGTCCGGCGGGACGAGCGGGTCGAGGCGCGGACCGGCCGCGTTGAACGTGCAGGTGAGCACCACCTCGGCGCCCGCCGCCGCGTGGGCGGCGTGGACCGCGGCGACCGCCTCCGGCCGCTCCAGCACCCAGGCCTCGGGCAGCGTGCCGGCGGGGAGGCCGCCGGCGAGGAGCGCGGTGCCCATGGCCCCGTCGAGCAGGGTGGGGCCGTCGAACGGGCGCGGCGAGGCGGGCGTCATGCGGTGCGCGCGCCGGCGGCGACGGGCTCGGCGAAGAAGGCGAGCAGGGCGTCGCGGCGCTGCCGCGCGTCGGCGTGGCCGAGCGCGATGAGCTCGTCGGCGAACTCGCCGTCGAACAGGAGGAAGCTGGCGAGGTCGGCGGCGCCGTCCGCGGCGGCCTCCACGTCGGCGGCGGCCCGCCGCAGCAGGCGCGCCGCCAGCGTGCCGGGGCGCAGGTGCCGCACCCGCCGGATGGCGTGCTCGTGCGCGAGCCGGCCGATGTCGCGGGACGGCCGGATCACCAGCTCGCGCACCCGGCGGAACGGCGCGGCCAGCTCGCGCGCGGAGAGCGCGGCGAGCTGCTCGGCGAAGCCCGGGCCGAACACCTGCTCGGCGCGGTCCATCATCGCGTTCACGTGGCGGAGGCGATCGATGTCGTAGTCGGCGTGGTCGAGCAGCAGGGCGTTGAGCAGCCGCCCGAGCTGCGCCGCGGTGGTGGGCGCCTCCTCGGGGTGGAGCCGCGGCGCGCGGTCCGCCTCGCGCCCCTCGGCGCGGAGCGCGATCACGAGCACGCGGTCGGCGCCGAGGCGGAGCGCGGGCGCGAGCGGGGTGTTCTGGCGGACGCTGCCGTCCACGAACCAGGAGTCCTCGATGCGGACCGGGCGGAACAGCAGCGGGATCGCGCCCGAGGCGAGCGCGTGGGCGGGCCCGATGGCGCAGCCGCGGGCCTCGACGAGCGGGTCGCGGCTCCACGCCGGCAGCTCGCGCATGCTCTCCACGAACACGACCGCGCGGCCGGTGCCGAGGTCGGTGGCGCTCACGGTGAGCGCGCCGACGTGGCCGTCGCGCACGTTGCGGTGGAGGCGCGCCCAGTCGATCCGGTCGTGGACCAGGCGCGCCAGCGCCTCGGGGAACACGAAGTCGGAGAGGCGCCAGCTCAGGTGGCGCATCCGCGTGGCGCGGAGCTGGCGGACCACGTAGCCGGGCAGGGCGGCGAGGTTGAGGGCGCTCCAGTGGAACACCTGCTCCAGCTTGAGGCTGCGCCAGGCGGCGGCCAGCGCGGCCCCCTGCCGCTCCGGGACGTCCGCGGTCGACGCCATCACGCAGGCGTTCACCGCGCCGATGCTCGTCCCGGAGAGGACGTCGAAGCGCGGCTGGCGGCCGAGCTCGGGCGCGAGCTCCTCGCGCAGGTAGCGGACCACGCCGGCCTCGTAGGCGCCGCGGGCCCCGCCGCCGGACAGCACCAGCGCGGTGCGCCCCCCGTCCGCGGCCGTCACAGCCGGACCTCCTCGAGGTGCGAGGGGACGAGCGCGGCCCAGCCCAGCTCGTCCATGCGCGCCTTCGCCGCCGCGAGCGCGGTGGGCTCGCCGTGCACCAGGAACGTCCGGCGCGGCTGCGCCGGCAGCGTGGCGAGCCAGCGCCGGATCTCCGCCTCGTCGGCGTGCGCCGAGAACCCGCCCAGCGTCGCGACGCGCGCCTTCACCGGCACGTCCTCGCCGTGGATGCGCAGCGTCTCGGCGCCGTTCTGCAGGCGCCAGCCGCGGGTGCCGCCGGCCTGGAAGCCCACCAGCAGGACCGTGTTGCGCGGGTCGGGGAGCCGGCGCGCCAGGTGGTGGAGCACGCGCCCGCCGGTGGCCATGCCCGAGGCCGACAGGATGATGCACGGGCCGCGCACGTCGTTGATGGCCTTCGACTGGTCCGGGCTGCGGCAGAACGTCAGCTTCGCGGGCCGGAGCGGCTCCTCCCCGGCGGCGATGCGCCGGACCGTCTCGTCGTCGTGATCCTCGCGGTGCGCGAGGTAGATCGGGGTCGCGTCCACCGCCATGGGCGAGTCCACGAACACCGGGATGGCCGGGATCTCGCGGCGGTCCTCCAGCTCACGCAGCGTGAACAGGATCTCCTGCGTGCGCCCCACCGCGAACGCCGGCACCACCAGCGCGCCGCCGGAGCGGACCACGGCGTGGACCTCGGCCGCGAGCGCGGCGGCGGGCGAGGCCGCCTCGTGGCGCCGGCCGGCGTAGGTGCTCTCCAGCACCAGCGCGTCGGCGGCGGGGCCGGGCTCGGGGTCCGAGAGGATGGGGGCGCCGTAGCGGCCCAGATCCCCGCTGAACAGGATCCGCGCCCCGCGCGCGCCCCCGACGCTCAGCTCCACCAGCGCGCTGCCCAGGATGTGCCCGGCGCGGTGGAAGCGGATGGTCACGCCGGGCGCGATCTGGCGGGGCTCGCCGTACCGGAGCGGCGCCAGCCGGGGCAGCACGTCCTGCGCGTCCTGCTCGGTGTAGAGCGGGAGGGCGGGCGCATGCTTCGAGTAGCCCTTCCGGTTCGCGTAGCGGGCCTCCTCTTCCTGGAGCCTCCCCGAGTCGGGGAGGAGCAGGCCGGCCAGGTCGCGGGTGGCCGGGGTGCAGTGGACCGGCCCGCGGAAGCCCTGGCGCGCCAGCAGCGGCAGCGCCCCGCTGTGGTCCACGTGCGCGTGCGTCAGGACCACCGCCGTCAGGTCTCGGGGGGAGACCGGCCAGGGGGCGCGGTTGCGGAGGCGCAGCTCCTTGTGGCCCTGGAACAGGCCCGCGTCGACCAGGATCCGGACCGAGCCGGTCTCCACCAGGAACCGTGAGCCCGTCACCGTGCCGGCCGCGCCGAGGAAGCGGATGGACGTCATCGTGAGCGAATTCTACAATCCCTGGACGCGCGCGGCGCGGCCCTCCCGCGCGCGGTGGGCACCACGGGACCGCAGACGGAGCGTTCACGACATGCGCCGGAAGATCCGCGTGGTGGGAGCGATGATCGAGCAGGACGCGCGCTACCTCATCACCCAGCGCCCGCCCACCGCCTCGCTGCCGCTGCTGTGGGAGTTCCCCGGCGGGCGCGTCGAGGCGGGCGAGACCGATCCCGCCGCGCTGGCGCGCGAGCTCGCGGAGGAGATGGGCATCGGCGTCGAGGTCGGCGGCCGCGTGATCCACGTGGAGCACGCGTACGAGGCCTACGACATCGACTTCTGCGTCTACCGCTGCCGCCTGGTCCGCGGCCCCATCCAGCACATCCGGGTGCACGACCACCGCTGGGTCCGGCCCGACGAGCTCGATCAGTACGAGTTCCCGCCGGCCGACGAGAAGAGCATCGCGAAGCTGCTCGGCCTGTAGGGCCGGCCCGCCCCGGCCGTCCGCGCCGCGCAGCCCGCATGGGCGCGCAGGCTCCCGCTCCGCCTGACCCGACCGCAGGCCCCCACCGGCGAGCAGCCTGCCGGGGCCTTCCGCGCTTACCCGGATTGCCCGATCCCCGGACGTGCGCAGATTGCCTGCGAAGGGGGCAGGAGGCTCGGTGTCCGCAGACGAGAAGAAGGGCCACGGGCAGCGCAGCGAGCGGGGGCGCGGGCCTGGCGGTCCTGGCACCCAGCCCCGGATCCCGCTGGCCTCGCCGGCGGCGTGGCTGGTCCTCATCGCGCTCGCCATCTTCCTGTTCCGCGCGTTCCAGGACGTGGGCGTGCGGCGCATCCCATACTCTCAGTTCAAGGAGATGGTGCGCCAGAGCGCGTTCGAGCGCGTCGTGATCGGGCCGGACTGGGTCCGCGGCGTGCCGAAGCCGGTGGAGGCCGGGGCGGCGCAGGGCGGCGGCGCACAGCCGCAGCAGCAGGCGCAGGGCGAGGGCGAGCGCAACGGCCAGGCGCTGCCCTACGTCGCGACCCGCATCCCGGGAGGCGGCGACGACCTGGTGCAGGCGGTGGAGAAGGCCGGCGTGCCCTACGACGCGGTGGCCGGAGGCGGCATGGGCGACCTGTTCTGGGTCTGGATCGCGCCGATCGCGATCGGGCTGCTGTTCTGGGCCTGGGTGATGCGGCGCATGTCCGGGCAGCTCGGGCAGGGGCCGCCGGGGGTGATGGCGTTCGGGAAGTCGCGGGCCCGCATCCACATGGAGCCGGACACCGGCGTCACGTTCCAGGACGCGGCCGGCATCGACGAGGCGGTCGAGGAGCTGCAGGAGATCGTCGAGTTCCTGAAGACGCCGGAGAAGTACCGGCGGCTCGGCGGCCGGATCCCGAAGGGCGTGCTGCTGGTCGGGCCTCCCGGCACCGGCAAGACGCTGCTCGCGCGCGCCACCGCGGGCGAGGCCGGCGTGCCGTTCTTCTCGCTCTCCGGCTCGGAGTTCGTGGAGATGTTCGTGGGCGTGGGCGCGGCGCGCGTCCGCGACCTGTTCGCGCAGGCCACGCAGAAGGCGCCCTGCATCGTGTTCATCGACGAGCTGGACGCGCTCGGCAAGTCGCGCAACGCCGGCATCATGGGCGGGCACGACGAGCGCGAGCAGACGCTGAACCAGCTCCTCGCCGAGATGGACGGCTTCGACGCGCGCGCCGGCCTCATCATCATGGGCGCCACCAACCGGCCGGAGATCCTCGATCCGGCGCTGCTGCGCCCGGGCCGCTTCGATCGCCAGGTGCTGGTGGATCGGCCCGACAAGCGCGGCCGCGAGCAGATCCTCCGGATCCACGCACGCAACGTGAAGCTCGGGCCGGACGTGGACCTCCGCTCGGTGGCCGCGCGCACCCCCGGGTTCGCCGGCGCCGACCTCGCCAACGTGGTGAACGAGGCCGCGCTGCTCGCCGCGCGCCGCAACAAGAACCACGTGACCCGCGCCGAGTTCGAGGAGGCCATCGAGCGGGTGGTGGCGGGCCTCGAGAAGAAGAGCCGGCGCATCAACGAGCGCGAGAAGGAGATCGTCGCGTTCCACGAGGCCGGGCACGCGCTGGTGTCCTGGATGCTGCCGTTCGCGGACCGGGTCTCGAAGGTCTCGATCATCCCGCGCGGCCTGGGGGCGCTGGGCTACACGCTCCAGCTCCCGCTCGAGGACCGGTACCTGCTCACCCGCAGCGAGCTGCGCGACCGGATGGCGGGCCTGATGGGCGGGCGCGTCGCCGAGGAGGAGGTGTTCGGCGAGCCGTCCACCGGCGCGTCGAACGACCTGCAGCACGCCACCGCGGTGGCCCGGATGATGGTGCGCGACTACGGCATGAGCCCGGCGCTCGGGCCGGTGTCGCTGGGCGACCAGAACGGCCCGAGCTTCCTGGGGGTGAAGGGGTTCGAGACCCGGTCGTACTCCGACCACACCGCGCTGGCGGTCGATCGCGAGGTCCAGGCGCTGGTGGAGGAGGCGCAGGACCGCGCGCGGACGGTGGTGCGCGAGCACCGCGAGCGGCTCGAGGCGCTCGCGGCGCGCCTGCTCACGATCGAGGTGGTCGAGGAGGACGAGATCACGCGCCTGTGGGGACCGAAGGTGGTGCGGCCCGGGACGATCGAGGGGCGCGGCCACGAGGAGTCGCCGCCCGAGACGCCGAACCGTCCGGTCGCGGCCTCGGCGGACGCGAGCGCGGGCTTCGGGAGGTCGGGGCCGCAGCCGCCGCAGGCGCTCGCGCGCCACGCCGGCGGCGACCCGGATCCCGAATCGTGAGGAGGCGTCGCGGCGGTGAGGCACGGGAGCGAGAGCCACGAGGCGCGCAAGGCGCTCTTCCAGATCGGGATCCGGCGGGGCAGCCTGACCATCGCCGAGATCGACCGGGCGCTGCCGCCCGGCAGCCTCTCGCCGGCGGAGCGCTGGCTGCTGTTCTACAGCCTGCGCGCGGCCGGGGTGGACATCCGCGACGAGCGCGGCGAGCAGGTGGACGCGCTGCCCGGCGAGCCCCCACCGCCCTGAGGGCGGGCGCCGCAGGCTCGGACGCCCCCGGGGCCTTGCTCGTTTGACACGACCTTTCCGCTGGTTAGCTTGCCTGCCGGAGGTCGTGACATGGCAGACGAACGCCGCGACACCTCTGCGCCGGGCGCGGAGGGTCAGGTGAAGGTGGTGGATCGACGCCGGTTCCGGCAGGACGGGGAGCCCCTCGACCCGGCCGGCGCCGACGCGCCGCCGGAGGAGGCGGGTGGGCCGCCCCCGGGCGCGGCCGTCGAGGCGCGCCTCGCCGAGCAGGCGGCCCGCATCGACGAGCTGACCCGCGCGTACGCCGCCCTGGTCGAGGACAACAGGGCATTCCGGCAGCGCCTCGAGCGCGAGCGGACCCGCGTCGTGGACGCCGAGCGGGCCGCGGTGGCGCAGACGCTGCTCGAGGCCACCGACGACCTGGAGCGCGCCCTCGCGGCCGCGTCCGCGCCCGGTGAGCCCACCGACGAGCGCCTGGCGAACCTGCTGGAGGGCGTGCGTCTTTCACTGAGCGTGCTGCACCGGCGCATCGCCGCGCTCGGGGCGGAGCGGATCCCGACGCTCGGCCAGCCGTTCGACCCGCACGTGGCCGAGGCGGTGGACACGGTGCCGGTCGGCGACGCGTCGCAGGACGGCATGGTGGTGCAGGAGATCCGCGCCGGGTATCGCGTCGGCGACCGCGTGCTCCGCCCCGCCAGGGTCCGCGTGGGGAAGGTGGCGCGCGCGTGATGCCGCGCCCCACGCCGTGCCCGCCGGGCGCCGGCGCGGGGAATAGAATCCGGGCCCGAGCGTCCTTGGAACGTGACTGACCGTCTCTACATGACCAACCCCAGGAGAGGGGCCATGCGCCTCATCACCCGAATCGTCACCGTCTCTCTCGCAGCCGCAGCGATCTTCGCGTGCACGCGGGACGGCAGCGCGGCGACCGCGTCCGCCGCGCCCGCGGCGGCGCCGGCCCAGCAGCTGTTCCGCGACGCCGCGGCGGCCGCGCCCGGCCCCGAGGCCGCCATCCCGGTGCAGACCTCGCTCGCGCCGCTCATCGACAAGCTCCGCCCGGCGGTGGTGAACATCTCCACCACCACCGTCACCAAGCACCCGCGCGTCCAGCGCGGCCCGCGCGGCCAGAACCCGCACGGCGGCGGCACGCCGGACGAGGGCTTCGAGGACTTCTTCGAGCGCTACTTCGGCCGCCCCGCGCCGGAGATGCCCGAGGAGTTCAAGGGCTCGTCGCTCGGCTCCGGGTTCCTGCTCAACACCGAGGGCTACATCCTCACCAACAACCACGTGGTGAAGGACGCCACCGACATCCGCGTGCGCCTCTCGGACGACCGCGAGTTCGGCGCCAGGATCGTCGGCCGTGACCCGCTCACCGACGTGGCGCTCATCCAGCTCGTGAACCCTCCGAAGAACCTGCCGACGGTGGTGCTGGGCGACTCCGATGCGCTCCGCCAGGGCGACTTCGTGCTCGCGCTGGGCAGCCCGTTCGGCCTGCGCGACACCGCCACGCTCGGCATCGTGTCGGCGAAGCACCGCCCCGGTATCAACCCCGGCGGCACCTACGACGACTTCATCCAGACCGACGCCGCCATCAACCCGGGCAACTCGGGCGGCCCCCTCTTCAACCTCCGCGGCGAGGTGGTCGGCATCAACACCGCCATCGTGTCGCCGCAGATCGGCCAGGGCATCGGCTTCGCGGTGCCCATCAACATGGCGAAGGCGCTGCTGCCGCAGCTCAAGGAGAAGGGCAAGGTCACGCGCGGCTTCCTGGGGGTGTCGGTGTCCGACCTCTCGCCGGATCTCATCCAGGGCTTCGGCCTGCAGTCCGGCACCAAGGGCGCGCTGGTCCAGAACGTGGTCCCGCGCTCGCCGGCCGACAAGGCGGGGCTGCAGCCCGGCGACGTGGTGGTCGCGCTGAACGACAAGACCGTCGAGACCGCCGGCGCGCTCACCCGCGGCGTCGCCCTGGTCTCCCCTGGCCAGACCGCGAACCTGACCGTGCTGCGCGGCGGCCAGAAGAAGCAGTTCGCGGTGAAGGTGGTGCAGCGGCCCGAGGACGGCGAGGCCGTCGGCCGCAACGAGCAGGGCGGCGGCGACGAGGGCGGCGGGCAGGGCGCCCGCGATCAGTCGCCGAAGCTCGGCGTCTCCATCGCGCCCATCACCCCGGACGTCGCGCGCCAGTTCGGCGTCGAGCCGGGCGAGGGCGTGGTGGTGGCGGACGTCACCGAGGGCGGCCCGGCCGATCGCGCCGGCATCCGCCGCGGCGACGTCATCCTCGAGGCGAACCGCCAGAAGGTGGCGCGGCCGGAGGACATGCGGTCGGCGGTGGCGAAGCTGAAGGAGGGCGACATGGCGCTGCTGCGCGTTCGCCGCGGCGACGCCGCCGTGTTCATCGCCGTGCCGGTGGGCGGCGGCAAGTAGCTCGATCCCTTGCGATCGTTCCCGCGCCGCCCTCCGGATCCGGGGGGCGGCGCGGCCGTCAGCGGGTCAGAACACCTTCGAGGCGATGGGCGCGCCGGTGCGTGCGTCGAGCACGCGCACCGCGAGGAAGCGCGCGGCCACGCCCTCGTAGCTGCCGGCCTCGCCCTTGCGCTTCAGCTTCCAGGGCTTCTCGGGCCGGAAGACGATCTCGAGCTCGATCGCGCCGGTGCGGAACGGGCTCTCGAACTCCATCTCCATCGTGCCGTCGGGCAGCGTGCCCTGGATCGGCAGGAGCCCGACCAGCGGGTGGCCTTGCGCGTCCTGGCGCAGCGGCGCGCCGTGCGTCAGCGCGACGCCACCGCCGTCCACGAACGGCGTGAGCAGCAGCAGGAACCGGCCGTCGCCGCGCACCTCGGGCTTCACCAGCGGCGCCGCGTCCTGCACCCGGACCGCGAACGTCTTCCCGTCCGCGCTGCGGCGCGTCGCGGCGACGTTCGCCTCGCAGGTGCGCCGCTCGTAGACGTCCACGCAGTGGCCCACGTAGCGAACCAGGAACGGCTCGAGCGCGTCGAGCCGCTCGGCGGCGCGCGCGACGGCGTCGAAGTCCGCGGCGCGGGCGGGGGCCTGCGCGAGCGCGGCGGCCAGGAGGACGGAGCCCAGGAGTGCACGCATGTCGATGACCTCGGTGGCGGGGAGGGGGACGGGGGGCGCTGCGGGCCCGCCGAGGGGTCGCGAGTGTACCGTGTCGAGGGTACCCCGAAGGAACCCAGTGATCCCGCGCAGGTGGGACCCGTAGCGGGGCAGGTGAGCGTAGGTGCTCTTCTTGACTACATCGCCCCACCACCGTAGGCTCTGCTCCGTTCCGAGGAGGACGGGATGCTCTGGAGCCGGCGAGAGGCGCGGAAGGTGGTGGCGGCGGCGGGACCGGATCGGCGCGCGGCGCCGCGGCTCGACAAGGTGTTCCGCGTGTACCTGGAGGGCGAGACCGGCTGCGGCCTGGGGATCGCCCGGAACATCTCCGAGGGCGGCCTGTTCGTGGAGACCCGCTCGCCCCAGCCGATCGGCTCGCAGGTGCGGATCACGTTCCCGTCCGAGAACGGCGACATGATCGCGGTGGCGGAGGTGCGGTACGTCTGCCACCTGCTCGGGCGCGGCACGGGCGCGCGGGGTCCGCTCACCATGCGCGGCATGGGCATGCGGTTCCTGTACTTCGAGCTGGACGCAGCCGTGCCCTCCCTCCTGCAGTGAGGCGCGGGGTGCGCGCCCGCGCGCCCCTCCGGTTCACCTTCCGTGGCCGGCGGCGCCTTGCCGCCCCCCGGTCGCCGTGTTACCCGGACCGGGATGCTCGCCATCGAGACGCACGGGCTCACCCGGCTGTTCGACGGGCGGCCCGCGGTCCAGGATCTCTCGCTCGCCGTCCCGGCCGGCGCCTTCTACGGCTTCCTCGGGCCCAACGGCGCGGGGAAGAGCACCACCATCAAGATGCTGACCGGCCTGCTCGCGCCCACCTCCGGGCGGGCCGCCGTGCTGGGGACGGACCTCGCGCGGGATCCGCTCACCGTGAAGCGGCAGGTGGGGGTGGTGCCGGACGGGCTCGGGCTGTTCGAGCGGCTCACCGGCGCGGAGCAGCTCCGCATCCACGGCCAGCTCTACGGCCTGCCGCGCGCCTAGGCGGCCCGGCGCGCCGACGAGCTGCTCGGGGCGCTCGAGCTCGCGGACCAGGCCGGGAAGCTGGTGGGCGAGTACAGCCACGGCATGAAGAAGAAGCTCGCGCTGGGCTGCGCGCTCATCCACGGCCCGCGCCTGCTGTTCCTGGACGAGCCGTTCGAGGGCATCGACGCGGTGGCGGTGTCGGGGATCCGCGGCCTGCTGCAGGACCTCGTGGCGCGCGGCGCCATGACGATCTTCCTCACCAGCCACGTGCTGGAGGTGGTGGAGCGGCTGGTCACGCACGTCGGCATCGTGCGCGAGGGGCGGCTCGTGGCGCAGGGGACGCTGGAGGAGGTGCGCGGCGCGGCGGAGACGCTCGAGGAGGTCTTCATCCGCACCGTCGGCGAGGAGCGGCCGCGGCCCGGGCTGTCCTGGCTGGGCGAGGGCGGCGCCGCGTGAGCGCGGGCGGACCGCTGCGCGCGCTGGCCGAGCTCCGGCTGCGGATGCTCTGGCGGCGGCTGCGCGGCGGCTCGGGGGTGCCGGAGCTGGTGGCGCGCATCGCGACCTTCGCGTTCGCGATCCCGGCCGGCCTGGTCTTCGCCGGCCTCACCGGCGCCGGCGCGTACCAGGCGGCGCGGGCCGGGCCGGGCCTGCGCTCGTCGATCCCGGTGGCGGCGCTCTACTTCGGCGTGTGGCAGACCTGGATGGCGGTGTCGCTCTCGGTCTCCGACCGCTCGCAGCTCGATCTGCGCCGCTTCCTCGTCTACCCGCTGCCGCCGGCCCGGGCCTACGGCTACGGGCTGGCCGCGTCGGTGCTGGGCGACCCGTTCACCTGGTTCTGGTGCCTGCTGCTGGCCGGCGCGTTCGCGGGCGCCGCGCTGGCGCGGCCGGGCGCGTGGCTGCTGCTGCTCGCGCTGGTGAGCCTCGGCTTCGTGGCGGCGACCGCGGCCATGGCCGCGCTGGTGCAGGAGCTCCTGGGCCGGCTGCTGCGCGGGCGGCGGGTGCGCGAGCTCGGCATCGCGGCGATCTACCTCGGCCTGGCGTTCCTGCTGCTGTCCTCGAGCGGCGGTCCGCGGCCCGGCGTGTTCCAGGCCGTCCGCGCGCTGGCCCGGTTCCGCTGGCTCGCCTACCCGGCGGCGCTGGCGAGCGAGGCGGGCGCGGCGCTGTTCACCGGGCGAAGCGGCGCGGCGCTCCCCTGGATCGCGGCGCTGCTCGTCGCGGGTGCGCTGTCCGGCTGGGCGGCCTACCATCTCGCGCTCGCCGACGCGCGGTCGGGCGCAGAGGGGTCTGCCGGCGCCGGCGGCGCGGCGCGCCGGGCCGGGCGCGGGTGGCGGCTGCCGGGCCGGCTCGCGCCGCTCCTCGAGAAGGAGCTGAAGTACCTGGCGCGCCACCCGCTCGTCACCGTGCTCGCGCTCATCGTCCCGGCGCTCTCGGCGTTCTTCGGCTGGAAGGTGGCGCCGCACCTGCCGGCGGACGCGGGAGAGGTGGTGCGCCTGCTGCCGCTGGTGGGGCTGGCGGTCTACACGCACCTCGCCACCGAGGTGTTCTGGCTGAACGCGTTCGGCGGCGACCGCGGCGGCGCACGGGCGTGGTTCCTCGCCCCGATCCCGCTGCAGGACGCGCTCGCCGCCAAGAACGCGGCGGTCTACGCGCTCGCCCTGACGCTGTTCGCCGCGAGCGCGGCCGCCCTGATCGGCACCGCGGGCCCGCCGCCGGCGTGGGCGATCGCGGCCGCGGTGACGCTGCACGCGGGCAGCGCGCCCTGGTTCCTGGCGGCCGGCAACGTGGTCTCGGTGCTGGTGCCGCGGGCGGCCTCGACCTCGATCCAGCGCGGCGGCAGGCTCTCGCCGCTCACCGCGCTCGCCGGGATGGCGCTCGTCTCGGCCGTGAGCGCCGTGTTCGCGCTGCCGGTCCTGGCGGCGCTGCGCCTCGAGTCGCCCTGGCTGGTGGTGGCGTCCTGGGCCGCGCTGGGCGCGCTGGGCTTCTGGCTGTACCGCTGGGCGCTGCCGCGGACCGCGCGCCTGCTGTCGGCGCGGCGCGAGGCGCTGCTCGCGGCGGTGGCGGGGGACGAGGAGTGACCCGCCCGCTCCCGCGGACGCGCCGGGGGAGCGGGCAGGGCGGGGCAGGGCGCTACTGCGAGAAGCCTTCCAGCAGGTAGTGCGCCTCGATGCGCTTCAGCGCGAGCACCATGGCGGCGGTGCGCACGTCCACCTGCTGGCCGACGCAGTACGGCCGCGAGTCGTAGAGCGGCGTGCGCTGCGGGCGGTTCAGCGAGATGTCGCGGATGATGGCGTAGTTCTTCTTGATGGCCTGCTCGAGGCGGGCGTTCACCTCGGCCTCCGACCAGTGCTCGAGGCGCTGGTTCTGCAGCCACTCGTAGTACGAGACGGTCACGCCGCCCGCGTTGCAGATGATGTCGGGGATGACCTCGATCTTGCGCGAGGCGAGCACGCGGTCGCCCTCGCGCGTGGTCGGGCCGTTCGCGGCCTCGGCCACCAGGCGCACCTTGAGCCGCTCCGCGACCGGGCCGTCGATCTCCTCGCCGAGCGCGGCCGGGATGCAGATGTCGGCGTCCACGCCCCAGAAGTCGTCCTTGGAGATGGCGGTGCCGCCGGTGAACCCGGCCACCGTCTTCTTCAGGTTCTTCGGGTTCTGGTGGACGTGCTGGGCCAGCGCATGGACGTCGAGGCCCGCGTCGGCGTGGATGGTGCCGAACGCGTCGTTCACCGCGACGATCTTCGCGCCCATGGCGGCGAGGATCTCGGCCGCGTTCGAGCCCACGTTGCCGAAGCCCTGCACGATGACGCGCGCGCCCTTCAGGTCGAACTTGTGCTCGCGCGCCCACTCCTCGATGCAGTAGACGACGCCCTGGCCGGTGGCGCGGACGCGCCCCTCCGAGCCGCCGATGCGCACGTCCTTGCCGGTGACCACGCCGCGGAGGCGGTGGTGCTCGCGCTCACCGTCCGTGAACTGGCGCATCATCATCGCCATGATCTCGCCGTTGGTGTTCACGTCCGGCGCCGGGATGTCGATGTAGGGCCCGATGAGCCCCTTCATCTTGTAGATGAAGCGCAGCGTGAGGTGCTCGATCTCCTCCTTCGAGTAGTTGAAGGGGTCGATCTTGATGCCGCCCTTGGCGCCGCCGAACGGGATCTCGGCGATGGCCGTCTTCCACGTCATGTCGGCCGCGAGCGTCTTGAACAGGTCGAGCGAGACGTCCTTGTGGTAGCGGATGCCGCCCTTGTACGGCCCGCGGACCTGGTTGTGCTGGATCCGGTACGCCTTGAACTTCTTCGGCCCGCCCTTCTCGATCCGGAAGAAGCCCTTGCCCGGGATGTTCATCACGCCCGAGCGCATGGTGATGTCCGCCTTGAGCAGCGCGCGGCGGTGCAGCACGTAGTTCCCGTTCGCGAGCGGCTCGAACGCGTCCGCCGCCTTGACGTCAGACGCGGGGAGATCGCGGAACTTCGCCTGCTCCTCCGGCGACAGCGGGACCAGCCGGTCCCTCGTCTCGACGGTGACGTAGAAGATGTGCTCGAAGTCCGGCTCCTCCAGCTCCATGCGGACGCGCGGGTCCATCTTGATGAGGTCCGCGGCCCGGTGAAACGTCTCCATCGCCTCGTCGTAGAAGCTCGTCTTCCCGTTGCGTCCGGCCATGTCGGTGATTGCCTCGCGTCATGAGGGAGTTCCGAAGGCGGGCGAATGGTAGCCTTCGCTTCCCCGTTAATCAATGTTCCGTCTTGCCCGAAAACGCCAGTGCTTACGCGATGATGTCGTCAAGCGTCGGCTCGCCTGCCAGCCCTGCTCACCCCCGGCGGAGGGACTTTCGGCGCGCGGAATCTAGCAGCCCTCCGCGCCCGATCCTGCGCCCCTTGTGAAGGGCACCCATGCCGCAGCGCGGCGCGAGCGCCCGCACGGATCGCGAAGGCGCGACGACGTGGCCGGCGCAGGCAGCGCCGGCGGCGCCTAGGATCGCTCCATGGCCGTGCCCACGCTGGAGACCGCGCGCCTGCTGCTCCGCCCGCTGGAGCTCTCCGACGCCGTGCAGGTCCAGGCGCTGTTCCCGCGATGGGAGATCGTGCGGTACATGGCCGCCGTCGTCCCGTGGCCGTACCCGCCCGACGGCGCGCTCGCGTTCTTCCGCGACGTGGCGCTGCCCGCGGTGGCGCGCGGGGAGGCGTGGCACTGGACCATCCGGCGGAAGGAGGCGGCCGGCCGGCTGATCGGCGTGATCAACCTGAACGCCGGGAAGGACGAGCACCGCGGCTTCTGGATCGGGGTGCCGTGGCAGGGGCGCGGCTACGCGACCGAGGCGTGCGCCGCGGTGACGGCGTACTGGTTCGAGGTGCTCGGGTTCCCGGTGCTCCGCGTGGGCAAGGCGGCGGCGAACGTGCCGTCGCGGCGCATCTCCGAGCGCTCCGGGATGCGGTGCGTCGGGGTGGAGGAGCGCGCGTTCGTGGCGGGCAGGCTGCCGGCCGAGGTGTGGGAGCTCACCGCGGCCGAGTGGCGGCGGCGACACCGCGGCCGGGCTCACCGCGCGGGGTCGCGTGGCCGCGGCGGCGCGTGATAGCCGCGCTCGTCCCACGGGCGGAGCCGCTCGATCCACTCCGCCTCCAGCCGCCGCAGCGCGTCGCGCCGCCAGACGAGCCCGTCCTCGTCCTCCTCGAGCACCTGCAGCACCTCGAGCGCGAACGCCTCCGGCCCGAGCGCGGCCACGTCGGCGCGCAGGCGCGCGTTCGGGTGGGTGCCGCTCGCCAGCGTCAGCCGGCGCCCGTTCAGCGTCCGCAGGTTGAGCGTGCTCTCGACGAGGATGCGCCCGTCGCGCACGTTGCGGATCTGGTAGACGGCGGCGACCGGCTTCTCCTCGCGCGCCTGCCGCTTCAGCTCCTTGCGGTTCATGCCCCGTCCTCTCCCTGCGATGGCCGCTCCAGGCGCTCGGCCTCCTCCGCCAGCGCGAGCAGGTGCGCCCGCACGTCCCTGGGCCAGCCCCGCACCACCGCGCGGAGCCGCTGGCCGTCGCGCGCGTACAGCGCGCGCGAGGCCTCCTCGGTGCCGGGCAGGTCGCCGGCCATCGCCCACATGAACCGGTCTGCGGCCTCGCGCGCCCGGCGCGCGCGGGCCCGGTCCGGCTCGCGCCGGCGCGCCTCGTCCACCAGGCGGCGCAGCGCCGCCGAGATCCCGCCGGGCTGCCGCTCCAGCCACTCCCAGTGACGCGGCAGGAGCGACACCTCGCGGCTCACCACGCCCAGCCTCGGCCGGCCCGGTCCCGCGCGCCGCGGCGGCGCGGCGCGGGCCAGCACCTCGTCCACGGTGCCCCGCAGGTCGAAGTCCACCTGCTTGCCGGTGGCGTCGTGGAACGCGAGCGTGGGCGCGCCGCCGGCGTCGTGGTGCGCCTTCAGCGCGCGCAGCACCTCGCGCAGGGGCCCCGCAGCGATCCGCCGCTCGCGCGCGAACACCGTGTAGCGATCCTCGTCCGTCATCGGCCGCGCTCCGCGCCCGGGGCGGGAATTGCACCCGGGTGAAATCCGGGCAGGGGCTTATCGCGGGCCGCGGCGTGCCGTCAATATGACCCGGGTAGAATGTGCGTGACGCTGCGATCCCGCGCGCGGCGGAGGGCCGCCACAGCGCGGGCCTGACGGTGCAGCGGGAACATTGGCGCACCGAAGGATCGGTTCGGGGTACCCAAATCGCGGTGCCGCCCATGGGGCTGGGCGCGCAAGGGCGCGAGAGCACGGGGGGCGCGCGCTGGCAGGCGGATTGCTTTCGTGGCGCGCGCCGCGCGACGACCGCCGCGCGCCCAACTCGAACGCGCATCCGAGAGGATCCATGCACCCACGCCGCCTCGTGCTCCTCGCCGCTCTCTGCCTCGCGCCCGCCGCGCTCGCCGCGTCCCGCGCCGCGAAGCCTGCCTCCGCCGCCCGCCCGGCCGCGCTCTCCGCGCGCTCGCAGGCCTGCCTCGATTGCCACGCCGACGCGAACGCCGGCATCGTCGAGCAGTGGCACGAGAGCGCCCACGCGAAGCGGGGCGTGGGGTGCCTCGAGTGCCACCAGGCCGCGAAGGGCGAGGCCGACGCGTTCGAGCACAACGGCGAGCTGGTCGCGACCATCGTCACGCCGCGCGACTGCGCCCGCTGCCACGCCACCGAGAGCGCCGAGTTCGGGAAGAGCCACCACGCCAAGGCCGGCAACATCCTCGCCTCGCTCGACAACCAGATCGCCGAGACCATCGAGGGCGCGCGCGAGCCGTTCGCGCCGTTCGCGCCGTTCGCGCCGTCGGCGGCCGGGACCGCGGCCGGCCCGGTGAACGGGCTCGCCAGCGCGCAGGCCGGCTGCCAGCAGTGCCACGGCAACAAGACGGCGCTGAAGGCGAGGACCGGCGCGCCCATCACGGTGGACGACCTGAAGCCCGGCCCGGACGGCAAGCCCACCCGGCCCGAGGTGCTGGCGCGCGTCCTGCGGGACGCGGACGGCAAGCCGGAGTTCGTGGAGGGCACCTGGCCCAACACCGGCATCGGCCGGGTCAACCTCGACGGCTCCCTCGGCTCCTGCGCCGCCTGCCACAGCCGCCACGACTTCTCCGCGCGGCGCGCGCGCCAGCCGGAGGCCTGCGGCACCTGCCACCTCGGCCCGGACCGCCCGCAGAAGGAGATCTACGAGTCGTCCAAGCACGGCGTCGCCTACCGCGACGCGCGCGAGCGGATGAACCTGGACGGCAAGAGCTGGGTGCTCGGCAAGGACTACGCCGCCGCGCCGACCTGCGCCACCTGCCACATGTCCGCGAACGTGAACGGCGGCAAGGTCACGCACGATCCCGGCGAGCGGCTCTCCTGGACGAACCGCCCACCGGTCTCGCTCCCGATGGACACCGACGCGGAGCACCGCGTGGTCACCGCGTCCGACCCGGCCCGCCGCGCAGCGGCGGTGACGGACACCGCCGCGCAGAAGCGCGACCGCATGAAGACCGCGTGCAACGTGTGCCACGCGACCTCCACCGTGGACGCGGCGTACCGTCAGTACGACGACCTCGTCGCGCTCTACAACGAGAAGTTCGCGAGGCCCGGCCAGGCGCTCATGGACGCGCTGTACGCGCAGGGGATCCTGACCCGCACCCCGTTCGACGAGAAGATCGAGTGGGAGTGGTTCGAGCTGCACCACCACGAGGGCCGCCGCGCGCGCCACGGCGCCGCCATGATGTCGCCCGACTACGCCCACTGGCACGGGATGTACGAGGTCGCGAAGCGCTTCTACGAGGGCGTGGTCCCGGAGGCGCGCGCGGCCATCGCGCACGCCGAGGCGGCCGGCCGCAAGACGCAGGCGCGGGCCGCCACCGCGGTGCTCGAGGGGATCCTCGCCCGCCCCGAGCACGCCTGGTACCTGCAGGAGAAGGCGTCGCGGGTGCAGGCTGCCCCGTAGGCGCGACGGTCGCGCCCCGTCCTGGCTGCCGGCGGCGTCCGCGGGGACGCCGCCGGCGCGCTAGGGTGATCGCTGCATGCGCAGGCTCCTCGCCGTCCTCGGGACGCTCCGCGGCAGGCTGGTGCTGCTGGTCTGCTTCGCGACGCTGCCCGCGATGCTGTTCACGTTCTACGCGGCGAGCGCGGAGCGCACCGCGGTGCTGCGGCGCATCGAGCAGGAGGCGCTCCTGCTCGCGCAGCTCGCCTCGCGCGAGCACGGCCACCAGCTCGAGGGCGCGCGCACGCTGCTGCGCCGGCTCGCCGGGCTGCTCCGGGCCGCGCCGGAGGCAGGGGACGCGGCGCGCTGCCCGGAGCTGCTCCCGGCGCTGCTCGCCGGCTACCCGCAGTTCACCACCATCGGGATCCTCTCGCCGGAGGGCCGGCTCCGCTGCAGCGCCCGGCCCGCGCCGCCCGGGGTGACCTTCGCCGGCAGCGCGGCGCTCGAGCGCGCGCTCTGGTCCAACGACGTCGAGGTGGGCGAGTACGCCCTCGGCCCGGTGGTGGGGCGCCCGGTGCTCCACCTCGCCTACGCGGTGCGCGGCGCCGGCGGCGCGCCGTCGGAGGTGCTGTTCGTCGGCCTCGACCTGCAGTGGCTGGAGCAGCTCGCGCACCAGGCCGAGCTGCCGGCGGGCTACGCGCTCGTGATCGCCGACCGGAACGGCGCCGCGCTCGGCCGCTCCGGCGGCGACGCCTGGCCGGCCAGGGCGGCCCGCGACCCCGCGCTGGCGCGGGCGGTCGCGTCGCCGGGGCAGGGCACCGTGACGGAGGCGCCCGCGGCGGACCGCCGGTTCCTGGTGGCGGCCCCGGTGGCGGCGGTGCCGGGCGTCTCGGTGGTGGCGAGCCTGCCGTACACCCGGGTCGCCGCGCAGGCGAACCGCGCGTTCTACCGGACGGTCGCGGGGCTGGCGCTGCTCACGCTGTTCACGATCGGCTGCGTGCTGCTCGCGGCCGAGGTGTCGGTGCTGCGCGTGCTCCGGCACCTGGCCCGCACCGCCCGTCGCTTCGGCGAGGGGGAGCTCTCGGCCCGCGCCGAGACGCCGGCCGCCCACGGCGAGCTCGCCGAGCTGACGCGGGCGTTCAACGCCATGGCGGACGCGCTCGCCGCGCGCCAGCGCGAGGCGGCCGAGAGCCAGGGGCGGCTCCGCGCCATGTCGCACCGCCTGGCCGCCGCGCGCGAGGCCGAGGCGGCCGCGATCGCACGCGACCTGCACGACGAGCTGGGCCAGGTGCTCACCAGCGTGAAGGTGGAGCTCGCGGCGCTGCAGCGGGCGGGCGCGGAGGGCGAGGACCCGGCGGCGCGGCGCGCGCGCGTCGCCGAGCTCGGGCAGCGGCTCGACGAGGCGGTGGCGTTCGTGCGGCGGGTCTCCTCCGACCTCCGCCCGCCCGTGCTCGACCGGCTCGGCCTCGCCGCCGCGCTCGAGGGGCTGGTGCGCGACCTCGAGCAGCGCACGCGGCTCGCGGTGATGCTGGACGTGGACCCCTCGGTCGAGCCGGTCGAGTGGCTCCCGGCCGTCACGCTGTTCCGGATCGTGCGCGAGGCGCTCACCAACGTGGTGCGCCACGCCGGCGCGACCGAGGTCTGGATCGAGCTGCGCGCCACGCCGGGGGCCCTGGTCCTGACCGTGCGGGACGACGGCAAGGGCATCGGTCCCTGGGCGGCGGACGACCGGCGCTCGCTCGGGATCCAGGGCATGCAGGAGCGCGCCCTGCTCGTGGACGGCACGTTCGAGATCTCCGGGACGCCGGGCGGCGGGACGACCGTCGTGGTAACGATCCCTCGGACGAGGACGGGCGCGACCGATGCTGCGCATCCTGCTGGCTGACGATCACGCGATGTTCCGGTCCGGGCTCCGGCGCATCCTCGAGGCCGAGTTCCCGGGCGCGTCGGTGGGCGAGGCGGCCACCATCGGCGAGCTCGAGGCGCGGCTCGGGGCGCAGCCGTGCGACGTGCTCGTGCTCGACATCTCCATGGCCGGGCAGAACAGCCTGAACGCGCTCCCCGGGCTGAAGGAGCGCCACCCGCGGCTCCCGGTGGTGGTGCTGAGCATGTACGGCGACCGCCCGTTCGTGATCCAGGCGCTGCGCGCCGGCGCGTCCGCCTACCTCACCAAGGAGCGCGCGCCGGAGGAGCTGATCCGCGCCATCCGCAGCGTGCTCGCCGGCCGGCGCTACGTCGGCGACGAGCTCGCCGAGCAGCTGGCCGACCACCTGGCCGGCGGCGGCACCGGGAGCCCGCACGAGCGCCTCTCGCCGCGCGAGCTGGAGATCTTCCTGCAGCTCGCGGCGGCGCGCTCGGTGTCCGAGATCGCCGAACGGCTGCAGCTCAGCGTGAAGACCGTCAGCACCTATCGCAGCCGCATCCTCGAGAAGATGGCCCTGCGCTCGAACGCCGAGCTGATGCAGTACGCGGTGCGCCACGGGCTGGCCGGGTAGCGCGAGCCCGGACGGGCGTCGGACGGACGCCGACACCGGGCCACCCCGCGTCCTACGCGCGCGTCGGACGCCGGCCGATGCACGCGGCGCCGCGCCGTCGGCATGCTGTGGGGCATGGAGACGGCCGTCCGCCCCGCGCCTGCGCCGAACCCGCTGCGCGAGCACCTCGCCGCCGGGCTGAAGGGGCTTCACCCGGCGTACTTCGCGCTGGTGATGGCCACCGGGATCGTGTCGATCGTCTCCGACCTCCTCGGCCTGCGCGAGGCGGCGACGATCCTGTTCTGGCTGAACGTCCCCGCCTACGCGGTGCTCTGGGTGCTGGTCGCGGCGCGCGCGCTGCGGTACCCGCGCGCCCTCGCCGCGGACCTCGCCAGCCACCAGCGCGGGCCCGGGTTCTTCACCTCCGTGGCCGCCACCTGCGTGCTCGGGCTGCAGCTCGTGCTGCTGCGCGGCGACGCGGCCGCGGCCCTGGTCCTGTGGTGGCTGGGGATGCTGCTCTGGTGCGCCTGCACCTACGCGGTCTTCGTGGTGCTCGCGGTGCGCGACCCCAAGCCGACGCTGGGCGAGGGCATCAACGGCGGGTGGCTGGTCGCGGTGGTGGCGACGCAGTCGGTGGTGGTGCTCGGCACCCGGGTGCTCGTCCCGCGCCATCCCGGCAGCGAGGCGGTGCTGTTCTTCCTCACCTCGCTCTGGCTCTGCGGCGGGATGCTCTACGTCTGGATGATCTCGCTCATCTTCTACCGGTACATGTTCTTCCGCTTCTCGCCGTCCGACCTCATGCCGCCCTACTGGATCAACATGGGCGCGGTCGCGATCTCGGTGGTGGCGGGGACCTCGCTCGCCGCGCTCGCGCCCGGCTCCGCGCTCCTCGGCGCGCTCCTCCCGTTCGTGAAGGGGCTGACGCTCATGTTCTGGGCCACCGCCACCTGGTGGATCCCGATGCTGGTCCTGCTCGGGATCTGGCGCCACGGGGGCCGGGCTCGCATACGGATCGCGTACGACCCGCTGTACTGGGGGCTGGTGTTCCCGCTGGGCATGTACGCCCTGTGCACCTACCGGCTGGGCGAGCTGTTCGCGATGCCGTGGCTGCCCTGGGTGGCGCGCGCGTTCGCGACGGTCGCGCTGGCCGCGTGGCTGCTCACGGCGCTCGGCCTGGCGGGCCGCCTCCTCCACCTCATCCTCCTGGCGGTGCGATCGCTCCACGCGGAGCGGGGCGCCGCCGGGCCGCACCCCGGCAGTCTCGAGCGAATGGCGAGGAGATCATGAACCGACCCGGCGTCCTCACGTCCCCTGGCAGCATCCCGCTCCGGCCGCGGCGGCGCGATCCCTCCGGCGCCGGGTCCGCCCGCGCGCGCGTCGAGGCGCGGCAGCGGATCGGCAAGGTCCTGGTGGTGGCGGGCTGGATCGTCGCGCTGGTGGGCGTCGGCATCTACTGCGTGGCGAGCTTCGCCGCCGGCGCGGACGCGGACCTCGCGGCGGTCCTGCTCGACGGCGCCATCCCCGCGGCGCGAGGTGGCCTCGCCGTGGTAGGGGCCGGCACGCTCACCTGGGTGATCGGCTCGATCCTGCACCTGAACGCGTCGCTCGACGCGGCGGATGCGGAGCGGGACGGGCCGGGCGAGCGCTGATCTGCCCGCGGCGCTGCGCCGCGGCGATCCTTGTGGCCGCGGGGGGCCGGCCGTACCATGCTGACCCTGCCGCGGCGGCCCGCACCGAGGGCCGCCGGGCAGCACGCATGCACCACGCCGACGCCGACTCCCCCGGGCGCCGCGCCGCCTCCGGCCAGCACCTGCTCCGCCTCGCGGTCGCGCTGGGCTGCGCGCTCGCGCTCGCCCTCGCCCTGCCAACGGTGGCCGACGACCGCGCCGCGCCGGGAGCCCGCGCGCCGGCGCGGCAGCGGGTGATCGTCGGCGGCGACCAGAGCTACCCGCCCTACGAGTTCCTGGATCAGCAGGGCAGGCCCGCGGGGTTCAACGTGGATCTCACCCGCGCCGTGGCGCGCACCGTCGGGCTCGAGGTCGAGTTCCGCCTGGGCCGCTGGGCCGACATGCGGCGCGCGCTCGAGACCGGCGAGATCGACGCACTGCAGGGCATGTCCTTCTCGGAGCAGCGCGCCAAGGAGGTCGACTTCACGCCGCCGAGCCTGATCGTCCACCACGCCATCTTCGCGCGGCGCGGCGACCGGCCGGTCCGATCGCTCGCCGACCTCGCCGGCAAGGAGGTGCTGGTGCTGCGCAGCGGCATCATGCACGACACCCTCCGGCGCGAGCACCCCGACGTGAAGGTCGTCCCGGCCGACACGCACGCAGACGTGCTGCGGCAGCTCGCGGCGGGCAAGCACGACTACGCGGTGATGGCGAAGCTGCCGGGCCTGTACCTGGTCCGCGAGATGGGCCTGTCCAACCTGACCGCGATGGACCAGCCGGCGGCGGTGGAGCGCTACGGCTACGCGGTCCGCCGGGGCAACGAGGCGCTCGCGGCGCGGCTCGCCGAGGGGCTCGCGATCGTGCGCAACACCGGCGAGTACCAGTCCATGTCCGAGGCGTGGCTGGGCGTGCTCGAGCCGCGCGGCCCGACGGTGCAGCAGGTGCTGCGCTGGGGCGCGTTCGTGCTCGTCCCGCTCGTGCTCCTGCTCGCCACCATGGCGGCGTGGTCCCGCACGCTGCACCGGCAGGTGACGCTCAGGACCGCGGACCTCACCCGCGAGATCGCCGAGCGCCGGCAGAAGGAGGAGGAGCTGCGCTCGAACCAGCAGCAGCTCCTGCAGGCCGACAAGATGGCGGCGCTCGGGGTGCTGGTGTCCGGCGTGGCGCACGAGATCAACAACCCGAACGGCCTCATCCTGCTCGACCTGCAGGTCCTCGACGACGTGCTGCGCGACGCGACGCCCATCCTGGACGCCCACGCGCGCGCGAACGGGGACTACACGCTCGGCAGCCTGCGCTGGTCGCGGCTCCGCGAGGCCATGCCGAGCATGGTGTCGGACGCGCTCGACGCCTCCCGCCGCGTGAAGCGGATCGTGGAGGACCTGAAGGACTTCGCCCGGCAGGAGTCGCCCGAGCTGCGCGACGGGGTCTCCGTCGACGAGGTGGCGCGGACCGCCGCGCGGCTGGTGGAGGCGCTCGTCAAGAAGAGCACCGAGCGGTTCGAGGTGGCGCTGGAGCGCGGGCTGCCGCCGGTCCGCGGCAACCCGCAGCGGCTGGAGCAGGTCCTCGTGAACCTGCTCGTGAACGCCTGCCAGGCGCTCCCGGGCCGCTCGCACGGGATCCGCCTGCGGACGTTCCTCGACGCGGGGCGGGGCGCGGTGTGCGTCGAGGTCCGTGACGAGGGGGTGGGGATCGAGGCGCAGCACCTGCCCCGCCTCACCGACCCGTTCTTCACCACCAAGCGCGACCGCGGCGGCACCGGGCTCGGCCTGGCGGTCTCCGCGGGCATCGTGAAGGAGCACGGCGGCACGCTCGAGTTCGAGTCGGCGCCGGGGCAGGGCACCGCGGCGCGAGTGGTCCTGCCCGTCGCCCGCGAGGAGGCCGCGTGAGCGAGATCGCGTACCCGCCGTTCGCCGTGCTGCTCGTGGACGACGAGCCGGGCTGGCTGCGGACCATGTCGCTCAGCCTGGAGCGCTCGCTGGGCGTCACGAACCTGCTCACCTGCCAGGATCCTCGGGAGGTCATGGGCCTGCTCGGGCGGCACGAGGTGGGGCTGGTGCTGCTCGACCTCACCATGCCGCACCTGCCGGGCGAGGAGCTGCTCCGGCGGATCGTCGAGGCCCACCCCGAGGTCTCGGTCATCGTGGTGAGCGGGCTCAACCAGCTCGAGACCGCGGTGCGCTGCATGCAGGCGGGCGCGTTCGACTACTTCGTGAAGACCAGCGAGGAGGACCGGATCGTCAAGGGCGTCGGGCGCGCCGTCCGCATGCAGGAGCTGCAGCGCGAGAACCGCGAGATCCGCCGGCGGTTCCTCGACGACCAGCTCGAGCACCCGGAGGCGTTCGACCGGATCGTCACGGCCGACGCGCGCATGCACGCGGTCTTCCGCTACGTCGAGGCGGTGAGCCGCAGCCGGCAGCCGGTGCTGGTCACCGGCGAGAGCGGCACCGGCAAGGAGCTCATCGCGCGCGCGGTGCACCAGGTGTCGGGCCGCGCCGGCGAGCTGGTGCCGGTGAACGTGGCCGGCCTCGACGACACCGTGTTCGCCGACACGCTGTTCGGGCACGTGCGCGGCGCCTTCACCGGCGCGAACGAGGCGCGCAGCGGGATGGTGGAGCGCGCGGCCGAGGGCACGCTGTTCCTCGACGAGATCGGCGATCTCAGCCCGGCGTCGCAGGTGAAGCTGCTGCGGCTGCTGCAGGAGGGCGAGTACTACCCGCTCGGCGCCGATCGGCCGCGGTGGATGCGCGCGCGGGTGGTGGTCGCCACCCACCACGACCTCGCCGCCCGCCAGGCGGCGGGCACGTTCCGCCCCGACCTGTACTACCGCCTTCGCGCCCACCACGTGCACCTGCCGCCGCTCCGGGAGCGCCGGGGCGACATCCCGCTGCTGCTCGAGCACTTCCTCGACGAGGCGGCCCGCGAGCTCGGCAAGAAGAAGCCCACCCCGCCGAAGCAGCTCGCCGGGCTGCTCGCGAGCTACGCGTTCCCGGGCAACGTGCGCGAGCTGCGCGCCATGGTGCTCGACGCGGTGGGCGCGCACCAGGGGCGGGTGCTGTCGATGGAGGCGTTCCGGCGCGCCATCGGCGAGGCCGAGGTGGCGCACGAGGCCGACCGGCGGGGCGAGGCGCCCGCCAGCCCGTTCGCGGCGCTGGAGCGCATCCCGACGCTGGACGAGGCCGACGAGCTGCTGGTGCAGGAGGCGCTCCGGCGCGCCGACGGGAACCAGTCGCTCGCGGCGCGCCTGCTCGGCATCACGCCCTCGGCGCTCTCGAAGCGCCTCAAGGCGCGGCGCGAGGCCGAGGGCCAGCGCGAAGGGTAGGGAGATCCCTCAACCCTGTGAGATCCGTCACGGCGGGCCAACCCCGCCGGATTCCTCGGGGTGCGCCCGCCGCGCGGCGCGCGCGTTTCCTCCGCTCAACCCCCTTCGGCCTGCGCGGGCGCGCCGCACCCGGAGTCGAACCTGGCGACGGCGCTCGCGTTCCGGCGCGCGCGCCCGCCTGGCACCGCGGTTGCCAATGGCCTCCTCCGTGAGCCGCCCGGAGGCGGCGAGGAGACCGCATGACGACGAAGACGAGGCTGGAGCACGACTTCCTGGGCGAGCGCGAGCTCCCGGACGACCGCTACTACGGCGTCCAGACGCTGCGCGCGCTCGAGAACTTCCCGATCACCGGGGTCGCCATCTCCAGCGTCCCGGAGCTGGTGCGCGCGCTGGCGCAGGTGAAGAAGGCGGCCGCGCTCGCGAACGGCGAGCTGGGCGTCATCCCGGCCGACGTGTCGCGCGCCATCTGCGCGGCCTGCGACGAGATCGTCGCGGGCGCGCTGCACGACCAGTTCCCGGTGGACGTCATCCAGGGCGGCGCCGGCACCTCCACCAACATGAACGCGAACGAGGTCATCGCGAACCGCGCGCTCGAGATCCTGGGCAAGCGCAAGGGCGAGTACCAGTTCGTGCACCCGAACAACCACGTCAACTGCTCGCAGTCCACCAACGACGCCTACCCGACGGCGTTCCGCATCGCGCTCCACGCGAAGCTCGGCCAGCTCATCGCCGAGCTGCGCCGGCTGCAGCAGGCGTTCGCCGCGAAGGGCCGCGAGTTCGCCGACGTGCTGAAGATGGGGCGCACCCAGCTCCAGGACGCGGTCCCGATGTCGCTCGGCCAGGAGTTCGACGCGTACGCGACCACGCTCGGCGAGGACGTTCAGCGGCTGGAGGAGGCGCGCGCCCTGGTGCTCGAGGTCAACATGGGCGCCACCGCCATCGGCACCGGCATCAACGCGCCGCCCCGCTACACCGAGCTCGTCACCCGCCGCCTGCGCGAGATCGTGGGCACGCCGCTCGTCTCGTCGGAGAACCTCATCGAGGCGACCTGGGACACCGGCGCGTACGTGCAGATCGCGGGCGTGCTGAAGCGCGTCGCGGTGAAGACCTCCAAGATCTGCAGCGACCTCCGCCTGCTCTCCTCCGGCCCGCGCACCGGCCTGGGCGAGATCAACCTGCCGCCGCTCCAGCCCGGCTCGTCGATCATGCCGGGCAAGGTGAACCCGGTGATGCCGGAGGTGGTGAACCAGATCTGCTACTACGCCATCGGCGCCGACCTGACGGTCACGCTGGCGGCCGAGAACGGGCAGCTCGAGCTGAACGTGATGGAGCCGGTGATCGGCTACGGCCTGTTCACGTCCATCTCGTTCATGGTGAACGGGTTCCGCGTCCTGCGCGAGAAGTGCGTGGACGGGATCACCGCGAACCGCGAGCGCTGCCGCGAGCTGGTGGTGAACAGCATCGGCATCGTCACCGCGCTCAACCCCATCATCGGCTACGAGGCCTCGGCGGCGGTCGCCCGCGAGGCGCTGGTCACGGGCCGCTCGGTGGCCGAGCTGGTGCTGGAGAAGCAGCTGGTCTCGAAGGAGCTGCTCGACGAGGTGCTCTCCACCGAGAACCTGCTCCGCCCCCGCTACATCAACCCGCGCCTGCAGAAGGTCGCGTAGGCGGCGCCGCCATGATCTGGCTCCAGCTCGTGGTGGTCCTCGCCGCCATCTTCATCGGCGCCCGGCTCGGCGGCATCGGCCTGGGCGTGATGGGCGGCCTCGGCCTCGGCGTCCTCACCTTCGGCTTCCACCTGCAGCCCACCTCGCCGCCGATCGACGTGCTCCTCATGATCGCGGCGGTGGTCACCGCCGCCGGCGTGCTGCAGGCGGCCGGCGGGCTCGACTACCTGGTCTCGGTGGCGGAGCGCATCCTCCGCAGCAACCCGGACCGGATCACGTTCCTCGGGCCGCTCGTCACGTACGTGTTCACGCTGTTCGCCGGCACCGGCCACGTCGCCTACTCGGTGCTGCCGGTGATCTCGGAGGTGGCGCGCGAGACCGGGGTCCGCCCGGAGCGCCCCATGTCCATCTCGGTGATCGCCTCGCAGCAGGCCATCACCGCCAGCCCCATCTCCGCCGCCACCGTGGCGCTGCTGGGCATGCTCTCCACCGGCGCCGCCGGCGCGGCGTTCCACGTCGAGCTCATCGACATCCTGAAGGTCTGCATCCCGTCCACGCTGCTCGGCGTGCTGGTGGCCGCGTTCGTCGCCAACCGGATGGGCAAGGACCTGGACCAGGATCCCGAGTACCAGGACCGCGTGGCGCGCGGGCTCGCCGCGCCCGCCGGCCATCAGGCCCTCGCCGGCGCCGACGGCGGCACCCCGGTCCGCGTCGCCGCGCCGGTCACGGCGAAGATCGCGGTGGGGATCTTCCTCGCGGCGGCGCTCGCGGTGGTGCTGTTCGGCTCGTTCCCCGGGATGCGCCCGGAGTGGACCACCGCGAGCGGCGTCACCAAGCTCGGCATGCCGCACACCATCGAGATGGTGATGCTCTCGGCGGCGGCGCTCATGCTGATGGTCTGCCGGGTGGACGTCTCGAAGGTCGCGACCGGCAGCGTGTTCGGGGCCGGCGTGCAGGCGGTGATCGCCATCTTCGGCATCGCGTGGATGGGCGACACGTTCTTCGCCGGCAACATGGAGGTGCTGGGCGGCAGCATCAAGGGCATGGTCACCGCCGCGCCCTGGCTGTTCGCGGCCGCGCTGTTCGCGCTCTCCGTGCTGCTCTACAGCCAGGCCGCCACCGTGCGCGCGCTCATGCCGCTCGGGATCGCCCTCGGCATCCCCGCGCCCGCGCTCATGGCGATGTTCCCGGCGGTGAACGGGTACTTCTTCATCCCCAACTACCCGACCATCGTCGCGGCCATCAACTTCGACCGCACCGGGACGACGCGCATCGGGCGCTGGGTGCTGAACCACAGCTTCATGGTCCCCGGCCTGATCTCGACGGTGGTCGCGATCGCCACCGGGCTCGTCATCGTCCGCTTCGTGTTCTGACCCGCAGCCCGCACCGCCACCTGAGAGAGAGGAAGCCATGAGACCGCTCGTCTCGGCAGCGCTCTTCGCCTGCCTCGTCGCCGCCCGCCCCGCCGCCGCGGAGCCGCCCGCCATCACGATCTACGGCAAGATGGACGTCGGCTACGCCCACGTGCAGGGCGCGAACGGTGCCGTCCCGCACCAGACCCCCACCGACCTCGTCGAGTCCGGCCAGCTCTCCGGCAGCCGGCTCGGCTTCAAGGCCACCGAGGACCTCGGCAACGGCATCAGCGCCCTGTTCCTGGTGGAGACCGGCGTCAGCCTCGACACCGGCAGCTCGACCAGCGCGCAGTTCTGGGGCCGGCAGGCCTACGCCGGCCTGACCGGCGCCTGGGGGAAGGTCACCGTGGGCCGCCATCAGACCCCCGGCTACTACGTGCAGTGCGACGTCGATCCGTTCGAGATCGGCACCGTCGGCAACATCGAGAACCTGCTCAAGCGGCAGTCGCGCACCGACAACTCGGTCCAGTACGTCACGCCCACGTTCGCGGGCCTCGAGCTGACCGCGCTCTGGGCCCAGAACCGCGCCGGCCCGGAGACGGAGGGGAACGGCGACGACACGCCCGGCTTCTCCGGCGGCCTGCGCTGGAAGTACGGCCCGGTGTTCGCCGCGGTCGCCTACTACCAGGACAAGAGCAAGGTGACCGACGTCATCACCCGCATCGGCAACGCCGGCGCGACCTGGGATCTCGGCGTCGTGAAGCTGCACGCCTCGGGCGGCTTCTACCGCCTGAGCGACGACACCGCCCAGCAGACCAGCGCGCTCGCCGGCGTCACCGTGCCGGTGCCTGGGATCGGCGGCACCGTCCGCGCGTCCTACTCGCAGATGTGGGAGGACGCCGCGGACGCCGCCGGCGCCTCCAAGGTCGCGCTCGGCTACCTCCGCCCGCTGGCGAAGAAGACCGACGTGTACCTGGTCTTCGCGCACATCGAGAACGAGCGGAACGGCACGAAGACGTTCGACATCACCGACGCCATCGCGAAGGCGGGCGGGGTGGACGGCGTCTCGGCCGGCCTGCGCTACGCGTTCTAGCCGCGCGAACGGTCGTCCCCGGTCCGCGAGCACCGCCTGTTCCGCCGAGAGGTGGGGCCTCGCAGCGGGGGAGGGCGCCTGGATGGTCCAGGCGCCCTCTTTTCGTGCGCGGGGTCAGATCCGCAGCACCTCGCCCTTCAGCGAGTACAGGATCGCCACCACCTCGCCGCGCTCGGGCGCGCCGATCCCGTTCCGCTCCAGGGCGAGCACGATGTCGTCGATGGCGGCGACCAGCTCCTGCTCGCTCACGTTCATGCCGGTGTGCACCTCGCGCAGGTCGCGCCCGGTGTACGTCTGCGGGCCGCCGCTCCCCGACGCGAAGAACTCCACCGTGACCCGCTTCAGCCGCGCCGCCGCGGCCGCCTCGTCACCGCCGAACGCCGCCGCGCCGTGCGCGAGCGCGCGGCGGAAGCGCGTGCCGATGATCGGGTTCTGCAGGTGGAGCTCGAGGACGTCGTTCACGATCTGGGCGATCTTCTCCTCGCCGCCGAGCCGCTCGTACAGGGACGCCGCCATGGCACGCTCCTTCGCCGGGCACCGCCGGCCGCGGAGTTGTGGTGGGGCGTGCACGGCGAAACCTTGCGCGCGCGTCCGGCAGGCTTGATTCGGACGCCGCGCCGGCGACCTCGACGGTCACCCTCCGGTGGCCGCGAGCTCCATGTAGGTCTCGGGTTCGCTCAGGGGAGTGAACCCGGACTTGAGATACAGCCTCGGATCGTGCGTCACGAGCAGCACGCGGCGCAGGCCTTGCAAGCTCGGTTGCGCGAGGATGCAGCGCATCATCCACGCGCCGAGGCCCTGGCCGCGGTGCGCCGGGAGGATGAAGTCGTCGGTGATGAACGCGAACGTGGCGCCGTCGGTGACGACGCGCGCGAAGCCGACCTGCCGGTCGCCCTCGTAGACACCGAAGCAGAGCGAACGCTCGACCGCGCGCTCCAGCACCTCGCGCGTCATGCCGAGCGTGTCCCAGAACTCGGTGGACAGGAACCGGTGGACGAGGTCGAGGTCGAGCCGGTCACGGCGCGTGCTGATCTCATAGCCGCCGCGGCGCAGCTCGGTCCCGCCGGTCGTCGCGCGCGTCGATGGGAGCATGGCGTCGCCTCCTCGATCGCTACCGTCATGTCCGGTCGCCCCCCGGGCAAGCGCCATCCGGGGCGCCCGCTTCCCCATCGTCCCTCCTACGCGTTCCGTGAAGCAGCGCGCATCAATACAGAGGCCAGGTCCGCGCCGAGGGGAAAGCCATGAGGGGTTCGATCGCGGTGGCGGTCATCGTGATGCTCGCGTGCGGGGGAGGTGACCCGTCGCCGCCGGCACCTGGGCCCCAGCCGCAGCCTCAACCTCAACCGGAACCGCAGCCGCAGCCGCAACCGCAACCACAGCCGCCCCAGCCGCAACCGCCGGCGCCCCAGCCGCAACCGCAGCCGCCGGCGCCACAGCCGGAACCCCAGCCGCCGCCGCCGCAGCCGCCTCCGCCGCAGCCGACGGCGTGCTTCCTCGAGGAGGGCGGGCACGGCGAGTGGCTGTACCACTTCACCCGCTTCGAGGGCGATTGCGGCGCCGGCACCGATTTCTCGAGCAACATGGCGCCGGGCACGTCCTTCACGCCGTGGGGGCCGATCGACAGCTCGCCATACACCAGCTGTGAGACGCTCTCGAACGTCGTCTCGTCCGACCGCTGCCAGAAGAACATCAGCCGGGAGTGCCTCACCGGCGGCGGAGACGTCACGTTCCACCTGGTCGAGGAGTTCCACCAGGAGTCGGCCACGCGCATCACGTTCACGGTCGACTACCGGCGCGATCCCATGGGCGAGCGCGTCATCGGATGCTCCGGCACGTACTACGGGACCATCACGAAGGAGTGACGTGCGGGCGCTCGGCCCGCGCAGCGGGCGGCGCTCGGGTCGCGGGCGTGATACATTTTACTGTGGTACGAGTCTCCGGCGCTCCGCCCCGCAGCAGCGGCGCAGCGGCCGCTCGGTCCCCCGTCACCAACGAACGAACGCGCGCGTCCACCCGTCGGCGGGGGCTCGCGGTCATCTCGCCTCTGCGCGGGGTGACGACCTCGCACGCTCAGGAGTCGAGACGATGCGCAAGCCACGCTGGATGGACGTGCTCCGGGAGCGGCTCTCGCTGCTCGTGCCGGAGTGGCGCGGGTGGGGGAGGCTCGTCTGGTGCATCCGCCAGCAGCGCGCCCTCGTCGGCTCGGGCGGAAGGGTCGTGTGGGTTCGGGGGCCGGAGCTGGCGTGGGCGACCTGGGGCGCCCGGCACGGGCTCTTCGCGATCGAGCAGATGGACGGGCTCCCGTATCTGCAGCCGTCGTCCGCGGCGCCGCACGACGCCGGGCCGGCGCGCTAGCCGTCGCGGAGCCTGGCGACGCGGGGCGCGATGCGAGCGCCGGGCGTCGGAGGAGCCCCACGCGAACGGGAGGCGCCGTCAGTCCTCGGACTCGTCCGCGCGCGGGCTGCCAGCGTGGGCGGCACGTCGCGCGTCGTCCGCGAGCAGCCGCAGGCAGGCGGTGCAGGTGACGCGCAGAGGCTGGTGGGGCGGCGCGAGGACGGCGTCGGCGCCGCAGAGCGGCCGGCCGCCCGGCGTCGAGAGCTCGTGGACGACGCGGGAGGCGCGCTCGGCCACGGCCGGGCGTCGCGGCTGCGCGCCGTGTGACCGGGCCTCGGGCTTGTGCATGAACGCTCCTCCGTGGAGGTGAGGCGCTCGCGGCCGGCCGTCGCAGCCGTCCGCGTGCCTGCCCGGTGGCGCCGGGCGGAGGCAGAACGTAACCGCGGCGACGGCCGCGCGCCGCGCGGCGTCGAGCCGGTCGTCGGGCGACGAGGGGGAGCGGGGGCCGGCGCCTAGCGGACGAGCCTGGGATCGAACGAGAACGGCTCGGGCGCGCCGTAGGCGATGCGCGCGGCGTCCGGATGGGCGGGGTTGAGGAGCACGTTCTGCTCGGAGGGGATCACTGCGGAGCGTACCAGCAGGATCGCCGTGCGCCGCTCCGCGATCCAGCGGTCGCCGAAGGCCGCGAGCGCTGGCGGGGCCGGGCTCCGGCGCCAGCCGCGGACGTAGACGGAGGGCGGGGCGGCCTCGACCTCGAGGTCGTCGGGCCAGGTGGCGCGGCACGCCGCCAGCGGCGCGCCGGCGAGGAACCGCTGCTCGGCGTGGGTGAGGAGCTCCAGCGCCGCGAGCGAGAGCGTGGCGCTCGCGTAGGCCACGGCGACGCCCTTCGAGTTCCAGCGGCCGCCGTACAGGCGCGCGCCCTCGCCGGAGAACGCGCGGCGCCCGTCGGGCGCGTGGCGGGCGAAGCTGATGCGCCAGGCGTCCACGTCAGGAGAGGACGCCGTGCTCGAGGCGGCCCAGCTCGTCCATGACCGCGGTGAAGCCGTCGGCCGTGTCGAGCAGCGTGATGGGGATCTCGCCGCCGAGCGAGCGGCAGGGTGCGCGGACCCAGCCGCGACCGTGCGCCTCGCCGAGCAGGTCCTCCGCCTTCGCGAGCACCCGCGCCGCGCGGACCGCGCGCTCGCTCTCCTCCGGCGTGAGCGGCTCGCCCTTCTCGAGGCGCCGGTGCACGGTCCGGACCGGCAGGCGCAGGCTCGCGGCGAGGTCCTTCACCGACATGTCCAGTGACGACGCGAGCGTCTGGGTGGACCGGGCCGGCAGGCCGGCGCGGATGAGGCCGGTCCAGCGGAGATCGCCGGGGGCGAGGCGCGCCTTCCCGGGGCCCTTCGCAGCGGGGCGGGAGCCCTTCGCGGGCGCGGCCGGGCGCGTCGCGCCCGCCTTCCGGCCTGCTGCAACACCGCGGCGCAGGAGCGCCCGGCCGCCCAGGATCGCGATCGCCTTCGCCTCGCCCTCTGCCATGTGGCAGATATATCGCGCCAGATGGCGCGGTGCCATCCGGCCGTGAGGCAGCGCCCGGGCGCCTTGCCGGCGTGCCGCAACATCCCGCGCTCGTAGGCGGCTGCACGGGCGCCGCAGGGGCTCCGAGAGATGCCCCGGAACGGGCGGGGCGGGGCGGCTGCAGGCGACTCTGGCCCGGCCCATCAGGCGGCGCGTGCCTTCCGGCGACGGGAGGGTCTGCGCGCGCGCACCAGGATCGCCGTCGTGAGGCGGGCGATGCCCTGTCGCGGTAGAGCGCCGACGGCCTCCCGCTCGGTGACCGCGAGCGTGGCGACCGGCGCCCGGGCCGCGACCGAGGCCATCTGCGCGAAGCCCCGATCCGCCCCGCGACCGCCCATGGTCGCCACGAACGCGACCGGCGGCAGCCGACGGCGCTCGAGCCAGAGGTACGTCCGCACCGGCGAGCTCACCGACAGCGCCCAGACCGGTGTCGCGATCACCACCGCGTCGTAGGTGGCGGGGTCGTGCCGCGGGCGCTCCAGCGGCACGAGCACGCCCGCGGCCGCCTCCGCGCCGCTGCGCAGGAAGCCGAGCACGCCGGCGCGGTCGGTCGGGTCGTGCAGCGCCTCGAGATCCGCGCCGAGCGCGGCCGCGATGGCGCGGGCGATCCGCCGGGTGTGCCCCGACCGCGAGTAGTAGGCGACGAGCACCTTTGGGCGGTCCATGGCGATCCCCTCTCTCGCCAGTCTCGCGCGGTGCGCGCGGGCCGCGGTGCCGCGAACGAGGCGAGGGCGCGGTCGTGAGGGGTGGCCCGAACGGCGGCGGCGGGATGACGCTCGGTCAAGCGCTCAGCCCGGACGCGGCGGGCGCCAGAGCTGCACGTCCGGCGCATCCGGTCATCACCTCGCACCCGTCGCGCGTCACTACCACCGTGTGCTCGAACTGCGCCGAGAGGCTCCCGTCCGCCGTGACCACCGTCCACCCGTCGGCGAGCAGCTTCACCTCCGGTCGGCCGAGGTTCACCATCGGCTCGACGGTGATGGCCATCCCGGCCTTCAGCTTCACGCCCTGTCCCCTCGGGCCGACGTGCATCACGAGCGGCGGGCCGTGCATCGCCTTGCCGATGCCGTGACCGCCGTACTCGCGCACCACGCTGCAGCCGCCGGCGCGCGCGACCTCCTCGATGGCCGCGCCCACGTCGCCGAGCCGGACGCCGTGGCGCACGACCGCCACCCCGGCCTCGCGGCAGCGGCGGGCGACCTCGACGACGTGCCGCGCCTCCGCGGAGACCTCGCCGATGCAGAACGTCGCCGAGGTGTCCCCGTGGAAGCCGTCGAGGCGCGTGGTCACGTCCACGTTCACGATGTCGCCGGGGCGCAGCCGCTCCTCGGCGCGCGGGACGCCGTGGCAGACGACGTCGTTCCGGCTCGTGCAGACCGCCGCAGGAAAGCCGTGGAAGCCGAGCTGGCTCGGATGGCCGCCCCGCCGCGCGGTGTCCTCGCGCACCCAGGCGTCGATGTCGGCCGTGGAGACGCCCGCCGCGAGCCGCTCGGCCACGTGCGCCAGCGTCGCCGCCGCGGCCCTGCCCGCATGCCGCGTCCGCTCGATCGCCTGCTCGCCCAGCAATGGGATTGCCATGCCGGCAAGGTCCCGCGAGCCGCCGGAGGGGTCCAATGCCGTCTCGGCATCGGCCCGTGCTTCCGCCGAGGGCCGTGGTCCTCCGGGACCTGACACGCACGCCGGGCTTCGGATAGGTTGCGCCCGTGAGCCTCACGTATCCAGTCCTTCGTGGCCGTCGCCGAGGAGGGCCACGTCGGCCGCGCCGCCCGGAAGCTGCACCTCACGCAGCCGCCCCTGTCGCGGCACATCCTCGCGCTCGAGGACGAGCTCGGAACGCGCCTGTTCGAGCGGACGCCGCGCGGGATGATGCTCCTGCCCGCCGGTGAGGTGTTCCTCTCGCACGCACGGCGGATCCTCGCGGAGGTGGACGTCGCCATCGCGCGGACGAAGGGGGCTGGGGAGGGCGAGGCGTGAAGGCCGCGGTAGGCACCGGCAGCGTACGGGCCATGGCGACACGGTGGACGGCGGCGCGGCGAGCGCCAGCCGCGCCGCGAACGCGCACATCGTGGCGCCCGTGCACCCCCTGACGAGACTGCGGGTCTGGTACTCTGTCGGTATGACTTCTCGGAGAGTGGGCCTGGCGGCGGTGCTGGTGGTGGCGTGCGCGGGCGGGGACCAGCAGCCGTACTACGTCTTCGGCGAGCCGGCGCCGGACGAGGCCGCGGTGGACCTCTCGTGCGAGACGCCGGTCGAGGTCCTCCGGACGCGCACGTTCGACGACCCGCTCTTCCTCGACACCCACGTCACATGCCCGCCGGACGCCTTCGGCTGGAGTACGTACGACGAGACCACCGCACCAAGAACGCCCGTCGCGTTCCACTGCGAGTGGCGTTGCGTCGACTACGCCTGTGCTCCTGGGCAGGACGTGCGGATCGACTTCGGGATGGACGGGCACGTACTCGCCATCGTGAGCGGCGCGAGCGCCTACTGCGCTGGCCCCACCCTGGTCCCGCCACGTGCGGCCGGCCTCGGCCGCTGACGGCCGCCCTCGCGCAGCGCGAGCGCGGCGAGGCAGCCGGCGTACGGCGCGCGCGACGAGCCCTCAAGGCCATGCAGGAGCACGAAAGCGGTCGCGGCGCATTGGACGGCAGCCGGGCCATCCCCTAGCGCAGGTCCTACAAAGAACAACGGGCGCCCGGCCGTGAGGCCAAGCGCCCGTTATTTCGAAGAGCCGACACCCAGACTTGAACTGGGGACCTGCTGATTACGAATCAGCTGCTCTACCAGCTGAGCTATGTCGGCGGCCCTGCTCAAGCGCGCGTTTTCTAGCATCGCCCACGCCGGGCCGCAAGGGCTCGCAGGCCTGGACCGGGGGCCGTCGCGCGGGGGCGGGGGTGCGCCTAGCTTCCGTCCATGACCGTGAAGAATCGGCCGGGGGCGGCGAAGCAGGTGCTGGCGCAGCAGCGCGCGGAGGTGCGGCGTTCCGCGCCGGGCAAGCGCTTCGTGGGCGACGCGGCGGCCCAGTCGCGGGAGGCCCGCGAGGCCGAGCGCGAGCGGGTGGGGCAGATGGTGGCCGAGAACGCGATCGAGCAGGCGGCCGCGGCCGAGGAGGAGCGCCTGGAGGAGATCCACCAGGAGGCGCTCTCCGACATCCTCTCCGACCTGGTCCGCGACACCTGGCAGCTCGCCCGCACGCTCGTCTCGGCGCCGTTCCGCATCGTCCGGGCCATCCGGGCACCGCACCCGGCCTGACCCATCCGCGACCTCGCGTCCTTCGCTCGGAGTGTCAGAGGCGCGTGCTACGCCTCGGGCCGTGGACGCGAACGTTCGCCAGCAAAACCAGCAGCTTGACGGCCCGGACGGGCTGGAGGCGCTCGCGGTGCGGGCGTGGGAGCTGGAGGTCCCGCGGCCGAGCGAGCGGCGGTTCATCCTCCGACCGGAGGCGGCGGAGCTGATCGACGGGCTGCTGGCGCGCGTGGCCCGGGGCGCGGGCGCGCTCGACGTTGCCCTGGGCGACGGGCTGCGTGCGCTCGAGGCGGGCGGCGGCCCGCTGCGCCTGGGCTACTCGAGCCTGGGCGACTACGCGCGCGAGCGGCTGGGCCTGCCGGAGTCCACCTCGCGCCGGCTGGCGCGGCTCTCGGCGGGCCTCGGCGAGCGCCCGCTGCTCCACGCGGCGGTGCGCGCGGGCGAGGTGACGCTGCGCAAGGCGCAGGTGGTCCTGGGCGTCGCCCGGGGGCCGGACGAGGAGCGCTGGGTGGCGCGGGCGCGGGTCGAGACGGTCCGAGCCCTCGCGCTGGCGGTGCGGGACGGGACGGGCGGTGATCGCGCGACGCCGGACGACGGGGAGACCAGCGGGCCGCTGGCTCCGCTCGAACTCGAGCTCTCCGACGGGGACCGGTCCGCGCTGCGCGAGGCGCTCGCGCTGGCGGGGACCATGCTGGGCGCGACGGCGTCGCGGTGGCAGCGCATCGAGGCGCTCTGCCAGGAGTACCTCTCCTCGCACCCGGAGCCGGAGCGGCTTCGCCTCGAGGACCTCGACCCGGAAGCCGCGGCGGCGGCGCTCGAGGGCGCGCCGCGGGGCCGGGGCAGCGAGTGGTGGGACACGGCCCGGCTCGCGCTCGAGGAGGAGACGGAGCGCTGGAGCTACCTCGAGAAGCTCGAGCCGCTCGCGGCGCCGGATGTCACCGGCGGGCTCGCGCCGGGCGATCTGCACGCCCTGGACGCGCGCCTGCGCGAGCTCGCGGCCATGCGCACGCGCTGGGACGCGCTGGTGGGCCACCTGGGCCTGCTGATGCGGTGCCTGGGGCTCTGGCGCGAGGCGGGCTTCGCCTCCTTCGGCCACTACTGCGCGGAGCGCCTGGGAATGTCGCTCCGCGCGATCGAGCAGCGCATCGCGCTCGAGCGCCGCCTCCACGCGCTGCCGCCGCTCCGCGCGGCGCTGGCGGAGGGACGGGTGAGCTACGGCAAGGCGGTCGTCATCGCGAACGCGGCGGACGAGGACACGGTCGATGCGTGGATCGCGCGCGCGGAGACCACGCCCTGCGCGGCCCTCCGGCGCAATGCGGAGTCAGCCGAGGACGCGCAGATGTGTTCGCGTCGGGCGTGGAAGGCCCGGCTGCCCGCTGGGGTGGTCGAGCTGCTCGACGCGGCCTTGGGCGCGGCCCGCCTGGCTGCGGGGAGGCCGGTCCGGGACGGCGAGTGCCTGGGGATCATCGCCCGGCACTTCATCGACACCTGGGGTGCTGCGCGGCCGGCGCACGCTGGCGCGGCGGGTCCTGGAACGCGACGGCGGGCTCTGCCTGGTTCCGGGGTGCACCCGCGCGGCGGACCACGCGCACCACGTGTGGCAGCGTGCGCGGGGCGGGCCGGACGAACCGTGGAACCTCGCCTCGCTCTGCGCGCCCCACCACCTCGTCGCGATCCACGGGGGCTTCTTGCGCGTGCGCGGGCGGGCGCCGCACGCGCTCGTGTGGAAGTTCCCGGGATCGGAACCGGGACCGGAACCCGGGCCCGGCTAGAACGACTGCCCCACCGTCACGTACGCGGTGACGGGGTCCACGCCGGGCTCGCGCCACTCTCCCGCCAGCAGCCGGCCGAACCCGTGGGCGAGGCCGAGGCGCAGGTCGGTGCGCAGCCAGTACCCGAGCACCAGCTCGGCGCGGAGCTCGGCGCCGGCGGCGAAGCGCACCTCGTTCCACGAGAACGGGTGCCCGGCGAAGGGCAGCTCGCCGGGGAGATCGAACGCGTCGCCGGCGTCCACGAACACGCTGCCGTGCACCCGCCGCAGGAACACGGGCCAGGTGGAGTACCCGCGGACGGGCGCGAGCAGCGGGAAGCGCAGCTCGAGGTTGCCGAGCGCGAACGCGGTCCCGGCGAGCCAGCCGTACGGGTAGCCGCGGAGCTGGTCGGGCGCGACGCCGGCGGTCTGCATCACCACGGCGACGGGGTCCACCGTGGCGGCCCCGCCGAGCTCGTACGGCGCCCGGCCGCCGATGGACCCTTCCGCCACGCCGCCGGCGAGCCGCAGCGCGAGCACGGTGTGGCGGGTCCCGGGGACGCGCAGGTACTGGGCGACGCTGAGCCGCGCCCGCGTGAGGCCGAAGTCGCTGCCGATGGTGGGATCGGCGGCGCGCAGCGTCAGCGCCACGGTCCGGCCCTCCTCGGGCGAGATCGAGCGCACGTACCGGCGCGCGTCGCTGTACACGGCGCGGAACGACGCCTCGGAGAGGAACCCGTCGCGCCACTCGAGCCAGTCCGAGGTGGGCGCGCGGCGCGTCTCGCCGAGCACGTCGTACGAGGTGCCGGCCCAGCCGATCCGGAAGCTGAGCGTCTCGGCGAGCCCGGGGAACGTGAAGGTCAGGCCGGCGGCGACGGGCGTCCACACCGACTCGACGCCGCGGCCGCCGGGCGCGGAGTCGAAGTAGCGCACCGACGCGAGATCGAGCGTGGGCCACGACCAGCCGCCCTGGTACGAGAACGCGTACCCGGGCTCGCGCCCGCCCTCGCTCCACCACGCCTGCAGCGCCCACGCGTGCCGGGCCAGCACGTCCACGCCGCCGGTCATGGCGCCGTAGATGCTCCCGGCGCCGTCGCTGCCCCACAGCGGCAGCCACCACCGCGGGCCGACGGTGTCGAGCGCGCGGTACGGGCGCGAGGGCAGGGGCGGGGGCGGGGAGGACGTCGAGGGGGCGGTCGCGGTCGCGGGGCTGGTGGGGTCTGCGGGCGCGCTGGGGGGCGCGGCGGTGGCGGCGACCGCACTTGCAGAGGGAATCGCGGTCGCGGTGGGCGCCGCAGTCGCGGTGGGCGCGGCGGTCGCGGTGGGGGCCATGGCGGGCGCCGTGCGCGCGACGGCCGGCGCGGGGGCCGCGGGCGTGGGCTCGAGCCAGGCGGAGGGGTCGAACGGGATCGTGGCGACGTCGTAGCCTTCGCGGCCGAACGTGACGAACCCGATCGTCCGCCCGTCGGGCGACACGGCGGGCTGGAACGCGCCGGTCTCCACGTTCGTCACCTTGCGGATCGCGCCGGTGGCGGCCTCCCACGCGTACAGGTCGTAGACGCCGCCGCGGTCGGACGCGAACAGGAGGTACCGGCCGTCGGGCGTCCAGGCGGGCCCGGTGTCGAGGGCGTCGTCGTCGGTGATCCGCCGGACCTCGTCGTCCTCCCACAGCGCGAGGTCGCGGCGCCCGCCCTCCTGCAGCTCGAACGCGATGCGCCGGCCGTCGGGCGACGGTGCGGGCGCGAAGACCTGCGCGCCGGGGCGGGCGAACAGCACCTCGACCTGCGCGGGCGGCGGGACGGCCAGCTCCGCGCGACGTTCACGAAGCGTCGCGTCGTCGGGGACCATGGGCGCTGGGGGCAGCGTCCGGCGCACCAGCGCCATCCGCCCGCCGGGCTCGTGGCGCACGTACACCACCGCGCGGCCGCCGGGCACGACGGCGGGATCGCCGGCTCGCTCGCCATCGGTGAGCCGGCGCCGCGCGCCGCGCGCGAGGTCCACCGCCCACAGGTCGTCGTAAGTCCGGTGCAGCCGCCACACCTCGCCGATGGCGACCACGGCCTCCCGCGGCGACGCCATCGAGAGCGCGCCGTTCACGTCCACGGTGAGCGCGAGGCCGAGGTCGGCGCCGCCGGGGGTGACGCGGTACGTGCCGGGCCGGCGGTCGAGGTCGCGCTTCTGGTACGCGATGAAGCTCCCGTCGGGCGACCAGCGCGGGGTCTCCACGCGCCCGCCGGCGCGGGTGAGGCGGGTGGGCACGGTGACGGGCCGCTCGTGAACCCGGGCGCGCACCGCCTCGGCGTGGCGCCGCTCCTCCTCGGCGTACTCGGCCCACAGCGACGGGAAGTCCCGCCCGCCGAACGCGCGCGCGCCGGCCCAGCTCGGCGCGTAGGACCACACCTGCGAGCCCTGGTCGGCGACGAACGCGGCGATCGCGGCGTCGCCGTACCGCGCCCGCAGGAACGCCATGAAGCGCCCGCCGAGCAGGTAGGGCGCGGTGCCGAGCGGCCACTCCAGCAGCGGGTTCGAGATCTGGTCGAGCCGCGGGAACGGGCCGTCGAGCGCGAGCGCCCGCGCGTACATGTCGTGGATGGCGCTCGCGTTGCGGCCGGCGCCGGGCACGGCCTCGCCGTCGGCCTCGTGCAGCACCGCGAGCCCCTCGGCCATCCAGCTCGGCGTGAGGCCGTTCGGCACGAAGAGCTTCCCGAACACGGCGTTGGCGAGCGCGGGGAGCCCGCCCACATGGTCGAGGTGCAGGATGTGGACGTACTCGTGGAACACCAGGCTGGAGACCCAGTCCCGGTAGTCGTTCAGCTCGGAGAGCCCGGGCGGCGGGACGGCGTAGAGCCGGATGGTGTCGTACGGCAGCGGCGTGGCGAGGCCGTTCGCGTCGTCGGTGTCGTCGGAGAGGACGATCTCGGTGCGCTCGCGCGGCGCGAACCCGAGCACGGGCGACAGGATCGCGTGCGCGCGCTCGGCGGCGCGGGCCACCTCCTGCGCGAGCGCCTCCTCGCCCTGGTGGTGGTGGACGCGGAAGTGCCGGGTCTCGAGCGTCCGCCAGGTGAAGCCGGGATCGTAGAGCTGGGCGCGCGCCGCGGCGGGGACGAGCGCGAGCGCGGCCACGGCCACGGCCGCGGCGGCGAGCGGGACGGCGCAGGCGCAGGCGAGGGCGAGGGCGAGCGCGGCGCGGGGCGCGCGGCGCGCAGGGGCGTGGCCCGCGGGGCGGGCGTCGCGGGGCGAGGGGGCGATCACTCGGGGCGCCGGGTGGTCGCGGGACGCCGGCGCCGGGTCGCGGCGGGACGGGAGCGCTTCGAGGCTGGCGACTCGCGCTTGCGGGAGCGGGCCGCCGCGACGCGAGCCTCGAGGAACGCGAGCACGCGCTCGGCCACCAGGTCGGGCGCCTCGAGCGGCGCGACGTGCGTGCCGCCGGGCACGACCAGCAGCTCGCTCCCGGGGATCTCCGAGTGCATGCGCTCGGAGAGCCGGAGCGGCGTGAAGGAGTCGCGCTCGCCGGCCACCACGAGCGTCGGCACCTCCACCTCGTGGAGGTGGGGGAGGCAGTCGTGCTCGGCGGCGGACGCGAGCATGCGCACGAACAGCGTGGGCTCGACGCGCGAGAGGTCGTCGAAGTAGCGGGTGAGGTCGGCGCGCTCGACGCGGGTGCGGTCCACCTCGAACTGCAGCGCGTACTGCATGGCGAGCTCGCTCGGGAGCAGCACCCGGAACCCGGTCCGCACCGCCTCGGGGAACCGTTCCACCAGCGCCCGCGCGAACGGGAACGCCAGCCGGAGCACGGGCGAGTCGTGGAACGTGTCGATGGGCCGGCCGGGCGCGCCGCACACCAGCACGAGCGCCTGCACGCGCTCGGGCGCGCGGCGGTACAGCTCGAGCGCCACCTGCACGCCCATCGAGTGGCCGGCGATGACCGCGGCGCGCTCGCCGGCGGCGTCGAGCACCGCCAGGAGGTCGTCCACGCAGTCCTCGAGGCCGACCCGGGCCGGATCGGCCGGCGGACCGCTCCGACCGTGGCCGCGGTAGTTCCAGTGGACGGTCCGGTGCCGCCCGGCGAGCGCGGGCTCGAGCGCCCGCCAGACGTAGCCGGCGCAGCCGATGCCGTCGGTCAGCACCACCGCGGGCTCGCCGGACCCGCGGTGGGTCCAGTGGAGCCGGGTCCCGTCCCGGGCGATGGCCTGCTGCGGCTCGGTGCGTTCCATCGGCTCCCCGTGCGTGGTCCCGGCGGCGGCCGCGCCCGCGTGCGATGCGGCGGGGCCTTGCCGTGCCGCCCGCGCGTGCGCGTCCATGGAGCATGGCGTAGACTGCACGGCCCGGAGGTTCAAGCGGAATGTCGCACGGCCACCCGCACGTCCACGGAGCGCACGAGCCCCCGGCCACGGCCGGGACAGGAGGGGCGCGGGACTGGTCCGGCGAGCGCCGCGGCGCGTGCGGCCTCCACCACGCCGAGCACGAGCGGGCGCACCAGCACGGCGCGCACGGGGCGGGCGCGAGCCTGCGCCGCCTGGGGATCTCGCTCGCGCTCACGGCCGCGATCATGGTCGCCGAGGCGGTGGGCGGCTGGCTGTCGGGCTCGCTGGCGCTCGTCTCCGACGCGGGCCACATGCTCACCGACGCGGGCGCGCTGGGGCTCGCGCTCGTCGCGGCCTGGCTCTCCACCCGGCCTGCGGACGACAAGCGCACCTTCGGCTACCGCCGCGCCGAGGTGCTCGGGGCGCAGCTCAACGTGGGCGCGCTGGTGGTGCTCTCGGGCTGGATCGCCTGGGAGGCGGTCCAGCGCCTGCGCGATCCGGGCCCGCCCATCCGGCTCGAGCTCATGGCGTTCGTGGCCGGCATCGGCCTCGCGGCGAACCTGGCCATCCTCTGGTTCCTGCACGGTGAGCACTCGCTCAACGCGCGCTCGGCGTTCCTGCACGTCCTCTCCGACACCATCTCCTCGGTGGCCATCCTCGCCGGCGCGGTGGTGATGGGCATCCGGCCGGACCTCCGCTGGATCGACCCGGTGCTCTCGCTCGCCATCGCGCTCCTCATCCTCTGGGGCGCGGTGCGGCTCATCCTCGAGATCACCGACATCCTGATGGAGAGCGTGCCCGCGCACCTCGACGCGGGGGCGATCGGCTCGCAGATGGAGTGCTGCCCGGGCGTGGTCGCGGTGCACGACCTGCACATCTGGACCATCTCGAGCGGCATGCTCTCTCTCTCCGCGCACCTCGTGGTGGAGCCGGGGAGCGTGGGCCGCAACGACGAGATCCTCACGGCGGTGAAGCGCGACCTGCGCCACCGGTACGGGATCGACCACACCACGCTGCAGATCGAGTCGGCCGAGTACGCGCACGTCGACGACGTGCACCGGCACTGATCCCGCCCCGGCCGCCGAGTCGCGCTCCGATCCCTGCACCGCGCGCCCGCGCCCGCCGGCGCCGTCATAACGGACGGTTGTTCGCTTGACCGGACAGACGGCGCTCCCTACGATGCTCATCCGTTAGAACGGATGCGGCGCCGCCGCGTCGCCAGGGAGGAAGGGCCATGTCTCATCGTGTGAAGCAGCTGGGCCGGCGTGCCGCCGCGCTCGCATTCGCCGCCGCATTCGCCGCGCTGGTCGCGGTCGCGGCACCGGCGCGCGCCGCGGAGGTGAAGCTCCTCAACGTCTCCTACGACCCGACCCGCGAGCTGTACGAGGCGGTGAACCGGGCGTTCGCGGCGCAGTGGAAGGCGCAGTCCGGTCAGGAGCTGGTCGTGAAGCAGTCCCACGGCGGCTCCGGCAAGCAGGCGCGCGCCGTCATCGACGGGCTCGAGGCGGACGTGGTGACGCTGGCGCTCGCCTACGACGTGGACGCGGTCGCGAAGGTCGGCCTGGTCGCGCCCGCCTGGCAGCACCGGCTGCCGCAGAACGCCTCGCCGTACACGTCCACCATCGTGTTCCTGGTGCGCAAGGGCAACCCGAAGCACCTCGCCGACTGGGACGACCTGGTGAAGCCGGGGGTCCAGGTGATCACGCCCAACCCGAAGACCTCGGGTGGCGCGCGCTGGAACTACCTCGCGGCCTGGGCCCACGCGCTCCGCAAGCCGGGCGGGAGCGAGGCGAGCGCCAAGGCGTTCGTGAAGGCGCTCTTCCACAACGTGCCGGTGCTCGACTCCGGCGCGCGCGGCTCGACCACCACCTTCGTCGAGCGCGGCATCGGGGACGTCCTGCTCGCCTGGGAGAACGAGGCGTTCCTGGCGGTGGAGCGGCTCGGGAAGGGGCAGCTCGAGATCGTGGTCCCGCGCACCAGCATCCTGGCCGAGCCGCCGGTGGCGGTGGTGGATCGCAACGTGGACCGCCACGGCACGCGCGCGGTCGCCGAGGCGTACCTCCGGTTCCTGTACGGCCCGGAGGGCCAGGAGATCGCGGCGCGGAACTTCTACCGGCCGCGCGATCCGAAGGTCGCGGCGAGGCACGCCGGCCGCTTCCCGCAGGTGAAGCTCGTGACCGTCGACGAGGTGTTCGGCGGCTGGCAGAAGGCCCAGGCGGCGCACTTCGCCGACGGCGGGACCTTCGACCAGATCTACGTCCCCGGGACCTGAGCGGCCCGTCGCCATTCCCGGAGCCGCGCCGTCGCCGTTCGCGCGTGGCTTCCGGGCAGCGGCGCCCCTACAGGCCGCTGGCGGTGAGGCTGTCCAGCTCGCCGTCGGCGGCCGGGAACACGCGCACGCGCCGCGGCGAGAGGTGGACCGGGTCCCCGGGCTGGAGGCCGAGCGCCTCGCCCTTGCGGACGTCCAGCTCGACCTCGACCGCGCTGCCGTAGCCCGGAGCGCTCAGCTCGACCCGGGTCGCGGCGCCGAGCGGCACGAGCCGGACCACGCGCGCGGCGAAGCTGCCCGGCACCGGCGCCCGGTGCACCTCCAGCTCGTGCGGCCGGACGTACACGTTCGCCCGGGCGCGGTCGGTGCCGGCGGTGGGGGCAGCGAACTCCAGCTCGTTGACCCGGGTGCGGTTCCCCTCCACGCGGCCCTGGAACACGTTCACCGCGCCGAGGAAGCGCATCACGAACGGGCTGGCCGGCTCCTCGAACACCTGCGCCGGGGTGCCCACCTGCTCGACGCGGCCGGCGTTCATGAGCACCACCCGGTCCGAGACCTCGAACGCCTCCTCCTGGTCGTGCGTGACGAACACGCTGGTGACGTGCAGCTCGTCGTGGAGCCGCCGCAGCCAGCGCCGCAGCTCCTGGCGGACGCGCGCGTCGAGCGCGCCGAACGGTTCGTCGAGCAGCAGGATCCGCGGGGAGGTGGCGAGCGCGCGGGCCAGCGCCACGCGCTGCCGCTGGCCGCCGGAGAGCTGGTGCGGGTATCGCGCGCGCAGCCCGTCGAGCTGCACCAGCGAGAGCAGCTCGTCCACCCGCGCCGCGATCTCGGCGCGGCGCCGCCGGCGCACCGCCAGCGCGAACCCGACGTTCTCCGCCACGGTCATGTGCCGGAACAGCGCGTAGTGCTGGAACACGAGCCCCACGTTGCGCTCGCGCGCCGGGCGCGCCCCGACGTCCTCGCCGGCGTGCCGGACCTCCCCGGCGTCGGGCACCTCCAGGCCGGCGAGGATGCGCAGCAGCGTGGTCTTGCCGCAGCCGGAGGGCCCGAGCAGCGCCACCAGCTCGCCCTCGGGGATGTCGAGCGTGACGTCGCGCAGGACCGGGTGGGCGTCGAACGACTTGGACAGGTTGCGGATCTCGATGCTCATGCGTGGCTCCGGCGGGCCGCCGCCCGCGCCGACCGCTGCCTCCACTCGAGCGCCTTCTTGGCGACGAGCGTGACCAGCGCGAGGAGGAACAGGAGGGAGGCGACCGCGAAGGACGCGCGGAACGCGTACTCGTCGTAGAGGATCTCGACGTGGAGCGGGATGGTGTTCGTCACCCCGCGCACGTGGCCGGAGACCACCGAGACGGCCCCGAACTCGCCCATCGCGCGGGCGTTGCACAGGACGACGCCGTACAGCAGGCTCCACTTCACGTTGGGCAGCGTGACGCGGGAGAGGATCTGCCAGCCGCTCGCGCCCAGCACGAGCGCGGCCTCCTCCTCCTCGACGCCCTGCGCCTCCATGAACGGGATGAGCTCGCGTGCGACGAACGGGAACGTCACGAACACCGTCGCGAGGACGATGCCCGGGACCGCGAACACCACCTTCAGCCCGTGCGCGTCGAGCCACGGGCCGAGCCAGCCCTGCGCCCCGAACAGCAGCACCGTCACCATCCCGGAGATGACCGGCGAGACGCCGAACGGCAGGTCCACCAGCGAGACGAGCAGGCTCTTGCCCCGGAACCGGAAGCGGGTCAGCGACCACGCGGCGGCGATCCCGAACGCGGTGTTGAGCGGCACCGACCAGGCGGCCACGAGCAGCGTCAGCCGGATGGCGGCGCGCGCGTCGGGGTCGGTCACGGCCGCCCACCAGACCTGGGCGCCGCCGCGCACCGCCTCCCACAGCACGGCCGCGGCCGGGACCAGCACGAACGCCGCCAGGAACGCGAGCGCGAGGCCGGTGAGCGCCCACCGCACCGCGGCCGGATCCTGGTTGGCGACGCGCGCGCTCATGCCGTCCCCGTGCGCACGCGGGTCCAGGCCTGCAGCCGGTTGATCCCGAGGAGCAGCGCGAACGAGGTGCCCAGCAGCACGCACGCGATCGCCGAGGCGCCCGCGTAGTCGTACTGCTCGAGGCGGGTCATGATGAGCAGCGGCGCGATCTCGGTCCGCAGCGGCATGTTCCCCGAGATGAAGACGACCGAGCCGTACTCGCCGAGGCCGCGCGCGAACGCGAGCGCGAAGCCGGTGACGGCGGCGGGCACGAGCGCGGGGAGGATGACCCGGCGGAAGGTGGCCCAGCGCCCCGCGCCGAGCGTCGCGGCCGCCTCCTCGAGCTCGGGGTCGAGGTCCTCCAGCACCGGCTGGACGGTGCGGATCACGAACGGCAGGCCGATGAAGGTGAGCGCCAGCGTGACGCCGAGGGGAGAGAACGTCGCCTTCACGCCCAGCGGCTCGAGCAGCGCGCCCAGCCACCCGTTCCGCGCGTACACCGCCGTGAGGGCGATGCCGCTCACCGCGGTGGGCAGCGCGAACGGAAGGTCCACCACCGCGTCCACCAGCGAGCGGCCGGGGAAGCGGTACCGCGCCAGCACCCACGCCACCAGCACGCCGAACACCACGTTCACCGCGGCGCCGGCGAGCGAGGCGCCGAAGCTCAGGCGGTAGGAGGCGACCGCGCGCGGCGAGGCCACGACGGCCCAGGCCTGCGCCCAGGAGAGCGTGGACGCGCGCAGCGCCAGCGTGGAGAGCGGGACGAGCACCACCGCGGAGAGCCAGGCGACGGTGAGCCCGGTGGAGAGCCCGAAGCCGGGCAGCACCCGGCGCGCCCGGCCCGGGAGCGTCGCCGCGCCGACCGCGGTCATCGCCGCTCCCCGCCCGGCCCGAGCCGGTGCAGCCCGCACTCGGTCTTCTCGCGCCCGCGCCAGCGCCCGGCGCGCGGATCCTCGCCGGGCCGCACCGGGCTGGTGCAGGGGGCGCAGCCGATGGACGGGTAGCCCTGCTCGTGCAGCGGGTTGGTGGGCACGCCGAGCCGGCGGAGGCGGCGCCAGACGTCGTCGGAGGTCCAGGCGACGAGCGGGTTCACCTTCGCGAGGCCGAAGCGCGGATCCCACTCGAAGGCGCGCGCGCCGCCGCGGTCCGGGGTCTGGTCGCGGCGGATGCCGGTGACCCAGCCGCCGGAGGGGCCGAGCGCGGCGAGCGCCGCCCGCAGCGGCCGGACCTTGCGCACGTCACAGCAGGCGTCCGGGTCGCGCTCCCAGGGCGGCGGCTCGCCGGCCGGCACCACCGCCGGCGCGTCGCCCTTCACCGCGCGGATCCGCAGCCCGTGGCGCGCCTCGAGGCGGCCCCACAGCGCGTACGTCTCCGCGAACAGGAACCCGGTGTCGATGGTGAAGATCTCGACGGGCAGCCGCGCGCGCCCGACCGCGTCCACCAGCAGGCAGTCCTCGGCGCCGAAGCTGCACGCGAGCGCGATGCGCCCGGGGAACCGCTCCGCCGCGGCGGCCAGGATCTCCTCCGGCTGGCCGCCCTCGTGGCGCGCCGCCAGCGCCGCCAGCTCCTGCGCGATCGGCTCGCTCACTGGATCATCCCCGCGCCCACCGTGTCGTTGGTCGCCTCGTCGATCACCACGAACGCGCCGGTGGCGCGGGCGTCGGCGTAGCGGTCGGGCGCGACGGGCTGGGCGAGCCGCAGCGTCACCCGGCCGATGTCGTTCATGGCGAGTCCCTCGGCCGGCACCCGCTCCAGCGCGGCGAGGTCGAGGCGCCAGGCGATCTCGCTCACCTGCGCCCGCGTCTCGCGGGTGGTGTGCCGGACCAGGTAGCGCCGCGCCGGCGAGAGCGGCCGTTCGGAGAGCCAGCACACCAGCGCGTCCACGGTGCGGGTCGGCTCCGGCCCCTCGCCGGCGTGGACCAGCAGGTCGCCGCGCGAGACGTCCACCTCGTCCTCCAGCGTGAGCATCACCGACTGCTCGGCCCACGCCGAGGCGCGCCGCTCGTCCCCGACCCGGATCTCCTTCACGCGGGTGGTGCGGCCGGAGGGGAGCACCTGCACCGCGTCGCCGACGGCGACCGCGCCGGACTCCACCCGGCCGGCGAAGCCGCGGAAGTCGTGGTGCTCGCGCGTGTGCGGCCTGCAGACCCACTGCACCGGGAAGCGGAGGCGCTCGCCGGGCGCGGCGTGCGCCGCGGGCGCCCGCTCCAGCAGCTCGAGCAGCGTGGGGCCGCGGTACCAGCCGAGGTTCGCGCCACGGTCGACCACCATGTCGCCGTGCAGCGCGGAGATCGGCACGAAGCGCACGTCGAGGATGCCGAGGCGGGCGGCGAAGGCGCGGGCGTCCGCCTCGATGCGCGCGAACACCTCCTCGGACCAGCCCACCAGGTCGAGCTTGTTCACCACGAACACGAGGTGCCGGATGCCGACCAGGTGGGCGATGACCGCGTGGCGGCGCGTCTGGGTGACCACGCCCTTGCGCGCGTCCACCAGCACCAGCGCGAGGTGGGCGGTGGACGCGGCGGTCACCATGTTGCGCGTGTACTGCTCGTGGCCGGGAGCGTCGGCGATGATGTACTTGCGCGCGCCGGTCGAGAAGTAGCGGTACGCGACGTCGATGGTGATGCCCTGCTCGCGCTCGGCCTGCAGGCCGTCGGTGAGCAGCGACAGGTCCACCGCGTCCAGGCCGCGGCGGCGCGAGGTGCGCTCGATGGCGCTCAGCGCGTCGGCCAGGATCGAGCGGGTGTCGTGCAGCAGGCGGCCGATGAGCGTGCTCTTGCCGTCGTCCACGCTCCCGCAGGTGAGGAAGCGCAGCAGCCCGTCCTCGCGCGACATTAGAAGTACCCCTCCTTCTTGCGCTGCTCCATCGAGGCGTCCGAGGTCTGGTCGTCGAGGCGCGTCGCGCCGCGCTCGGTGACGGTGGTGGTGGCGGTCTCGGCGACGATCTCCTCCACCGTCGCGGCGGTGGACTCGACCGGCGCGGTGCAGGTGATGTCGCCGACGGTGCGGAACCGGACCGAGACGACCTCGGCCCGCTCGCCGGGGCGCGGCGGCGTGACTTCGGTCACCGGGACGAGCGCGCCGCCCCGCCGCACCACCGGGCGGCGGTGCGCGAAGTAGATCGACGGCAGCTCCAGCCGCTCGCGCGCGATGTACTGCCAGACGTCGAGCTCGGTCCAGTTGGAGATGGGGAACGCGCGGATGTGCTCGCCCCTGCGGATCCGCGCGTTGTAGAGGCTCCACAGCTCGGGCCGCTGGTGCTTGGGATCCCACTGGCCGAGGTCGTCGCGGAACGAGAAGACCCGCTCCTTCGCGCGGGCCTTCTCCTCGTCGCGGCGCGCCCCGCCGATGCAGGCGTCGAACCCGTGCTCGGCGATCGCGTCGAGCAGCGTGACCGACTGGTGCCGGTTGCGCGGCTCGTCCGGCCGGGCCAGCAAAACCTTGCCCTCGCGGATCGAGTCCTCCACCGAGCGCACCACCAGCCGCTCGCCGAGCTCCGCGGCGCGGCGGTCGCGGAACGCGATCACCTCGGCGTAGTTGTGGCCGGTGTCGATGTGGAGCAGCGGGAAGGGGAAGCGCGCGGGCCGGAACGCCTTCTCGGCGAGGCGCAGCAGGCAGACCGAGTCCTTGCCGCCGGAGAACAGCAGCGCGGGGTTCGCGCACTGCCCGGCCACCTCGCGCAGCACGTGGATCGCCTCGGCCTCGAGCCAGTCGAGGTGCGCCAGGGGGCGCCGGAGCTCTGCTGGATGGATGTCCGTCATAGCGGAAAGCGCATCCTAGTTAACGGACGAACATCCCGTCAAGCGGACGCGCCGTCCGCGGCCCGCCGGCCGGGCGCTCGCGTGCTATGAACCGGGCGTGCTCTCGCGGATCCTCGCGTTCCGTCCGCCCGGCGTGCTCGGACGCCTGCCGCCGCGCAGCGGCGCCTGCCCCCTCTCGCTGCGCGAGCTGATGGGCCCGGCGGTGGAGCTCGGGACGGCGCTCCCGCTCGTGGCCGCGCCCTCCGCCGCGGTGGCCCGGGCCGCGCTGGTGGCCGCGAAGGAGCTGGGCAGCGCGCTCGGCCTGGCGCTGCCGGCCGGCACGGCGCCGGAGCCCTGGTTCGCCACGGTGACCGCCGCGGCCGACGAGGTCGCGGCGGGGCTGCCCATCTTCCTCTCCGCCGAGGTGCGGGTGGAGGGCGAGGCGGCGATGCAGGTGGACCGCGCCTGCGAGGAGGCGTGGCGCCTGGTGGACGCGGGGCTCACGCACCTCGCGATCGACGCGGCGGAGGTGGCCGCGGAGGAGCGCGCGCGCGTGCTCGCCGAGGTGGCGGCGGGGGCGCTGGAGCGCGGGGTGTGCGTCGACTGCGTGGTGCCGATCGACCCGGGCGCCCCGGCGGCGCGGCACGCCGCGGTGCTGTTCGAGGCGCTCGCGGCGTGCGGCGCCCCGCCCGACGTGGCGAGCGTGCGCTGCCCGGCGCCCTCGGGCCCGGAGGACGCGCGCGCCCAGGTGGGCGCGCTGGCGCGGCTCTCGGCGGCGCTCGCCGGCGTGCCCGTCGTGCGCCGTGGGCCGGTGTCCCGCCCGCTGCTCGGGCTGCTCGCGGGCTCGCCGGTGAAGGCGTGCGAGGACGGGGGCGCGGCCGCTGCGCGCGCGCGGGCGCCGCTCGGCGGCGGCGCCGACGAGGCGGACCGGCGCGAGGCCCGGGTCTACGTCGAGGTGATGGACTTCCTGGAGCGGCTCGGCGCGGCGGGCAGCGCGCGCGGGCTGGCGCGGGCGCTGGAGGCGCGGCTCACCGAGGGCGGCGCGTGACGCGCATCATCGCCGGGACCGCGCGCGGCCGGCGGCTGGCCGTGCCGAAGGGGCAGGGGACGCGGCCCACCAGCGACAAGGTCCGCGGCGCGGTGTTCAACCTGCTCGGCCAGTTCTTCGAGGGCGGCGACGTGCTCGACCTCTACGCCGGCACCGGCGCGCTGGCGCTCGAGGCGCTCTCGCGCGGCTGCGCGCGGGCCGTGTGCGTCGAGGCGGATCGCCCCACCGCGGAGCTGCTGCGCCGGAACGCGGAGACCTGCGGCTGGACCGATCGCGTCGAAGTCGTCCGGGGCCGGGTGCCGGAGGCGCTGGCGCGGCTCGCGCCGGGCCGCTTCGCGCTGGCGTTCGTCGATCCGCCCTACGCGGAGGGGCCGGACGCGGCGCTGGCGGCGCTGGGCCCGCTGCTCGCGCCGGGGGGACGGGCGGTCGCCGAGCACGACGCCCGCCGGCCGCCCGTGGACCGGATCGGTCCACTCTCGCTGGCGGATCGGCGCACGTACGGCGGCACGGGAATCTCGATCTACCAGCGCGACTGAGCGATACTGCGCACCCCACATGAACCGCGCCGCCATCTACCCTGGCTCGTTCGATCCGCTCACCAACGGGCACCTCGCGATCATCCAGCGCGGGCTGAACCTGTTCGACCGGCTCGTCGTGGCGGTCGCGAACAACCCGCAGAAGTCGCCGATGTTCACGGTCGACGAGCGCAAGGCGCTCATCCGCGAGGCCGTGGGCAACGATCCGCGCGTCGAGGTGGACTCCTTCGACGGCCTGATGGTGGACTACGCCCGCACGCGCGGTATCCCCAAGGTGCTGCGCGGGCTGCGGGCGGTCTCGGACTTCGAGTACGAGTTCCAGCTCGCGAACATGAACAAGAAGCTGCTGCCGGAGTTCGAGTCGGTCTTCGTGATGACCGGCGAGGACTACTTCTTCGTCTCGGCGCGGCTGGTTCGCGAGGTGGCGCAGTTCGGCGGCAACGTCGAGGGCCTGGTGCCGGCGAACGTGCTCGAGGCGCTCCAGCGCAAGCTGGGCCGCCCGCCGCGAAGCTGATCCGCGGCGCCCGCCGCCCACGGGGGAAGCCCGCCGGCCGCGCAGCACGCCCCTGGCGGCGAGCACCCGTTCTGGTATTCTCGGTTCCCTTTTTTTCACGCCGCGGAGGCACGGCGGCGGTCACCTTC